>JBBRVB010000054.1:0-15271 GCA_038247275.1 Chroococcales cyanobacterium
AGTTAATCATTCGCCAAAGCTATGGATTTAAGAATTTCGATCTGATGAAAGAGAAGCTATTGGCTTGCTTATTTAAATAATTTCCGTTTCACTCCAATTATTCAAATAAGCAATACTTATCACCATATAGGCGGGAGAGCCGAAATGTAGGGTGGGCACTGCCCAGCAGCTAGGGTTTAAGCTTTACTATTGATATTTTCAATGTTTATACCGTCATCCCCAATCGGCATTATTTAGCATTAGCAAGAGGACACAACACCGCCGTCAAGAGTCCTGGATACAGCCTATCGAGATCGGTAGATCGAAGTGTATTAATGTGCTGAGTACCTTCCTTCCGTGTCAGTACTAGTCCCGATTCGCGCAAGATTTTGAAATGGTGGGACATCGTAGATTTGGCAACGGCGCAATCTAGATCCGAACAAGTTAATTCCCCGGTTGCGGCTAGTCGCTGGACGATCTGCAACCGCACCGGATCGCCTAGTGCGTAGAGTACGCCAACGAGGGAGATATCTTCGGATTGGGGATGATAGAAGGGGCGCATGGTGGGTGGGTTTGACAGTTGCAGATGTGCTGTGGATTGCTAATTGTATCGATCGCTACTTGCATTATCTCATATTAGTTGATATAGTTTAATAGTTCGAGAATATCGAACTACCGAAATTACTACAGCAGACTAATCTCGCCCTTCATTATTATTTAGTTAGCTATGACATTTACCCATCTGTTTACACCGCTCAAACTTGGCGCATTAACTATACCCAACCGGATGCTGATGGCACCATTAACGCGCTGTCGAGCAGACGAAAACCATGTACCGACGGCTCTGATGGCAGATCATTATAGTCAACGGGCGAGTGCTGGATTGATTATTGCTGAGGCGACTGCGGCGATGGATGGTTGCTCGGCGTTTGGCGCGGAACCAGGAATTTATAATGATGCTCAAGTCGCTGGCTGGAAGCAAGTCACCGCTGCGGTACATGCCAAAGGCGGTCAGATCGTACTCCAAATCTGGCATGGTGGGCGGGCTTGTCATCCATTATTGAATGGTGGTAAGGTGCCAGTTGCGCCCAGTGCGATCGCGATTACCAATGATGAAATCCATACTCCTGAAGGGAAGTTTCCCTACACTGTTCCGCGTGAATTAGCTGATGCAGAAATCCCGACAATTATTGCTGGCTTTCAAGCAGCGGCGGTAAATGCGAAGGCGGCGGGATTCGACGGGGTAGAAATTCATGCGGCGAATGGTTACTTGTTAGATGAATTTCTGCGGGATGGCTCTAACAAGCGGAGTGGAGCTTATGGGGGTGCGGTGGAAAATCGCGCTCGGCTATTGTTGGAAGTGCTGGATGTGACGATGGCGGTGTGGGGAAGCGATCGAGTGGGAGTGCGAATTTCACCGCTCAATAGTTTTAATAGTACGATCGACAGCGATCCTGTAGCGACTTTTAGTTGGTTGGCGGGTAAGCTTAATGACTATCATCTAGCTTATCTCCACGTCATGAGAGCGGACTTCAAGGGCGAACAACAAGGCGATGTGATGACCCCAATTCGATCGATCTATCAAGGCGCGATCGTGGGGAATATGGGCTATAGTGCGGAGGAAGCAGAGGCGGCGATTTCCGATGGTAAACTCGATGCTGTTGCTTTTGGTGTCCCGTTTCTTGCCAATCCCGATCTCCCCACTCGGTTCGCCAAAAACGCCGAGCTTAATGCCCCAGATCCGACTAAGTTCTATTCTGCGGGGGCTGAGGGCTATACTGATTATCCCTATTTAGCAGCTTAAATCGAGCGGATGAAAGTCGATCGATCGCCAGCCCAAGCCATTGCGATCGATTCTCCGCAGGAGAGGTTACAAAGGATGAGATTTTTGGCGTTGATGTAGCATCAAGCCTAATAGCGGGGCTGACAATCTTCAAAGCTCAGAGATTCACTATCTAGGAATCCGGCAATTGCCATTTCTAAAACAGCCTCAACTGGATAGTCTATCTCCTGTGCGCGTCGCTCAAAAGCTGTGCGGATGTGGTCTGGTAAGGCTACCAACATCATCCGAGCCACCACTGGACTCAGATGCTCGATTGGCTCTGATTCAGGACTACTCGATAAGTTTCTGGGAACCTTCATGCCGCAAAAACCTCGTCTCTGACGATGTGTAATCTAATGATTTTTGGACGATCTGCTAGGGTGTCAAAATGACAATGTACTGCATCTTTAACCACGACTTTCAAGGTTTCTAAATCTTCGGCTTCTGTAAAAATAGATTCCACTAAAGCTTGGGCTGTATAGCCTCCTTCGGGATCTTGTTCTACTAAGAAAATAATTTCGGTGGCTGACATAATTATTTTTGAGTTTAGATGGTGAGGACATATCCCCGACTTCTGCGAGAAGTCGGGGATGCCGCGTCTCTAGGCGGTTTGTTGGAGTTCGGCATATTGCCAGTAGGTGATGCCTGTATCTTCGCGTTTAACCAGCAGCCCGAACCATTCTAATCGATCGAGATTTTCCGCGATCGCAGCTAATTTCTTCTGGGTATTTTTGCCTGTAAATTGGTTGGCTATTTGCAATACTGTCCATTCGCCGCTACTGGTGCGTAACAGGTCGCGGATGGCTGCGAGTTGGGCTTTTGGTGGGGTCGGCCATTTTTGCTGTTCGACGGGGGTTACAACGATTTCTGGTGCGATGTCGATACCGGAGATCGCGATCTGGGTGGATTGAACTTGTTCGGGGGCTTGGGATTCGGGGCGGAGCCAGCGGATGTGTCCGTTGCGCTCTTCGGCGGCGCGTTCGGCGTTGAGGGCGACGAGGCGTTCGAGGATGGTTTCGGTGATTTCGGCGGCGGGTTTGCCTGACAAGTCTTGCCAGCCGTAGGCTTCAAATACGGCTTTGTCGAGTTCGTCGTGGATCTGGTTGAGGGTGGAGACGAGGGCGCGATTGTTGTATGCTCGATCGAGTTCGCTAAATGGTGTACCAGCGCGGAGTTTTTCGAGCAGGTTGTACATTCCGGTGATGGTGATGTCGGGATGGGCGGCTTGAACTTGTTTGCGATGACTATCCAATCGATCGCCCAATTCTCGAATCTTTTGCTTTTGTTCTGGGGTAGGATCTGGAAACGGGAAGGGATCGAAGCAAACAGAATTGTTATAGCGTGGGGTGTTTCCGCCCAAATCGCCACCCGCTCGTAATGCCCATGAAACGTGAATACAACTTGAAAGAACGCCATGAAAATAATAGTCATCCAGAAAAATAGCGATTATTTCGCTCTCTGGAAGAGTACTCTTATCTCGAAGTGTGAAGCATCGATATTTTGCCGTTCTGGGTGTAATGATATACCTCGTTAAATCTTTTATTCCATCACGCATAATGTCATTCGATCTGCGGTAACGCCACCACTCACGTCTTAGTCTGAGATCGTTATTAATTTGTCTGCTTGGCTTGACATTTTCTAAGAGCCATTGGTAAATGCTAGGATGCTTAGTTTCTAGTTCATTTTCTGACAAATGATTGGCATCTATCACATATCTTTCTTCAGGTATTTGAGCTAAATCTCTACCTGTGACAAAAGGATGTACTATTTTTGATGAGATAAAGTGCTTACTGCTTTCGTTAACTAAAAATCCTTGACTTCCGAGTTCAAAACCCTTGAAAGTTATATTTGAATTACTTTTTAGTGAAATAGCTTTTGTTGTATCGACACCGAAATTAAGATCGCTGAAGATTCGATCTACTCTCTGATACTGAATTGAAACCGAACTAGCTTTATCTTCAGGTGTTTGTCCAGATCCTTCATTAAATAGTATTCCTATTTGAGCAGAGCGAGGTAGATTTTTTGTGTTTGAAACTTCAGCAGCGGTCATAGCTATTGTAACTGCTGCGTCTCCATCTGTCCAAGGATGATCTGGAATAGCAAAAATTAGGTTGATTGGCTTTTTGTTATCCAGATAAAAATCGATTACTTTTCTTTGTCTAATTTGACGGATTGTGTTTGTTGAAATAAAGCCGAAACGATTTAGATATTTTGAGTGTGTGGCTAGTGCTGCGGCTTTATGCCACCAGTACATCACAAAATCAATCGTGTCTGGAATATCTTCATAAGTTTTTCGTAAAGCTTCTGAATAACCATCACCGAGCGATTCTCTCATCCGTGCATTCCCAATAAACGGCGGATTCGAGACGATATAATCTGCTTCTGGCCATTCCGTAGCTCGCGCATTAAGATATTTGTAAATAACGACTCGATCGAGTGGATCTGGCACATCCTCACCCGTCACTGGATGCTTCATCATCTTGCCACCCCAACGCGATCGAACCTCCCCTGTTTTCGCGTCTAGATCTGGCTCCATCCCGTCATAAGCCAACACCGCATCGCGACATTCGATATTCCCAAACGCTTGTAATACTGGCTCCGGCGGTGCTGCATTACCATAGCGTTTGAAATACCATTGCAGATACCCAATCCAGATTACCAGCTCCGCGATCGCCGCTGCCCGTGGATTGATTTCGATCCCCAAAAATTGCGCCGGATTGATTTGCTCCAGTCCGAGTTGTACTTCTCCAGCTACATCTACCAGCCGCGCGATCGCCTCCTGCTCCAAGCCCTTGAGCAAATCCAATGTTACATACAAAAAATTCCCCGTCCCGCAAGCCGGATCGAGAATTTTTACCTGTCGAAGTTGGGTTAAAAAAGCTTCAATCTCCTGGATTGCTTGCTTCCGCTGTGCTGCTGTCGGCTCCTTACCTTCCGCCGTTTCCAGCACCCGCTTTAGCTCCAGCTCGATCTCATCCCACTGTTGACGCAGCGGCTCCATCACCACCGGGCGCACCAACCGCTCCACATACGATCGCGGCGTATAATGTGCCCCCAATCTACTCCGTTCCTTCTTCTCCAACGCCCGTTCTAATAGCGTCCCAAAAATCGCGGGTTCCACCTGACTCCAATCCTTCGCCGCCGCTGCGGACAACACCTCTAGCTGCTCCTTGGGCAAGTCAAACGCCGTCGCATCCTCAAAAAAGCTGCCATTGAACCGCAACACCCGCTCAAAGCCAAACGAACCACCCGTATTCATCGTTTGCCACAGTTGTTCGATTTCTGGCTTAAATAGCTGCGGATTGGGTATCCATCGATCGCGCAATGCCTTGGTAAACACCTCCCCCTTGAGTAATTCCACATCCTCCGCAAACATCGTAAAAATGCACCGCATCAAGAAATTCGCCACCTCATGAGGTTCGCGCCCCTGCTCCTCCAGCCACCGCGACAACTTCGCCAACTCCGCCGCTACTTCCCGCGTCACCCGCGCTCGATACTTCTCAGGATTTAGCGATTGGGGATCTGTGAAAATTGCCACAAATCGATCGAATATTTCCGGTTGCGCCAGATCCTTGAGATTTAGCTGCTGACGCGCCCCATAGCTCCCATACTCCCCACTAAACCCCTCCCACACCTCAAAATGCGAACCGATATCGCAGGTAATCAAAAACGGCGGTAACGCTGGTAACATCCGATTGTAAGCATAAGATTTCGCCTGGTTGAACGCCTGTTGCATCGCATCCCGATAACCCTTCGTCCCCCGCTTACCATGCCCCTTGGTTGAATTGGTACTCCCCTGCTTGGCTTCAATCAGAAAGCATCCTTCCTTATAAAAGTCCGCAAATCGCGTCGTCTCTGCCTTGTGTCCGAAGAACTTGATGTTTTTGTCAAAACAGTACCGATCGCCCTCGACACTGCCCTTTGGCGGCGGCTCTGGCACATCTAGAGCCACACACAGATCGCCAAAAAAGGTTTGATAATTTGCCCGTTCGTTCCCCTCAGAACCCAACCACTTAGTCAGGAAGTCTTCAACTCGTTTACTTTCTGCTGCATTCATGGAAGTTTGAACCTAGTGAACAGGGGTCTAGCTGAGGTATTCTACCTCTAAGTAACCTACATAGCAAAGCATCGGCTCTGCCAAATCGATCGAGTAATGCCAAATAAGGTATGATTTTCACATGGAAGATAAGCCAATTAATTGGATCGGTAGCTCCAGAGATGATGTTGGTTCATTTTCAGAAGATGCTCGACGCAAAGCTGGTTTCCAACTGCGTGCCGTACAACGTGGTGAAGATCCTGTTGATTTCAAGCCGATGTCTACCGTCGGTAAAGGAGTTCAAGAAATCCGAATTCGCACAGAAGATGCTTACCGAATATTTTATGTAGCGCGATTTGAAGAAGCAGTTTATGTTCTTCATGCCTTTGAGAAGAAGACCCAAAAAACAGCAAAGCAAGATCTAAAAATTGGTCAGCAGCGTTATCAGCAGATGACGGAGTATCGAGAATCTCAAGCACAGGAGGATAATTCCGATGAGTGACGTAGTAACAGGTAGTAGCAATATTTTTGAAGATCTAGGCTTTGACAGTCAGGAAGCCGCTAACCTCAAAATTCGCGCAGATCTGATGTTGGATTTGAGACGGTTTATTCAATCTAAAAACTGGACGCAAGCAGAAGCTGCGATGTTTTTTGGTGAGACACAACCGCGTATTAGTAATTTGATGAATGGCGATATCGAGCGATTTGCAATCGACAAATTAGTCCAAATGTTGTCACAAGCAGGCATGGATGTGCGCGTCTTGGTAACAGCAAAAACTCAGCTAAATTGCTAAAGGTCAATTATCAATTATCAATTATCAATTATTAATTATTAAACCATGCTTCCTCAACACCGCTGGCACATAGCACCGAGCAATCCATCCCAAGCGGCGACACTTGCGGCGGGAATCACCCTCACCCCTGAAGCGGCGACATCGCCATTACTCGCCCAGGTATTGATAAATCGCGGAATTGAGACAGTCGAGCAAGCCGAGTTATTCATTCACCCAGAGACAGCGATATTACCCTCGCCATTGACCGAATTTCCAGATCTAGAGCTAAGTTTAGATATCCTGGTAAATGCGATCGAATGTAAGTCCAAAATTGCCATTTGTGGGGACTATGATGCGGATGGCATGACCAGTACTGCATTACTATTGCGTGCTTTGTCTGCTTTGGGTGCAGATGTAGACTATGCGATTCCCAGTCGGATGTCGGATGGCTATGGAATCAATCAGCGGATTGTGGAGGAGTTTCACGCTGAGGGTGTGAAGCTGATTATCACAGTAGATAATGGGATATCAGCAGTAGCCGCGATCGCTAGAGCGGTAGAATTGGGCTTACAGGTCATCATTACAGATCACCATGACTTACCCCAGGTATTACCACCCGCACAGGCAATTCTCAATCCGAAATTGATTGCGGAATCTTCCGTCTATCGCGCAATTGCTGGGGTCGGAGTTGCTTATCTATTGGCTCTAGAATTAGCCCAGAGGTTAAAAAAACCCTCCCTGAGCGATGAGTTATTAGAGTTATTTACACTCGGCACGATCGCCGATCTAGCACCATTAACGGGGATTAACCGTCGCTTAGTCAAGCAGGGTTTACAACTGTTGCCTAAATCCCAGGTGATTGGCATCCAGGCATTAATTGAAATGTCAGGAACTCAGGGTGGAACTACTAATAAAAATGCCGCACTCAAGCCCGAAGATATCGGATTTAGATTAGGCCCCAGGATTAATGCGATCGGTAGAATTGATGACCCCCAGATTATCATTAATTTACTCACAACCGATGATATGGGCGTAGCATTAGCCAGAGCAATCCAATGCGAACAGGTGAATAAACAGCGTCAAGATATGTGCGCCGCGATCGAGCAAGAAGCGATCGATCTCATCGAACAAGGTAATTATAATATTAAACAAAATCGCGTCTTAGTTATCGTCCATCCTGGTTGGCATCATGGGGTAATTGGGATCGTTGCTTCGCGCTTAGTCGAACGTTACGGTGTGCCAGTATTTATCGGTACCAATGAAGATGAACATCACATCCGAGGTTCAGCGCGGAGCATCCCGGAATTTAATGTCTTTCAAGCCCTAGAATACTGTCACGATCTACTCGGCAAATACGGCGGACATCGTGCCGCAGGCGGCTTCTCGATGCCAACAGAAAACCTAGAGAAATTTCAACAGCAACTCAGCGAATTTGCCCATAAATGCCTCGAAATCGAACATCTCAAACATTTAGTCAAAATCGATGCCGAAGCGGATCTAGCGGCAATTAACATGTCACTGTACGAACAGATCGACGCGATTCATCCTTGCGGCATGGAAAATCCAGATCCAGTATTTTGGACATCAAATGTCCGGGTCATCGAACAAAAAATTGTCGGCAAAGGACACCTAAAATTTACCGTCGATACTCCAGCATTTCAAAAAGGAATTAAAGCGATCGCGTGGCGATTTGGTGACTATTTTCCCCTACCCAAATATCTAGATATTGCCTACAAACTCAAGGAAAATAACTGGAAAGATTCGCACTCGATCGAGCTTGAAGTAATTAGCGTCCGTTTGCCAGTATCGGTACCAACTTACACATTTAATTACGAACAGCGGAATTATCATTGCAGTATGTCTAATGATAAAAAAATATTGACGATCGTCAATAGTCAAGGTCAAACGCTAGTGATTAACAAAGGTCAAAAAGTAGGAGAGTTAATCAGAGTAGCAGACTCAGTTGAATCGATCGATATTACTAAGCCCTATTATTTTAAGTTGATCGAAACTGCTATCAAAGTATTACAGGTAAATTGACACCGAGTTTTTTCACACCCAAACACATCGCAATAAATAAGGTGAGTTGGGGTTGAGGACATTGGCTCTGTTCTAATTAATCAGTCCACGCAGGCGGACTGATTAATTAGCCGAGACTTCTAGTCTCTGGGTAATTCCTAACCCGAACGATCGACTGTTTAATCGAGCGGTATAAAATCATATCCCGTACTGGAAGAGTATTTATAATTAGGTGGAGTTTTCAATACTTTGACTAAAATATATCTGTTCGTCGGTTCGCCGTTGGTAAACTGAAATGTACCCGATGCACCCATAAACTCATCTTTAGATAAAGCCTTCATTACACTTTCTCGCGAAGGTGATGCTTGAGATTTAATCGCCGTACCGACAGCCTTAACCGCATTATAAGAAGTAGCAGTCGCCCAGTTAACTTGAGTATTCCAGAGTTGTTTGGCACCTGTCGAAAATTGCGGTGTACTTTCTGATTCTTGCCAAGATACTCCCATCACCAAACCCTCAGCTTTTTTACCTGCTTTGAGCGTATTGAGATTGTATAAAGCAGTATCGCTTACTACGCTGAGTTCGGGATATCTACTCGCTCTGATTCTCAAAATTTTCAATGCCTCACGGCTAGAGCGTCCGACTGGTAATAATAGAATTGCTTGTGCACCCATGGCTTTGGCTTGCTTGAGATAAGTATTTGCATCAAAAGGCGGCGGAGTGGCGGAAGGCGATGCAGAATCGGCTACTATCGAGAACTGAAAAGTCCCTACGACTTCACCACCTTTAGCCGTTAATTTATTGGCAAATTGATTTTTTAATTCATTATTATATGAAATACTGGGAACGTAAAAGATCGCTACTTTACGCTTGCGCTCGAAATCCATCAGCCGATTGACTAACTTACCAGCGATCGCGTCTCCCTTGAGATTGGTTCTAAAGATGTACGGTTTATTGGCACTAGTTAGTTCATTATCTGTACTAATCGGGGCAATAAACGGTAATTTATTCCGATCGTAAATACTAGCAGCTTTCATTGTGACATCATTGCGATTGTGACCGACGATGCCCAATACTTCCGGTCGCTCAGTTACACTTGTGGCAATACTCTCAATGGTTTTTGGATCGTCGCTATCATCTACGATTCTGAGTTTGATTTTAGGTTCATTGACATCCCCAAGTTGATTCATTTCCGCTTGAGCTTGAGCAAATCCGCGTAACATTTCGGAGGCTCGATCGAGCGATCGAGCGATCGGTGCCGCGACAGCGATCGTATAACTTTTATTATTACCAATTAGGGCATTATTGAGATAGATTCGAGTCTCGGGTGAGTTAGGATTTTCCGTTAATGCTGCTTGTAATTTCGTAACGGCTTCTGGATAGTTCTTACTCGCGATCGCGGCAACGCCGTCGCGTTTTAATGCTTTAAATCGATCGGTATCTCGATTGCCTTCAATACTCAGTAAGATTCGATCGCCGCTACTACTCCGACTCGCGATCGGATTGCTAGTCGCTTCCGGTTTAAAAGTATTAAATGACCAAATATTTGGGAGCATCAGCGCACCCAAACTCAATACTCCCGCCACTAACATACCTGCTAACAGCCACGGTTGGTAAGATTTGGTGGGATGTGGCACGATCGGTGGGGGCGACACAGGCAGATTTGACGGGGTATCCTTGGCAATAGCAACCAGCGGCGCAGGTGCTGCCACCACCGGCTCGATTGGTGGCGGTGGCTCGACGATTTCCGCTTCTCGCCCATACCGATTGTCGATGTCCAATGACAGCAGCGTGCTCGAAGCAGTAGGATCGATCGTCGCCAAAATCTTGGAAGGTGAAAGACTCACAGTTGGCAAGCCCCAAGTCGCATCTAGAGTATCGAGTACCGCCCGTGCGGACTGAAATCGCTCTGACGGGAGGTGACACAACATTTTATCGATAATTTCCGCCAAAGCATTGCTGACGTGAAGATCTGGTGTCCGCCATTGCCACTCATTTGTCTTGCCATTCAATAGCTCGGCAGGTTGTTTCCCCGTCAGCAAATTGATACAAGTTACACCCAAAGCATATAAGTCTGACGAGGGATAAACACTCTGTCCTTGACGCTGTTCCCACGGCGCATATTCAGGCGTAAATACACATGTGATATTTCGATCGATCTCTTTTGGTGTCTGCACGACAACCTGCTTGACCGCCCCAAAGTCGATCAGATGGATTTTGCCTTGCAAATCCCGCATGATATTTGATGGTTTAACATCGCGGTGGACTGTATCGTGAAAGTGAATGAACTCCAATATTTTGGCGATTTCTTTCAAGACAAAGATGACTTCAGATTCAGCAAATTTGCCCTTGATGGCTAGTTCTTGTTGTAGATTCTGACCCTCAATATATTCTTGCACCAAGTAAAAAAACTTCTGTTGGCGATCGGGGGCAGATCCCAAAGTCGTCAGTTCCAAGAACGCATACAAGCGCGGAATTTTCGGATGCTCACCCAATTTTTCCCACACTTGGGCTTCACGATGAAATAGCTTGGTGGCGATTTCTACTCGATCGGCATTAAAACTAGGATTTACCTGCAATTGCTCGATCACACACCGTTTTAGCCCCGGTGTACGGCGATCGCAACCGATGAATGCCACTCCCAATTCCCCCTGCTGGAGCAGCTTAATCGGTAAATACCGTCCATCTAAAATCAAGGGCATTCCACAATTAGAACAATGCCGTTGATGTACGGTTTTGAGCAGATTACTATCATCCAGATCGGAAAACGAGTTCAGCGGTTGTTCGCAATGAGGGCGAGTGCAGTAAATATCCATAAGATCTGTGTGGGGAGTGGAAAAATGGCAGCCAGACGATCGCGTACTCAAGATATTGGGCTAGCTATTAGCTATTGGTAGTTAATGCATTTAGTTAGAAGATCTTGACTAAACTCATCACACTTTCACCGCACTACTACCACCAGGCTCTACTCAGGCTCATACAATCTGACGTACATATTCTCTAGTCGTTCCTAGTTAACGTCAGTTGCTGTCAATCTAGAGGATAAGTCCACACCTACAAAATTTCACAATCACACCCCTACAAAGATGATATGGCTCAATAGCGATAAATGTAACTCACTATTGGCTGACAAAATACCAGCACGATCGCGATATTATCGCTAGTACCAGCCCAGCAATACCGGAAACTAATATTTAATGCGCGGATCGATCCAGGCATTCATCAGATCGATGAGAATACTGGAGATGACCACGATCGCGGCAAAGAAGACCATGATCCCCTGAACTGCGGGATAATCACGGTTGGAGATTGCTTCATATAATTGACTTGCCAATCCCGGCCAGGAAAAGGTAACTTCAGTTAGTACAGCACCACCTAAGAGGGAAGCCGTCGTCAAGCCCAAGACGGTAATTACTGGAATCATCGCATTTTTGAGCGCGTGGGAAATCAGGATTTTATGTTCGGGAATGCCTCTGGCTCTAGCAGCTTCGATATATTCAGCTTTGAGACTTTGCTTGAGATTTACCCGCACGATCCGCTCAAAAATCCCGCTGAGTAAAATGCCGAGTGTCAGACAGGGTAAAGCTAAATGATGGAGCGAAACAAAAAAGCTCCCTAAGTCAAAGTGCAATAGACTGTCGATCGTGTACAACCCAGTAATTTTCTCCGGTGGTGTGAGATTTGCGGGAAATCTCCCCCCCAGTGGGAAAATACGTAATTGGACGGCAAATACCAATTGAAATAACATCCCTACCCAAAAAATCGGTAAAGAATAGCTGACGATCCCAAACAATCTCCCACTCGCTTCCCAGATCGTTCCGGGACGAGAAGCCGAAATTGTCCCGACGGTAACGCCGACAACAAAGGCAATTAACATACTCCCGATCGCCAGTTCTAAGGTTGCGGGAAAATTCTCTTGAATGACGGTAACAACTGCCTTACCAGAACTAGTAATCGATTTCCCAAAGTCACCTTGGAGTAGTTGCCATAAATAACTAAAATATTGAACGTAAACTGGTCGATTCAAACCTAATTGTTCTCGGAGTTCTGCTTTGACTTCCTCCGATGCGCGATTACCTAAAAAGGCATCCGCCGGATCGCCAGGTGTTGCTTTGAGCAAGAAAAATACGAGGGTGACGATCGTCCATAACATCAAGGGAGCCAGGAGCAATCGCGCAGCTAGATAGTATTGGAGGGTTTTCGATCGAGACATGGGATTTGTGCTTAGTTCTAGTGAATTGGTGCTTGGTTGGGAGAGGGGTTAGAGGGTAGATGGTAGATGGTAGATAAGAGTCTCAATTTTCACTAAATCTTATCGATCGCAAATAATGTAAATGACAGGTGACGAGCGACAAATTCAAGAAAAATTTTAAATACTAATCTTATTTTAATTTACCTACCCTCTACCCTCTACCCTCTACCCTCTACCCTACTTCTTCATTTCTGAATACAACAAATTCTGAAGTGGATCGATTTTAATCCCGGTCATCCCTTTTTTAGCGAAGACAAAATCTTTGGTTTGCCAGAGGGGAATGAGGGGGACATCTTGAATGATGAGATTTTGGAGATCGGTGTAGATTTGTTTGCGTTTGGTGGGATCTGTTTCTTTGCCTTGGGCGGCAATCAATTGATTCATGCGATCGCTATAATAGAACGACCCTTGGGATTGACTGCTGCCTTCTTTACACCCTGTAGCCGCCGAACCTTTGGGGCATTCGAGGAAAGGTTGGACGAAATTGTCGGGATCGAGAAAATCGGGGTACCAGTCTTGGAGTGTCGCTGGGTAAATATTTTTACTGGCATATTTGAAAAAAGATGCCGACTCGATCGTGTTTGGTTCGAGTTCGAGCATCCCACCCAATTTTTGCTGTGCATAAGCCCGCAAAAAGCCCGCAGTCAGCCGGCGGGGTGTAGAGCTAGAGGGGTACCAGATTTGAATTTTGGCTGGCTTCTGGGGCGAAAATCCGGCTTGGGTGAGCAATTGTTTGGCTTTGGCGATATTGCCGTCCCCATAAGCGGTTTTAAAACCTGGTTGGGAGAGATCGAAGGTACTCGGCAGAATGCTGTACAAGGGGTTTCCTTGCCCATACAAGACCCGTTCGTTAATCGTGGGTCGATCGATCAGAGCAGCCAGTGCTTGCCGGACGAGGGGGTTGTCTAGGGGCTTTTGGAGGACATTGAGAATCAGGTAACTAGTCACGCTGCCATCGATCGAAATCGATTGCCAATTTCCCGCTTTGGCTCCCGCTTCGAGGCTCTTGACTTGATCTGGTTCGAGGGATTGGAACGCGACATCGACAGCTCCAGTGCGGAAGGAGTTGTACAGGTTTGCGGAGTTATTGTGGAAAATTTGGACATTCACGCCGCGATTGAGTGGTTTAGCACCCCAATAACGATCGAATGCCGTTAATTTAACACGATCTGTGCCGTAGTCGCCTTTCTCCTTGAGTTGATAAGGGCCAGTACCGACAAAGATATTTGCTTCAAATAGACCTTTGCCAATCTTATAAGCTTTGGGAGACAACGCGCAGGTGCCTGGAAATGCCAGCACAGCCGGGAGCGCGGCAAAAGGTTTTTTGAGCTGAATCGTCAGTTCATAGGTGCCAGTTGCCCTCACTGAAGCTACCCTGTCCGATAAGAGCGAGGATGGTTTGCCTTTATTTTGGATGAATCGTTGTAGCGAAAATGCCATCGCTGCGGCATTAAAAGGTGTCCCATCATGAAACACTACCCCTTGACGGATCGGAATCGTGTAAGTCAGCCCATCCGCACTAACTTTCGGTAAAGCCGTCGCCAACTGCGGTTTGAGTTGGGTACTGCCAGGATCGTAAGTATACAATCTGTCGCTCAAATTCCGAATCAACGCCAGCGATCGCAATTCATACGCATCCGCCGGATCGAGGGTACGCGGCTTTTGAGTCGTCCCGACGGTGATTCTCCCCTCATCGCCACTAGCAACAGCAGTCACCGAATTACTACGTTGTTGCGAACAACTGGTGACTAAAAGTAACCCCACCATGACGAGACGGCGGGAGATCGCGGACGGAATTAAGCTAACGGGTTGCCATCTGGACATAGATGTCTACGATCGTCACAATAATGAGGGCTGTATTTAGATTGCACTCGACTCGATCGCGAGTGCCTGAGAATCTAAACTTTCTCGGGTAGGTTACTTAATATATAACGATTTGGCAACCACCATGCAAAATGCTCGCCTACATCATCCTGTAAGCGAGCATTTTGGCGAAAATATTTTGTAAGGTTTCAGCTAACCGCCGGGATCAGATTAACGAACGTTGCGTCTGGAATTGGTAACTTGAGTACCGTTAACTTGGGTGGTGTCGTTGTAGCGACCTTGAACGTCAGCAGCTTGACGACTATTGACGGAAGTACCAGTATTGTTACCAGTAGTGCGACGACCCCGCGTACTATTTTCGACACTAGTGGTATTTTCTTGGCTAGTGTAGTTACCGACTCCAGTGACGATCGCATCTTGAGAGCTATTGACGACAGTGGCGGTATCATCAGCATGAGCGGGGAGTGACAAACCGATAGTAGCTAGGCTGAGACCGACAACGAGGATAGATTTGAAGTTCATGATGTGAGATTCCTATGAGTAAAAAGTTAACTAGTGCAAACTGA
>JBBRVB010000055.1:0-15250 GCA_038247275.1 Chroococcales cyanobacterium
AAACCGCCAAAAGTAGCTAGACAATAAGAGCAACACCACCGCCAAACAGCCCCCACCAGCAATCCAAGCCGGACTTCCCCGCCCTAGCAGGGCTTCAGCAGGTACGGTAGTCAAAAACGCGACAGGTACCACAAACGTAAAAAAGAAGCGGTACGCCGGCGGGTACGCCCCAATCGGGAAGCGTCCAGCCGCTAGCAACCCTCGCAATACCTCAGTAATATTATAAATCTTGGTAAACCAAATACTCGTTGCACCCAAGATAAACCAGAGGCTATAAATAATAATTACGCCGAACAAAATTGGGATCGCACTGAGTAAATAAGCCCCGATCCCGATCTGGAGCAAATTCCCAGCATACAAAATAATCACTAACCCAAATAACATATCCGGCACTCCCCACAACGAGAAACTATGGAAGGAGAGCCAAAATTGAGAATTAATCGGCTTGAGCAGCACAAAATCTAAAGTTCCATCCTGAACGTGCTTGACAATCCGATTGAGATTACTAGCGAGAAATGTACTAGAAAACCCTTCTAAAAAGGTAAAAATGCCGACAATAATTAAAGCCTCTTGCCATGTCCAACCCTGAAAATTATATCCCTTGCGGTAAAATAAAAATAGACTGAATAAACTCCCCGCTAGTCCACCCAAGCTGCTCAATGCTGCAAATAAAAAGTTTAGTCGATATTCCAACTCAGCCGCGATCGCCGTCCGCCAAAAGAGCTGAATTAGATTTAAATATCTATACATAATTAGGTATTAGGCTTGAGGCTTTAGATATTAGGTTTTCAGTTTAACTATCACTCATTACAAGTGGTATATGTAGCATGAATAGTGAATTAATTATCAATTATCAATTATAAATTAACCCTATGCTCCCATTCCTGAATACTGTTTTAAACCTTTGCGCCACAGCCAACGATTGACGACCGAGAAAATTACCACCCACATTAAAATCATCCCAAAGCTATGCAGAACATTGACTTTAAGACCAGTGATAATACTCGCTGGAAAGTTGATAATATAGGGGAATGGTGTCCACAATGCGATCGATCTCATCGCTGGCGGAAACAGTTCGAGCGGTGCGATCGCACCTGATAAAAACAGATTGACTAAAAATATTACTTCCTGAATCGAACTGGCTTTTTCAGTCCAAAATGCAAACATTGCCAATGTGTACTGCATCAGAAATTGTAACGCAAGCGCGCAAAAACTAGCGATCGCGAACAAGCCTAATGTACCTAAACTAGGTACCCAAAATGCACTGGGATAGAGCAAGAAAAATAAAGCAACTAATCCCACAATAAACGGTAACCTGGCAAACCGTTCGCCAAGGTGCGACCAGATATGATGCCAGACTGGATCTAATGGTTGTAGTAATCGAAATGATAGCTTGCCATCGACAATCTCGCGCTCAAAATCCCAAATTACCCAGACAACCGTAAGCTGCCTGATGAGATAAACTGCCAAAAAATAGCGGGCAAACTCGATCGATGACAACCCAAAATCTACCTGCTGTGCAGCCTGCGTCCACACCCCCATCAGAATGAACGGTAACGACCCGGAAAGTGCCCACAATAGCAATTCCGCCCGATACTCTAGCATGTAGGCGTAGTAGGTCACGAGAAGCGATCGAGAGACTTTAAATAATCGTTTCATAACTCTAATTATACAAATCCTGAGCGACACAGCCTCAATGTCGAGCAAAATGTGGCTTGGTGCAGTGGTGACTGTACTAGTTTGTCTGAGGACTATTGTACCCAGACGGACAGCTCACACAAATGCCAACGCGAGGAAATACCGATAAATATTACGTCAAAGTGTCCTGTTTGCGATCGAAGTTGCCTGAATATCTATCTAGTAGGCTAGATCGAGATTGTCGTAAGATGCGATCGATACTACATAACTGGAACATCATCTTCAAGGAGCAGAGATTTCATGACTACGGCTACCCCACCACCAAAGATTAGCTCTAGAAAAATCGTCGATCTTTGGGCGAGCCTCCCAACTAGCTACCCGGAAGCAGATTTGGGAGCTAGCTTCATGGCAAGACTCTTTGACTATTTAGGACTAAATCATCACCAAATTAAAAATACGCCCGGTATTGGTGCTGGATTAAGACCGGATTACTTAATCTATAACGATCCAGCACAGCCCCCGATTTTAGCCATAGAAATTAAGAAACGCGAATCAGCATTAGCAGCAGTAAGTGATGCTAATTTTGGCTCTACTTGTCAAAATCATTCCCTATACAAAGATGCTGTAGGTTTATCCGATAAACCTAATAATAATGGGATTATTCAATATTTAGATATTACTAAAGTCAATCCTAGTCATTTGGCTAGCTATGGATTAGTATTTAATGGTGATTTCTTCCAGCTATGGCGGCGAGTAGATGGACTAGTTATTCCCGTGACGACCATCAGACGCGTTAACAAAACTAGTTTACCAAAATTATTGAAAGAGTTAGCATACTGTCTGCAAGCTCCGCCATCAGCTTTGGTGACGGCAATTTGGAATAGTAAAGGTGGCGTTGCCAAAACTACCAATACCATCAATGTTGCTTCTTGTTTAGCTCTAGCTGGTAAACGAGTCCTATTAATCGATCTCGATCCGCAAAACGATCTCACTAGTGGAATTGGGTTGAAAGCAAATTATGCACCTGATTATTTCGATCGCGTTTACGACCAGCTTCAACTTCAAGAATTCGATCGAGCTAAAGACATTCTAATAAAATCAATTCAAACCAAGAGTTTCGCCACCAGTGATGGTCAAAGTTTTCACTTGTCTCTGTTGTCTTCATCAAAAGATTACTTGAATAATATTAATGATACCGTTCGTGCCCAAAAAGCGCATGTTATCTTCAACGATCTTCTCGACTTAGTGCGTGGCAACTACGATTATATCTTTATCGATGCTTCACCAAAATCCGACAAATTAGCTCAATGTTTACTGTGTACTGCGGATACTATTCTCCTACCGTTCGATCTAGGAGTTAAATCATTAAAACACGCAATCGAGCTTTCCGCCAAGGTGATTCCGACACTTCAAGCTATGCGGGATAAGACTGATGATTTCACTGTCGGCCCTTGGAATCTAGGATTACTGTATAGTAACTGTCCAACTCATATTGGTGTAGGCATAGAGAAATCAATTTCTGATGTGATTGAACAGCAAGGATTTACAGGTAAACAAGTAAATACACGCTTGATTAACTTTGCTCAAACTAAACAGGCAGAATTTCAAGAGAAGCCAGTAATTTGCTGGCAAGATTCTCGAATCACTAAGTTATTTCACAAGTTAACTACTGAAATTTTTCTAGGTCATAACTATACAAATAAATAGGCTTGTCTAATTCTTCCGTCCACTTCACCAAACAAATTGAGGTAACTTATTATGGTATCAACTCTAGAGCGACGTGGCACCAATACACCACTAGGACAAGTTTTACGCCTACCGTGCAAATTCATTCAAGGTAAATCTAATACAGAAGTGGTGGTAATTAATGCTATTGCTGCTGAACTAGCTATTTCTGGTAAGAATGTTTTACCTATAATGGTTAAGCTCTTGAAAGAAGATAAATATACAGCGGTATTTAATAACCAAATTTTAATCGCGGCTCAACAAGCTAAGTTAGATTTTGTCTATTGTATTATTATTGATGATGAGATGGCTACTCAACTCAACGTTGAGGCTGGAAAAATTATTAAAGTCAATCTCAGTCAAGCATCTGAATCAGAATTAACGGTAGCTTTTGAGAATATTAAAGCGAATATTGCCGCTTTTAATAAGATCGATCCAGCAAAGATCGCTCAGACAATTATCAAATATCGATCTGTCGATCGGATTAAAAATTTAACTTTTCTAACTAAATTAAAATGCGGAATTGGTAAGACTAAATTACCTGGATTAGTCGATCGATTAATGTATTAGATTAGCGATCGATCTCCAGATCCGATCTATAACCAATCATCTCTCGCCTGAATATCCCCTCTTCGGCGTTGCCCTGAGCCTGTCATTGGCGTAGCCTTTTGGCATTAGGGAGGGGATTTTTAGACAGCTTTGACTGTTTCAGCATTGCCGGATTGAAAGATTTGCCCGATGACATCATCGATTGGAGGATCGGTGATACTCAGATCTACGACTTCTAATTCCCCTAAGATTTGAGAGACGGTTTTGGTGAGGGATTCTTGAGGTACCAGAAATCTTGCCGACGCGCCTTCAACTTGTTGAATATCAGCGTATAAGGCTAACTTGGCGCGGGGATAGACATGGGCAAATTCGATATTGACTTCGCGACAGGGTGAAAATCGATCGACTAAACCGCTGAGGCTACCGTCATAGATTAATAATCCCTGATGAATCACCAATACCCGATCGCACAGTGCGGTAATATCTGCCATGTAGTGACTCGTCAGCAAAATTGTGGCGTTGTATCGCTGATTGTATTCCCGCAGGAATTGGCGCACGGCGACTTGAGCGTTGACATCCAATCCCAATGTCGGCTCGTCGAGAAAGAGCACTTGAGGTTCGTGAATGAGGGCGGCGAGTAACTCAGCTTTCATCCGTTCGCCTAGAGATAGCTTCCGAATCGGTTGAGTGAGTTTGTCTTGAATGGAGAGCATTTCTGCCAATTCTTGAATCCGAAATGCCGCAGTACGATCGCTCAAACCATAGACAGCAGCATTAATCTTGAGCGAATCGAGGGCGGGTAAATCCCAAATTAATTGCTGCTTTTGCCCCATTACCAGGGTAATTTGCTGTAGGAAGGCAGGTTTGCGCTCAAACGGGATGTGCCCGCCGACTTTGACGATCCCCGTCGATGGGTGAATTAAGCCACTGAGCATCTTCAATGTCGTCGTTTTACCCGCACCATTTGCGCCCAAGAAGCCGACAACTTCACCAGCTTCAATTTGAAATGAGACATCTTGCACCGCCTTAATTTGTCTGTAGGTGCGTTGGAAAAAATGCTTGAGGGTACCTGTTAAGCCTGGTTCTTTGATCGCAACTGGATAAACTTTACTGAGTCGATCGACAGTAATACTAGCCATAAATACCGTAATAAGATTCTACTGGTTCCCGTCAACGTCAGCCTGCCTTTGGCGCAGCGTACCGGAAATAATCGACTCTACACTCGATCGCTCGTCAGGAGTATCGACGAGCTTGGCAGGGGGAGCAACCCACCACTACCTAACACTATAGACGATCCGCCAGGAGACAACCGCGCATAGAGCGTTAGATCCATTCACTTGATGATCTGGAAACTCTTTGCAGCTCGATCGTGTCGTAAACTAGGGTGGGATGGTTGCGCGACGCGCGGATCGATCCCACCTGGCAATCTCCATCCTTGAGGACAAGATCGGTGTTTTTTAGTATTGTTATCCCTACTTACAATCGACTCCCCATTCTCCAAAAATGTTTGAGAGCATTAGAAATTCAGACACTCGACACTCAGGTCGTGACTGAATATGAAATAATTGTTGTCGATGATGGTTCGACTGATGGCACGATCGAGTGGCTGCAAAATAGTACCGCCGAATTACCGCATCTAAACATCTTCGAGCAAGCTCACAAAGGCGCATCCGCCGCTAGAAATCTCGGCGTGGAGCAAGCGCGAGGCGATACGATTATTTTCATCGATAGCGATATTGTCGTCACGCCCACTTTTCTTCAATGTCATGCTGATACCTTATTAGCAGCGCAACAAACCCAAGGTGACGATCGAGTTTTCACTTATGGGGCGGTAATTAATACCGCCAATTTTGAAGCACCAACGACCGAACCTTATAAAGTTCTAGACTTTTCTAATGCTTATTTTGCCACTACTAATGTCGCGATCGCCAGACATTGGTTGATGGAAGTTGGCTTATTCGATCTCGGTTTCGATCTGTATGGATGGGAAGACTTGGAATTGGGAGTCCGGCTCAAAGATCGGGGTATCAAGATGGTAAAGTGTCCCGCCGCTGTCGGTTATCATTGGCATCCAGCTTTTTCACTCGATCGCATTCCCCGGCTGATCGAGCAAGAATTGGAACGTGGCAAAATGGGTGTAGTTTTTTACAAAAAGCATCCCACGCTCGATGTTAAAATTATGATTCAGATGACCGTTTTTCATCGAATCTTGTGGAATATCTTATCACTTGGGGGTGCTCTCAACGAACGGACGATGAAACCATTATTACAATGGTCGATCGATTTGGGCAATCCGCAATTAGCCGAACAGTTCGCCCGAATTTTCTCAATCAATATAGTGTTCAAGAAGTCCATCGCGCTTATCAAGCTAGTCTCAATGCTAGTAAATAAATTTAGATCGTGCATTTCAAGCTGCCAACATGGATAAAAAAGTTAGACAGCTAATTCTATTCCTTTGGATTGGGACGACTTCATTTTTAGATTTAGCGATCGCTGGATTTACTTTTTCCTTCATCGCTTGTCTAGATTGTGGGATCTATGGCACGATCGATCGGGAGTCCACGGCTGTGCCTATTTATTCGATCGTTATCAATCAAACTGGACTCTCATTATTGATGTTACTAGTGGGAATTGTGTGGTCGGGTTTGGTATTATTGGCAACAGAGCGACTGTTAGTCTTTTTGAAATTTCCGACACCAGGAAATAGTAAGTTTAGTAAATTTAGTCTAGGCTTACTCAAAGTTGCCTTGGTCACAATAACGATCGCGATCCTACTTAGTAATATCTATTTTATTTACATGCGAATGCAGGGAGAGAGTATTTAGACACTATTTAGATCTGCTTGTTAGTTGGCAGATCGCCAAATAGAATCGAAATCGCTAGATCGATCGCAAAAATTGTCATTCCCGAGACGATCACCGCCGCAGTCGCCGACTCACCAACTTGCTTGGCTCCTCCATGAGTCGTCATCCCCCAACCACAGCCAATCAGCCCAATTGCCACCCCAAATAAAATCCCTTTGAAACCCAAACCAATCAGATCGGTGGTTTTTAAAAAGCTGCGAGTCGAATCTAAAAATACCAATGGTGGTAATTGATAGAATTGAGCCGCAGCAAAAATACCACCGGTAATCCCACAGACTAAACCCAGCACAATTAAAATCGGTACCATCGAGCCACAAGCGATTACCCGTGGCAAAATCAGATAATCGATCGGATCGGTTCGGAGTGTGTACAGAGCATCGATTTGTTCGCTCACTTTCATCGCCCCAATTTCTGCTGCAAATGCCGAACCGACTTGCCCTGCGACGACACAAGCCGTCAGGATCGGGGCGAGTTCGCGACAAAAAGCGATCGCAAATACACCCCCAACCGAAGCCATTGCACCCATCGGCTCCAACTGTCTGGCTGTCTGAAGCGTGAAAATCATCCCCGCCATGAAATTAGTCAACAGCACTGGAATCATCGAGGCTGGGCCGGTTTTGAACAACTGTTCGGAGATCTTGTGCCAGCAAGTTTTACCTTGAATTAAATGTAACCAAACTTGACCGATCAGGAGTACTGTAAAGCCAAATCGTCTGTATCCATAGGGATGGGAGTTGGTGTCAGATCTGGGAGCCATGTGACAGAGGTATGGGGTAGAAGCGGTGCAAAAGTCGCTCTAGATGAATGAGAGTCGATCGGGTGAGCATATTTTACCGCTCCAAATGGCGGGTTTCCACACGGGGGAAACGTACTGCTAAACCTCTGTAAGCTATGCTAGAGTTAATACATACAGGTTTAAGTCTAGATTACTGTAGAGGATTTAAAATGATTGACTCTGGCGATCGTAGCGGTAGTGGCAAACGGAAACTATTTTCTTTGTTATGCCACGGCTCGATTTTTTTAGGTTCGCTGCTCTTTACTTCGATCGTCCCATTAGTGGTTTTATTACTATTCGATGACCCCGTAATTAAGGCAACTGCCAAAGAGACACTTAACTATCACTTTAATATTTGGCTGTACTTTGCAATTTCGGGAGCGTTAGGATTCCTGTTCACCGCTTTAATTTTCACAATTCCCTTAGCCTGGGCAATCGGTGGCATCTTCTTTCTATTCCACTGGATTCCACCAATTTTCGGAATTTTATCAACCTTAAACAACCCTAACGAACCTTATCGCTATCCATTTATTTGGAGATTACTATAATTTAATTTGAATCGATGGTGTCGAGAAGTTGAGTCTTTACACCATCCTGACTAACTATTCAAGTAAGCTCTGACATTTTTTGACAAAACCAATTGACGATCGGTGCGATCGATTTTGACTCTAATTTTTAGAGATTGGTTCCAGTCGATCGAGCGTCTCAAATCGATGCTGTTACTTAACTAAACATTTTTTGCCCCCATCCTCAAGATTTGGCGATCGACAAATCCCCACAACGATAATTGCTACTGAGTAATCTTGATGTGGGGATTTGCTATGCGCGATCGATAAACATTGTGCCAGATCGACGATCGGGATGCCGATCCTCTGGCGATGATACTGCCAAGTGGTTATTCGGCGGTGTCTTCTTCATCAGGCTGAGGATACACAAAACTAGTAGATCTGCCCGTCAGCACTGATTTACCCAACGAGAGTGCTTTTTTTGCTTGGATTGCCGCTTTATTGCGCCAAGTTGCACGACGTTTGTCACGTTTGGATTTGGATGTTTTCTTCTTTGGAACTGCCATCTGAGTATATGTATTTGGGCACAGCCTTCCTAGTATATCAGAATCGGACTCGATCCCGAACTTTCTCACATCTTGGATCGAAACAAAGTTACTAGCTTTTGAGTGGATAGTGGGGCACCTTTTCAAGACAGTGGATAGTTGCCCTTGAGTCAATCGTTAGTTTTAGCCATCAATCGATCGTTTAATAAGCACCGCTTGTTAGTTAATAGGTGCTGGTGCAAGATGCGAGCTTTAGCATCAATAGCACTCGTTTGTTACCGCTACATCGTGACTAAATCTGGCAGAGATAAAGTAGGTAGCCAAGTTGCTGACTTTATCTCAGTCAAAATGCTTAAAATCGCCGAACCCACTGCCAGATCGCAAATTTGAGTAGATAGAATTGGGGAACCAAAGATGCAATTTTTAGTTATTGAATCGAAATGGTATACTCCCAAGCAGTACTCAAGCTTGAATCCGACAACTCCCTATCGCTGAATTTTGGCTGGTGTGACCCTATGGCAGACACGAATTATCGACCCGATCGAACTGTAAATTTTACAGATGAAGAACTCCAAATCATTGGATATTTTGTCCAGGGTCAAAAACACTCCGTTTCCAGCCAAAACTTGAAATTAGAATATACCGCAACCTCAATTAGGTTGAGCGATCGCAATGGTAGATTAATTGGAATTAGTAAACAAGTCAGTCAGTGGCAGCGGAAGGTTTTAATTACTAACAACTCTGAATATAGAGAAAGTACGATCGCAGCTTTGCAATCAATCGGTTTTATTACCCGACAAAAATCATCTCATCCTGAATTTACCGAGCATCATTATTATCAGATTCCTAAGTACTACAAACTCAACTATACCGAAACGATCGAACTGTGGAAAGTATGGTGGAATCACAAGCGGTATCAACTCAACCGCCCCAAACCACCAATTGATGTCCTCACTTTTACCAAAGGTAATTGGTATCTGATTCGCGATTTACAACCAAAGCAGGGGAATTTTATCATCCGCACCGAGCGGGGCGAAATCACCGTTGAGCCGGATGAATATATCGTGTGGATCGATCCGATCGCGCCCAATGATGCAAAGCTAGATCGTCAATCGTCGATCCAACCGCCACCCCCAACTGGAGCAGCAGCAGAGCCGGACTCGATCGCCATGCCGATCGAAACTGCCCCCAGCAAAGATTCCGAGCAGCCTGAAGAGATCGATCTCGAAGCGTATCTGAATACTTTTAATACTGAAGACAGCGAAGATATCGATCGCATTGAAGGGATCTACAATATTGATGAACTCCTCAACGGCAATCAAATTTTCGAGAATATTTTGCCAGTCACCCCAGATCCCAAACTGACGGAATTACCCCCACCGGCACCAGTGACGATCGAGCCACCGATCGTCGTGGCACCAGTCGAGCCGATCGCCAGCCCAGAGCCAAGCGTTTCATCACCAACATCAACTACACCATTATTATCGATTTCGCAGCGTCAGGCGGCACTCAAGTACAAAGCGATGCAGGTACTAGCGACCTATCTTCAAGATGGCGATCTGGTGACTCAGACTGAAGTATTAATCAATGCTCAAGGTCAAGAACTGAATCGTAAGGTCGTCAAAATTCAGCGGGGTTGTCCCAGTTGGGCGATCGACCAAATCGGGAAACTTCAATAGACCTGTGGGTAGAGGGTAATGGGTAATGGGTAATGAGTAATGGGTAATGAGTAATGGGTAATGAGTAATGGGTAAAACGATCGGCACTAAAGCCTAAAGCCTAACGCCTAACGCCTAAAGCCTAAAGCCTAACGCCTAACGCCTAACGCCTAACGCCTAACGCCTCGAAACTTTTTACACCCCGATCTGTCAACACCATCAGGGGTTCGATCGAGCAGAGATGACCGAGGACTTATAAATCAGGGTAAAGTTGAGATATCTGAGGAGATGGGTTTATCAAATGATCGGTCAGTTACTAGCAGGACATTATCGCGTACTCCAAATTTTGGGGATCGGGGGATTCGGTCAGACATATATCACCGAAGACTTGCATTTACCTGGCAATCCCAAATGCGTACTCAAGCATCTCAAACCAGCTAGTACCGATCGATCGGTATTAGATATCGCGCGCAAATTATTTGAAAAAGAAGCGATCGTTTTGCAGCAACTGGGCAACCACGATCGAATTCCCCGATTACTTGCCTATTTTGAAGAAGAACAGGAATTTTATTTAGTTCAAGAATACATCCCCGGACATCCGCTCTCGACGGAACTCAAAAATGGTACTAAGTGGAAAGAACAGCAAACGATCGAACTGCTCCAAGAGATTTTGGAGATTTTGGTGTTTATCCACGCGCAGGGGGTGATCCATCGCGATCTCAAGCCGGACAATATTATGCGCCGCAATCTCGATCGGCGGTTGATTTTGATTGACTTTGGGGCGATCAAACAAGTCCGCAATCAACAGATGGTGCCCGGACAGCAGACGATGACCGTCGCGATCGGGACACCGGGTTATATGCCGATCGAACAAGCCTCCGGCAATCCTCGTCCCAGTAGCGACCTCTATGGGTTGGGGGCGATCGGGATTCAAGCACTGACTGGTGTCAATCCTTACGATCTGCCAGCAGACGATCGCACTGGCGAACTCAAATGGGAACATCTAACCGTCGCTAATCCGCAGCTAATTGCCATTCTCCAGCGGATGACGCGCTATCACTTCAAAGATCGCTATCACACCGCACAAGAGGCTCTAGTTGCCGTTAATGCCTTAGTTGCTGGCACATTTGTACCCGAGCAAACTTATATCCAAACACCCCGACCCGTCACTGCGCCTCAGTATCGCCAGGTTGAATCAGCAACTATTGTCGCTCCAGGCGCAAATTCTTATCCGCCGCCAGCATCCCAAGCCCCAGTTCCACCCACACCGCAGCGAGGGTTTCCACCCTTAATTGGTGGCATCGCCTTAATTGCATCAGCAGTGGGCAGTTTTATATTATTTAGCAATAACTTTTTCAGTGGGCGCAATTTTGAGGCAGATCTTCAATCCGATCTGTGTCGGGTAGCCACCCCTACCGATCTACCTGCGACTAGAGTACGACTGGCACCCCAGCGCGATGCCAAAATTCAAGCTAACTTGGCGCGGGGGACGAGAGTGGTATATCTGGCAGCACAAGGTGCTTTTATCCAGGTTCAGATGGCCGATCGTTCTACTGGCTGGGTTTACAACAATCAAGTTACTGGCTGTAATGTCCCAACAACCGCTCCCAAACCTAAACCGAGTGTCACCCCAGCGATTGTTGCTCCCAAACCTTCACCCAAGGTAAATCGTCCCACACCGACACCCACTCCCGAGCCAACGCCCTCAGCAACACCGACACCGACACCATCCGAATCCCCCGTCCCAATTGATGTTCCTACGCCAGAATCTTCAACTTCACCCATACCATCACCCACAGCCACTCCTTTCGAGCCACCGCGATCGCGTCCGACTCCCGATCCTAGCCTGTCGCCCACCATCACCCCATCACCACCAGTAACTAATAGTAATCCCGATCGACCTGGCGACGAGCAACCCGATAAGCCAGCCGCCGACCCCACACCATTGTGGTAATCGATCGAGTATTACTAGAATTTGGCAAACAACTCCATTAATAACTCTTCAGCCGATACTTGTTGCAGTTGCGTAAAGACAGCAGGGCCTTTCATAAAGTCTTTGATCGTCATTTTTTTATCGCGAAAATCGACTACAAATTGATAGACTTCGGAGATCGTTTGGATCTGTGATTCTGTTTCGGCAACCATCTCGCCGATTGGATCGACCCCAGATTTAGTCAGCTTTTTATATTCAGCAACGATCGATCCTTCTGGAGTACTTTTAGTGATGCGGATTTCTTGTTTGAGATTGGCATGTTGCTGATGGAGAAACTCGTTTTCCTGTTCGATTCGCGCACATCGGCGAGTGAGATCGTCTTCATTATCGCGATCGATAAGTTCGCCCATCTGATGTTGTTTTTCAATCGCCAGTAATTTTGCCAGATCGCCAGATTGATAAGCCTGATTGATTTCTTTCATGACTTCGGTATGATAGTCGCGATCTTGACCGTCACTGACTTTATCAGGATGAAAGACATCAGCTAATCGCAAATAAATCTGGCGAATTTTCTTTAATTCATCGCGATCGAGCTGGGGTGAATCTGGCTCAGAACGGCTGTAGTCTCGATCGGATTGCTGGCGACCGAAGACATCCTCCGCATCCCAATCGTCATCATCAATATCTGTTGGATCGTCAAACATTTCGTAGCTGCGAGGACTAGGACTAATCAACCCCGACATCTGGAGAGTGTAGTAAATTTTCTCGATGTTTTTGCGAGTTTGTTTACCCAATTTCTTGCCACTAAAAATCTCTGTAAAAACAGTATGAATTTTGGCATCGAGTTCTAGCAGTTGTTGGAGAATCGGCGCACTTCTTTGTGCTACTTCCAAGCCAATTTCTCGAATCCGATCTAGTAAATTATTCAGCTCGGTGCGTTTTTTCTCGATTTGCTTAAGTAATTTTTCGTTATCTCGTTCTAAAAATTCCAAGCGGATGCGAAGATCTGAGATCGCTAGCCCATCAGAGCTAGATGCTACACTCACGGTGTCAGCAGGGCGAAGCGGTGCGGATTTAGATTTTCGAGCCATAAAACGGGTAATTTGGGTCGAGATGGCAACTGCACTATTCTAATCCAGTTACTCGATCGGGTGTTAGTTATCGCTGGCGGAGCAGTTGTTGCTGTCTCAAAACAGCCATCGATCGGACTACTCTAAATTACCACAGGAGATGCTCTGCGATCGCGATCGAGCGGATCTTCCATTACCGATAAGTTACGTCTCATCGAGCTGTTGGGGCAGGGTGCAGGCGATCTCCCGCCAAATTACCATGAGGACTGAGGAACCAAACTACCACTCGCGAATGTCCCAATCTATATCGATCGCAATTCTAGCATCTACCAAACTAATCAACGATGAATTATCACAGATTTTATCTCATCACAATCGCGATCGTTACTAACTTATTTGCCAGCTTAGATCTGACTAAAATTGCTCAGGCAGATCCTCAACCAAATTCACCCGATCGCGTAACTAGGCGCACATCCACCCAAAATTTTGTCAGTCAAGGTACCGAAATATTCTTAAATGGTAAAACTCTCAATATCCCCTGGGGACAATGGCAAGTTGGTAATAGTTTGCGATTGGGAATTAGCGATACAGCTCTCAATCGTCAGCTCGGCGTGGAGTTATTTAATAATAGTAATTATCAAACCCAGCCGATCGATTGGTATGCAACTACTCGCTCGACACCAGTGACTGTCACAGCCAAACTCAGCCGCCAATATCGCTATCTCGACATCACCGATCTCGCCCAGCGGAGCGGTTGGCAATGGCAGATCGTCGGTACTAAACTCCAACTCAATACACCAGCTACTAGAGTAACTAATGTGCGCCGTGAAAATACCCCTAAAAATGGCAAGATTACCGTCACATTAGACCGATCTACACCCTGGAAACTCAGTCAAACACCCACCGAAGGTTATCTGACGATCGAAGCAATTGCCGACTCGAAATTACTCGCCCAATTTAATGCCCCACCACCAACGATCGACCCCAATCTCGACCCTGATGACGATCCCAAAGCTCAGAAATTGGAGTATAAAGTCACCAGTAGTAAAAATCAAACTATTATTCAATTTCCGATCGTCAAAGGACAACGCGCTCGGGCAAAACTACTCTCACCAACTAATCTCGAAGTAAGTATTAACCCCAATCTCGCCATTATCCCCGATCGCGACATCAAATGGGCACCCGGACTCCAATGGCGACAAAAATGGCTAAAATTAGGCGCGACTAATTTTCCCGTCAGCTATCTCGAAATCAATCCGCGTCAACAAGGGATCAAGATTCGATCGATGCTGGCACTCGAACCAAACTTAGTCGGTACCAATCATCTCATCAAATTTGCCCCCACCACTCAAGTCGTCGCCGCCATCAATGGGGGCTACTTCAATCGCAACAATCGGATGCCACTCGGTGCCCTCAAGCGAGACGGTAAATGGTTGTCCAGTCCGATCTTAAATCGCGGCGCGATCGGTTGGAACGATCGCGGACAGATGCAGATTGCGCGCCTGAAGATGCAAGAAACCCTCACTACCGCCACTGGCGCACAGCTACCGATTCTCGCCCTCAATAGTGCTTATGTCCAAGCTGGGATCGGTCGGTATACCAGTGATTGGGGCAGTACTTACACGCCGATGCAAGCCAACGAAACGATCGTCACAGTTCAACTAAATAAAGTCACCCAAATTACCCCCGTTAGCGCAATCGGCAGCATTAATTTTCAGATTCCTACCAATGGCTATTTACTCGCCTTGAGAGGGCAACCAGAGCTGTCTGAGAGCATTTCGATCGGCACTACCCTAACTCTTCAGCAGCAAATTACCCCCCCAGAATTCAACAACTACTCCCAGATTATCGCCGCTGGCCCCTGGCTAGTCCGATCGAGTCAAATCGTCCTCGATGCCAAAGGTGAAAACTTCAGCGCGAACTTTAGCAAGCAAGCAGCGGTTAGAAGTGCGATCGGCAGCACTAGCACTGGGAAGATGATCCTGGT
>JBBRVB010000056.1:0-15087 GCA_038247275.1 Chroococcales cyanobacterium
GCTTGAGTTAGTAATTGTTCAGATTTAGCGATCGCGAGTTCTCCCTTAACTGTCTCCAATTGCTTCTGATTGGCTTTGAGTTCCGTTTGCATTATTGAGATTCGATCTAGGATTTCTTCAGGTTTAGCTTTAAACCGATCGCTCAATTCTTTGACTACTTTATCCCGCACATTGAGATAATCTAAAACAGCATTACCCGCCACTGCTTCAATCCGCCGCACTCCCGCAGCTACACCCGCTTCGCTGACGATCTTAAATACGCCAATTTCAGCGGTATTGCTGACATGGACACCACCGCATAATTCCATCGAGACACCAGGGAAATCGATGACGCGGACTTCAGCACCATATTTTTCACCAAACATCGCGACGGCACCTTTAGCCTTAGCTTCAGCGATCGGGATGACCTCAATTATGGCTCCATGCGCCTCAGTAATCCAGGTATTTACCAATCCTTCTACCTGTTCGACTTCCCCAGGTGTCAGGGCGCGAGGACAGTTAAAATCAAACCGCAATCGATCGAATGAGACTAACGAACCTGCTTGAGAAATTTCAGGATCTACTAGTAGTTTTAAAGCAGCTTGCAATAGGTGAGTTGCCGTATGATTGGCTTGAGCGCGACGACGACAAGCCGCATCGATTTGGGCGGTAATTGAATCGCCGACTCGGAGACTTCCACGCTCGATCGATCCAAAGTGAACGAAGAAATCCGATTCTTTCTTGACATCATCAATGCGTACTAATAAATTATCCCCCGACAAGTACCCGCGATCGCCAACTTGTCCGCCAGATTCCGCATAAAAGGGACTCTTATCTAAGACAATTTGCACGCTGGTTCCGGCATCTGCTTCTGATACCGATGCACCTGCAACTAATAAGGCAACAACTTCAGCCTGACTAGAAGAGTGAGCATAGCCCAAAAATTGCGTAGCATGGATATGTTCGGCAAGTTTGTCTAAAGAACCTTGAACCGTGAGATCGATCGATTCTACCGCACCACGCGATCTAACTTTCTGAATTTCCATCTCGGCATTGAACCCAGTTTCATCAACAGTTAAACCCTGTTCTTCGGCGACTTCTTGAGTCAGTTCTAATGGGAAACCATGAGTATCAAATAGCGTAAACGCATCTTTACCCGAAATCTCTTTCACGCCCTGACTGAGGGCATCCGCAATAATATTTGCCAGTAACTTCTCGCCATTCCCCAGGGTTTTTAGAAACTGAACTTCCTCCCGTTGAAGTTCCACCTTAATTTTGTCAGCCTTCTCCCGTACATTGGGATAAGCAACTTCCGACATCGCGATCGCGCTTTCCGCTACTTTATTTGTAAATTCAGCGTCAATTCCAATTAACCTGCCATGACGCACCACCCGCCGAATTAACCGCCGTAAAATATAACCCCGCCCAGTATTTTCAGCGCGAATTCCATCAGCAATCATGTGTACAACCGCCCGAATGTGATCGCCGATTACCTTCAACGAAGTCTTGGTTTTTTCATCACTACTAAAATAATCAATCCCCGCAATTTCCGCCGCAGTTTGGACGATCGGAAAAATCAGATCTGTCTCATAATTATTCGGCACATCCTGAAGAATTTGCGCCATCCGCTCCAAACCCATCCCCGTATCGATATTCTTGTTCGCTAACGGCGTGAGATTGCCATCCACATCGCGGTTGTACTGCATGAACACCAGATTATAAAACTCAATAAATCTGCTGTCATCCTCCAAATCGATGTTGTCATTTCCCAATTCAGGATGGAAATCATAATATAGCTCAGAGCATGGCCCACAAGGGCCTGTCGGACCCGACACCCAAAAATTATCATCAGCACCCAACCGCTTAATCCGCAGGGGATTCACGCCAATTTTGTCCCGCCAGATCGCAAAAGCCTCATCGTCATCCTCAAATACGCTGACAACCAACCGCTCCGGCGGCAGATTGAATACCTTCGTCGAGATTTCCCAACCCCATTCGATCGCTTGTTCCTTAAAATAGTCCCCAAAGCTAAAATTGCCCAACATCTCAAAAAACGTATGATGCCGCGCCGTCCGCCCCACATTCTCGATATCATTGGTACGGATACATTTCTGGGAAGTCGTCGCACGGGGAAAATCTGGCTGACGTTGACCCAAGAAAATCGGCTTAAATGGTAACATCCCCGCGATCGTCAATAACACCGTCGGATCTTCGGGCACCAACGAACCGCTCGGCAACGGCTGATGTCCGCGCTGGCTATAGAAATCGAGGAAGGCTTGACGAATCTCGGCACCACTGAGTTTGAGAGCAGACATAGAATTTTAAATAGGGACGGCAGTACAGTAGCTATCTCTCTATTGTGCCATTTTTGGCTTCTGATTTTCTCCACAACTGAGAAAATGAATCTACTCGATTACGTGCAATTAGTTTTTTGTGTGATGCAATCACATTACTAGTCAGGCTACGTAGCAACTTTGAAGATTTAAAAGTTGTTTTAAAGTCAAATTTATCTCCACCTGCGTCCTCGAATTCTCCATTAAGATCGATAATTAGATCTCCCAGAATAACATTGACACACTTGAGAAGATTTTCCTTCTGACTCTGATTTTGATAGAAACTCTCTGGCTTTCTACAAAAAGATTTTCCAATCTCATCATCAAACAAAGCCTCCGAAAGAAGGTAAAGAAGGAAAAATTTAGTAATTTGATACCCACCAAATAATTGCGGTTGAACTTTTATTAAGTCCTTTTCTATTTCTTTGTAAATATCGAACAGAACGACGATTCTACCTCCTGTTACTTCTGGACGAGCAAAAATCTCTTGATGCAAATCATCAAAGATTTTACTGTATCGCTGGACATCCCAGGGACGCTTCAAATCAAATGCTAACAAAATTTGCCCTGCAAGTGTATTTTCTATTGTCTTACATTTACCTGGATCTTCTCCACGTTTAATCTCGTAAAAATAACTAGAGTAATCTTGAACAATTTCTTGCTGAATTCTAACTTGAGTTTGTGTGTTAGATCTAAAATCTCGTGCCTTAATACCATTTTGATTATTACTGTTATAGGTGATTTTAGATATGAGATCTATCTGATTAGAATCGACCATGATAATGCGAGTTAACACTCTCAAATCCTTAGTAACCTTGTCTTTATTCTTATAAAGGCTAGATACTGTCTGACATCCGTTGACTACTGAGTAGCCTTGTATTTTTATTTTATCTTTGGCTGATGTGTCCAGCCTATCGCATATAACTGTAATTCCATTATGATAAAGTAAAAAATTAATATGTTCTGAAGAATTAGATATACTTTTAGCAATGTCTTTGTTGACTTTTGTTTTTTCCAAGTCTTTTCTCAGATTCAAATCAAAAAGCTGCTGATTTTCAATGCCTTCCATACAAACTAAATCAACTGCTGACAGTGGCGCAATGACCACTTTTGCAATATCACCTACGTTGTACTCAACGTAATCAAGCCCAAAAACGTCAAATGCTATTTCAGATGTTGCTGGGATAGCCTTTTCACTAGGAACATACATTTTTGTAATTAAGTCTTTGTCCCAGACCTTCAGTGCAATTGTCGAATCAGTCGCTTGCAAAAAACTTTCAGCATTTGAGTCTTTGATAGCATTAGTAACAAAAATACCGCGAATTGAGTATTTTGAGGATACAATAATATCTCTGTACTCAGTAAGTAGATTCTTGAGCTGTGTATTACCAGTGCTAGAAATCATTGAATCTACTCCTTGAGCAGTTTCTAATTGTTGCAAAGTTCCTGCAAATTCTTTTAGTTGTGTATCACCTAAGGTTTTGATAGATTTCTGAACGGTTTTAGACTGAAAAACATCTATACACTCTTCGTTCTCATTAACATAAATCCCATCAATGCCTTTGTCTCCATGTCCATCGCAAACTATGTTTTGAACTTCAATAATATCTAGTCTATAAATTTTCACTAAGAACCAACTCAAGAATGCACTAGCTTCCTCACGCCCTGGAATCTTATACGGCTGAATAATTTTGACGAGATCTGTATAATCAAGATTAATCATATATTTTGAGATTGAAGCTAGATTCGACCAGTTTACACTTAATTAGATCTGTAAAGCTACCTTAAAGGTCGATCGCTCCTAATTAATTGACAAGAAAGAAATAAAATGGGTGCTGCTATCAGATTCAAGCCCAGATAGCACAATTACTCTACGTATTTTACTCGATCGATTGGTAATGTCAGCGAATCGATCGAGCCTCTAGATCCTTGATACTCGATCTTAGTGTGTAGACTGGGATAATCTTGGGATTCAATCTTATTTAGGCTGCTGGGGTACTTCTACCAATCCGTGCTAATTTTTGAGCGTATAATTCTCGATCGAGTTGAGCTTCGATTTCGGCTAGTTCTTGATTAAATTCAGCAATTTCTCTACGGGTTTGGCGGAGATTCTCGATCGATTTCGTGCGGGTTGCAAGATCTGGGATTTGTGGACTACTCATTTAGGGAAGGCTCCAAGTCAAGAGGATTTCTTCGATGCTCCGCTGCTAAGCTGGAATTCTAGTTTCGCTCCGTTCTTTAGAATCCATTACCAACCTGGATAGAGTGACGGATATATCTGGTTGGGCAGTTGCTACCTTCAATTGTAAACTACTAAGCCGAGAGTAGGCATCACTTGCCTCTTCCGCAACAGTCTTCAGTTCGGAGAGAACTACCAATGTTTCTTCTATTTCGCCAAACCTCGTAAATAGCTTCCATTCAGTTTTGGTAGCAAGATTGATAATTGCTAGGCATTGAGCCTTGAGGATCGCAATACTAGCAGACGTGTCTGGAGATAGTGTTGCCACAAGCAGTTTGGATTTAGAAGGTTATATTTGTATTCTACTTGCTAGTGTAATTGCTGAGAAATAAGCTTCTCAGCACTAGCTTCAGGACTGACAGATTACAATTAAAGGATATAGAAGTTGAGGCTACTGGTGTGAATACAACACAACCTCGCTATAGCAAAGGCTAATAGCAGTTATAGTCTTCTATCGATCGAGTGCCATCAGTATTATCCTCAGATTCAAATCACAGCATCCAATTTTTGGTATCTTCTTACCTATAAAGCATCGATACTCAGAATACTTCCATCGCTAAAATCAATATTCAGATTATAATTATTTAGTAGCAAAGTGCCGATTTGTGGACGACGACCCATCGCCAGTACTGGTATTTCTAGCTCTACTCCATCCCAGACTACTGTAGCTCGATGAACGGGGGTAACGATATTTTCATCATTAGCTAAAATGGTATTAATACTCGCCACATACGGTAATTCAAGCTTAGTAACTGCGGCGACAGGTAAAGCCAATGCTCCTTCAAATCCGGTATTAATGACACAACCAATTTCTAGATCTGGATAGCCAGATATTCGCACAATCACTTTAACTTGGGGTTGCCGCCCAATTACAATTCCATTAATCACTATAGATCCACCTTTGTCAATGTACCGCCTGCTGCATAAACAGCACTGAAACCAATTCGTTCTGCCCAGATTGTGGCATCGGGAAATTGACTCTGAAGTCGATCGCTACATTCTAGCAGGTTGTCATCGATTTCGTAATTACCTGTTTCGATATCGATCGCGATAATTTTACCCATATTTTCGCGTGTTTCGACCTTGGTGCGAATCGATCGATTGTAGAGATCCTGTCCGCGTCTGGCAATTTTGAGATGGTTAAGCGCAGCGGTTGGTTTATTGCTATTGGAATGAGTCATAAGATCGACTGCACTGCGTTTGATTGGTCCTTTATGATTATATCAAAGTCGAGTCGATCGAATGACAGCGTTGACGACTAGCAAGCAAGCTGTCTATGCGCCCGAACCTAACGATTAGAAGGTGCGTTCCCACTGGAGTTGCCTAGATGCCACTCGCCTGGACAAACCAGGATTCTTTCGTTACAAAAAAGTAAGATGCCCTGAATTTAGCTAAGATCGCTTATGAGTCCAGCACAACTCATGAAAATTGCTAACGAACCATAAACTTACCATGCAACTTCGTACTCGTAAGCTTGCACAATCGGCAAACTTATGGTTTCGGTCAGACGATCGCTGACTTTGTTTAAACTTTGACAATGGGGGTGGCGAGACTTGAACTCGCACATCCATTACGGATAACAGATTTTAAGTCTGTCGCGTCTACCATTCCACCACACCCCCAAGTGTGTTGTGCAGCTATGATTAAATAGCTTCAATGTGTCACAGATAGACAATATATCATGAACACACCGTCAATGCAAGCTAATCGCTAAACCATCATCATGGAGCGATCGGGTGGTATACGCGGTTAAAATTAGATATCTAAGCTCAATTAGCGATCGTATTTGCACGATTCAAAATGATTGAGGTCATCTACTCCATCTAGAAAGGTATTGTTATGTCTAATCCGATCGAACTTGAAGGCAGAATCTTTGTTCCGGCTGGCGAATTAGATATTCCTGAGTGGAGCAGTGTCGTAAGCGACCGGAACCAACCCACGCTGACACTCAAAGATGACGATCTGTTTTTGATTACTGACACTTTGGGCAATATCTCGGGCTGTTCGCGCGATGAAACGATCGCCAGCCTGGGTTTATTCTGTCGGGATACGCGCTTTTTGAGTCGGTTAGAGTTGCAAATCGCTGGGCGGTCGCCAATTTTGCTCACTTGTAATGCCGATCGTGGGTTTGCACTCTCGGCACTGTGTACCAATCCAACTATTGCCAATATCAACGCCGAAACGATTAGTATTCAACGGGAAATCGTGCTCAATGGCAGTTTATTTGAAGAACTAACGATTCACAACTACAATACCACGCCGGTAAGTTTTGAATTAAGTTTGAGCTTTGATGCGGATTTTTCAGACTTATTTGAAATTCGGGGTTTTAATCGGAAACAAAACGGTCAGCTACTTCGCCGCGTCCAACCGGATACCCTAGATCCTGTCGAGCCGGTTACTGACCTGACACTGGCTTATCAGGGTTTAGATGGGGCGATTTTAGAATCAAACATTCAATTCGCGCATCGGTTGCCAGACGATCTCAAAGGCTATACGGCGATCTGGCAAATCGAATTGGAATCCCACGCCAGTTGTCAGCTTGGCTATCGATTGGAAATGCTGATGAACAATCTCCCCGTCTCGCGGGTGAAAAGTCCGATGGCCTTATTTCAAGCTAAAGCCGCCGAAACAATGGAGGAGGATAACTGGCGATCGCAGATTACTCAAGTTCGGACCGATAATCCCGAAATCAATCAAGCCATCGAACGGGCGGAACAGGATATCTATTTACTCCGCCAGACCTTCGATCTAGCCAGTCACAATCCCCATCAGCCTCATGCCCAAGGTACGATCCTCTCTGCGGGCGTACCGTGGTTTTGTACGCTCTTCGGTCGGGATTCAATTATCGCTGCCAGTCAAATTTTGATTTTAGATCCCACCATTGCTCGTGAAACTTTGCTGGTATTGGCTCAGTATCAAGGGCAAGTCGATGATGAATGGCGGGAAGAACAGCCTGGGAAAATCCTCCATGAATTGAGAATGGGGGAAATGGCGCGGTGTCAGGAGATTCCCCATACGCCCTATTATGGGACGGTAGATGCGACCCCACTGTGGTTGATGCTCTATGCCGAATACTATGCCTGGACGCACGACACCGATACCTTGGATCTGTTGTGGGATAATGCCCTCGCGGCGATGGCTTGGATCGATCGGATGTGTGCGGAGACTGGTTATCTGGCTTACTTTCGCACCTCGGCACGCGGATTGGTCAATCAGGGTTGGAAAGATTCTGGCGATTGTATTGTCGATCGGCAGGGGAAGATTGCGACTGGATCGATTACGCTGTGCGAAGTTCAAGCCTATGTCTATGCCGCTAAAGTGCGGATGAGCGAACTCGCCCGCATTCGTCAAGAAAATGAACTCGCCACTCGCTGGCAGCAAGAAGCCCAAAGTCTCAAGCACCGCTTCAATCATGATTTCTGGGTCGCCGATCGCGATTTCTTGGCACTGGCGATCGATGGTGCTGGTAAACAAGTCGATGGGATTAGTTCCAACCCTGGGCAATGCCTCCAGCATGGGCTACTGTACCCTGAGAAAGCCAAAAGTGTTGCCGAACGTCTCCGCGCACCAGATATGTTTAATGGGTGGGGGATTCGCACTCTGAGCAGTCAGTCGCCAGCTTACAACCCGATCGGCTATCATACCGGATCGGTCTGGCCCCATGATAATAGTCTGATTACGATGGGGCTGCGATCGGTCGGAGCGGTCGAACAAGCTTTAGAAGTCGCCCAAGGGATTCTGGATATGACGATCCACCAACCCTACCATCGACCCCCCGAACTCTTCTGTGGTTACGAACGGATCGCAGGGCAAAGTCCGATTCAATATCCCGTAGCTTGCTCTCCTCAAGCTTGGGCGACGGGCACCATCTTTCAACTCCTCCAGATGATGGTAAATTTAGTCCCTGATGCGCCGAGTAACTATCTGCGGATTCTCGATCCGGCTTTACCCGCTAGTATCCATCAACTCTCATTCAAAAACTTACGGGTGGGGGAAACTCTCCTCGATCTAGAATTTACCCACCGCGATGCCGAAGGCGAAGGCTTGCGATCGACGACCTCCTGTCGGGTGCTCAAAAAACGTGGTAATCTCCGAGTCACGATCGAAGCCTGATCTAGCTAATCCCTACCTACCTGAAAAATGTCGATCGTTGAGTACGCTATTCACGCTCCACTTAATATCTAATTCGACACAGGTCAAGGAGTATTTGGGATCGGTAGTCACCGGCAACTAGCCAATCCCAAATATTCCTCAATCGCAAGAGAGATTCAGCCTGACTTGTGGGTACTCTAGAGATAACCAGATCGATCGCCTGGATCTGACTACTCGACATTCGACGCGAGTAGCAATTACGACGGCGATCTCGATAGCCAAGCACAACACAGTATCATGAGGTAGCATCACAGCGTATGAAGAAAAGCGGTAGAATTAGAGCTAAATAGCCCAATCCTTTACTTGTCCGGCAACTCAAGCGATCTCCTAGTTATTGCACCTAAATTTGAGCCTGAACTAGTCTAGTTTTCCGAGCTGATAGCAACACTCCGTCCCCTGTGGCGGCGATGCTCCCAAGCAATAGTATGTAAAGAGAAATGTTCAACTGGTGAGGCTCAATGAGCTACTGTGTAAATCCTGACTGTCCCCAACCTAAAAATCCGATTGATGCTTTTCTGTGCCAAGCCTGTGGCGCGAGGTTACTAGTACGCAATCGTTATCGAGTCACAAAATCACTAGGTCAAGGGGGCTTTGGTGCGACTTTTGTCGCGATCGATGTATCACTTCCTGGCGAACCGATCTGCGTGATCAAGCAACTTAGACCCAGTAATAACCATGAAAAGTTCCTGCGGATGGCAAGGGAACTGTTTGAAAGAGAAGCCAGAACCCTCGGTAAAATCGGCAACCATCCTCAAATTCCGCGCCTGCTAGACTTTTTTGAAGAACGTCGCAACTTTTATTTGGTACAGGAATATGTCAGCGGACATACCATCCATCAAGAAGTCAAACAGATGGGACTGTTTAAAGAAGAGAAAATTCGCGACTTCCTGATCGAAATTCTCCCCGTGATTGCTTATATTCACTCCCAACAAGTAATTCACCGCGATATCAAACCCGCAAATATCCTCCGCCGCGAACAAGATGGCAAACTCGTCTTGATTGACTTTGGTGCTGTCAAGAATTATGTTGCCCAAATCGAAACCCCAGAAGGAGTAGATCAAGGCTCCAACACCCAGTTTGCCGTTGGTACCTCTGGCTACGCACCACCCGAACAATTGGCAATGCGACCGATTTTTTCCAGTGATATTTATGCGCTGGGGGTAACTTGCGTCTACTTAATGACTGGTAAATCTCCCAAGGACATCGAGTACAATCCCGCCACCGGCGAAATGATGTGGCAAAAACACGTCCAGTTGGGCAAACACATGACTCAAGTCTTGGGCAAAATGTTGGAGGTATCGGTTCGCTATCGCTATCAGTCAGTTGAAGAAGTTCAAAAAGCACTAGCAACAACTACACTGGCGATCGATAAACGCAGTAACAGTGCCTCGGCTCACATTAATAGTCCGAACAACCCCATCCCGATGGCCAAAGCTGCACCGCCAGGGTTACCGCTTAATCCTCACAATCCGCCAGTCGCGACACCTGCCTCATCAGCTTCCCAACGAATGGCCGATGCGATCAAGCAACGCCGATTGGACACCGATCCGACTAATATCAAAAATGGTAACGAACCCAGCCGATTTGGTGCTGATATTAAGACCGGCATCGGTGGAATGCCAGCAATTCAAGCACCCCGCCGCGAGCAATTAAAGCTAGATGCACAGGCTGTTTTGGCAGCTTTCCGGCGTGGGCAAAGAACTTTTAGCGAGATGGATATCAGTAGTCTCGATCTCTCTAAAGCTCATCTGCCTGGGATCGCCCTGAGTAGTGCCAACTGCGCTTATATCAATCTGCAAGGGGCAAATCTGTCAGCAGGTAAATTTGATAAAGCCGATTTGAGTGGTGCGGTACTTAAGGATACTGTCCTCAGTCGGGGTTATTTTAGCTATGCCAATCTGCAAAATGCCGATCTGCGCGGTGCCGATTTGAGTGATGCCTATCTAAATTATGCCAATCTCCGGGGCGCAAACCTCTGTGGTGCCAATCTCAAAGGCGTTAAGGTAACAGAAGATCAATTAAATCAAGCTAAAACTAATTTTATGACCGTTTTCCCCAACGGTAAGCGCGGTGGATTTTGGTAGAATCGATAATTAATAATTGATAATTGATAATTGATAATTACCTCTCCCTAGCACTTTTCGCTATCCACTATCCACTAGCCACTAAAACACTAGGCGGTACAAATTGTCATGACTATCGATCGGTTTCAGATGCTAAGGACAGCTAAAACGAAGATTTGTCCAAACTCTTGGCTATATAACTAATTGTACCGCTGAGAATCGCTCCACCCATCAATACGCTGATGGATGGGAGAAATAGCGGCTGCCATAGGCTCTGCCAGACTTGCATCCCGAGGGGGATATTTGTGTATTTACCGACGATCGCAATTAGAAACCAGACAAAACTCAGTAATACAAAAAAAACGTTAGCTGTCAGGAGGTTATTAATTAAATTATTGATTTTGGTAATCATGACAACATTTTATTAAAAATTAAACTAATTATAATCGATCGACTGATGTGTACTAAGCTCTGATGTTTTAAAATTCAGATTGACGATCGGCACCAGTGGAATTTTTCCATTGGTACCGGTCGTCAGAAGATCCATCAACCAAGCTGCAACCAGGCAGTCAGTGCAGTTGCTAAGGCATCCGCAGCATCATCAGGGCGAGGAATTTTATCCAAAGCAAGTTCTCGCGCTACCGCAGCTTGGACCTCCGGTTTCTGGGCATTGCCATAACCAGCAACTGCTTGCTTGATTTGAGCGGGGGTGAATTCTACCCACGGAATTTGATGCTGGGCAACTACCAGCAAAATCACTCCGCGTGCTTGAGCTACTGGAATGGTATTTCCCATTTTATAGAAAAATAACTGCTCGATCGCGACTAAATCCGGTTTGATTGCGTCTAGAAGGCTATGGAGATCGTCATAGATTGTCTGGAGCCGCGAACCCATTTCAGTCCGAGCTGGAGTCTGGATAATCCCAAAATCGACTAACGTAACTGTCGCCGGACGAGTACGTGTAGAAATCGAGATCGCCCCAAAACCCAAGCTGGCTAACCCTGGATCTAATCCGAGGATGGTAGTAGTCGTGATGGATGTAACCAAAAATTAATCTTGCACCTGTAAGCTGAAGAATGAGTGTTATGGCTGAATCTAGAGATTTAACCTTTACGATCGCAATTATAGTCGGATTAAATGGGGATATAAGAGTTAGAACACTCTAGGTCAAGTTTTAATTTACTCTTTCCGATCCGGCAGAGTACCTGTAAGATTGACTCATCCCAAGTCGATCTATAAGTTTACAAATTCTCTTATTTTTAATCAAAAAATAATGTCGATCGGTCTCTTCAAACGAGCAGTCAGGAATTTAAGTCGTGATGGGAGTACACTACCCTCACAGGGCGGAAAATATGGTAGTGTCCGACGACTATTTCAATGGTTATCTCCAGGAATTTTTGTCAAACGGTGGTTACTTACCATCTATATTGGCGTTTTGATGACGATTCTGGGTGTCGCAATTTGGCTCAAGCTGACTCCGATTTTCTTGCTGTTCCAGCTTTTAGATTCGATCGTTGAGTTTGTAGCCAGAGTCATTCCCCACTATCTATCGGGACCGATGGTACTCGGCTGCGGTCTGTTTTTGATGTTTTGGGGCCACAGCCGTTCGCTGGGCGAAATCAGCAAAGTTTTGCGACCAGATGGCGGTCAAACCTTGCTCGATATGCTCTGGAATAATCGCCGCCTCAATCGGGGGCCAAAAATCGTCGCCATTGGTGGCGGTACGGGTCTATCGACGCTGCTTAGGGGCTTAAAGCTCTATAGTGCCAACTTAACGGCAATCGTGACTGTTGCCGACGATGGCGGTTCCTCGGGGCGATTGAGGCGAGATTTTGGGGTCTTACCACCTGGCGATATCCGCAACTGTATTGCCGCCCTCGCTGATGAGGAAAAGTTACTGACCGAACTATTTCAATATCGATTTGAAGCGGGTGACGGTTTGATGGGACATAGCTTCGGCAATCTATTTTTGACGGCGATGTCAGAGATTACGGGAGACTTGGAACGCGCTGTCGTCGCTAGCTCCAAAGTATTGGCAATTCGGGGACGAGTCTTGCCAGCGACACTAACAGATGTGGCTTTGTGGGCGAGACTAGCCGATGGACGGACGATTAAGGGAGAATCGAGTATTGGTGCTTCTGATGGGCAAATTGTCGAAATTGGTTGCAATCCAGCCAATCCACCCGCCTTACCTGCGGCGATCGCGGCGATTCAAGAAGCTGATTATATTATTATGGGGCCAGGGAGTCTGTACACGAGTGTGATTTCCAATCTCCTCGTCCCCGAAATTGCCGCCGCAATTGCCGCCCGTCAAGTTCCTCGGCTGTATGTCTGCAATATTATGACTCAACCAGGGGAAACTACTGGCTATACGGTAGCAGATCATATCGAAAGTATCGATCGAGCGTGCGGTCAAAAATTATTTGATGCCGTATTGGTTCAAAAAAATCCCCCGTCAGCAGGTTGTCTCCAGTACTACGCCGAAGAAAATTCTTATCCAGTGTTGCTCGATCGCGAGGATGTGAAACAATTAGGTCGGAGTATCTTTGCTGTCAATGTGATGGAAGAAGATCCTGACACTCGCTACCTCCGCCACAATCCGCGTCGGTTGGCTAAAGCCCTCATTCATTTCTACCGTCGTGCCCAAGATTCTGCAACATATCGCAATAATTTGAAGGTCGCACCATTGGCGCGGAATGCTAAGTCAGCGTAATGGGTAATGGGTAAGGGGTAATGGGTAAGGGGTAATGGGTAATGGGTAATGGGTAATGGGTAATGGGTAAGGGGTAATGGAAATGAATGAGCGGAGGATCGTCAAGTTACCAGATGCCAAAGCAACTCAGGCTCTGGGGATAGAACTAGGTAAATCCTTGCCAGCCGGGAGCGTATTGTTATTGACTGGCGACTTGGGTAGTGGGAAGACTACATTAGTGCAGGGTTTAGCGCAGGGACTGAAAATTGTAGATGCGATCGTCAGTCCGACGTTTACCATTATTAATGAATATTTGGGTGCGCGATTGCCACTCTATCATTTGGATCTCTATCGATTGACATCTGCGGAGGTAGACGATCTTTATTTAGAATCCTACTGGTTGGGACTAGAAACTGAATTGGGCATCGTTGCGATCGAGTGGGCAGAAAGATTATCAAATCTACCCCTCAATTATATTCGGATCGAACTGAGTTACGACTCGATCGACGGTAGAATTGCGAAGATTTTGAGTTAGGTATTAGATAGTAGTCTTTAGGTATTAGGTATTGGGCGTTAGCCAAGCTTTGGAAAGTTGCAGTCGTGCTAGAAGCCAATCAGAGCATCTTAGATATTAATGAAAATAATGATGTCATTGCAGTTATTCTACCTAATGATGCCAGCTTAGGTAAAAATACCAACGGAAGTAAATGGGCAAAAGATGGTAGTCAAGACGGCATCGGTAGGGTGAAACTTAGTCAAATAGAAGCATTGACTGGATTTGATTTACTAAATAACATTTACGATCCTCTTATCAAACAACAATTAAGAAATAAGGTGTATGAAAACCCTTATCTCAGTAGTCCATTAAAAGCCGAATCTAATAATTCTTCACTACCAAAGTTCGCAGGAAACAATACTACCATCACAAGTAATAGTATCCTCGAACAAAGCTCCATATCTAATTCCAAAATTACCTACGGTATTGAGGAGTCTGGCATTTTTGAAAATAGCACCGACAACCGAGCAATAACTAATGTTAGCTCCCTCCAGGTTAGCTCTAGTAAAGTTGCTGCAATAGGCAATAGAGTATCTGAGATCGCAATTGGTCAAGTCAGCATCGGTGAAATTGACACCACTCAAGTTAGCTCCAAGCAGTATAGCTCCAGTCAGATTAACTCCGGTCAAATCAGATTTTTCAGTGATACAGATATCAATGAAATTTCTCTCCCCAGCAGCATATCTTTCGAGCAATTCCTCAACAGTAATATTAGTCGTGGGAGCTATGAACTGACCAGTTCCACCCAGCCATTCGTCACATTTAGCCAACAGACGAATTCTCAGGGTATTTTCAGTCGAATTGATGGACAGCCAATCCATAATAATGTCTCCAACTTACTAACTAGCATCTATTCTACCGCTCAATCCATCTGGCAAACTAACACTCCCATCAACCTTAACTTTGAAGTAACAAACCTCCCCACCGGACAACTAGTAGGCTGGAGCGGAAGTTAGGTTAGTATTAGAGGGTACTAGTTAAGTGGAGAATGAGACAGTGCCCAGACTAGCCCCAACAGAACTAAGATTGAAAACAGAGGAACGAGAAGAATTAGGGCAGATACTCAACCGCAA
>JBBRVB010000057.1:0-15005 GCA_038247275.1 Chroococcales cyanobacterium
CTATACTTTAAACGGTCATAATCTGAGCCTTATTGAAGGTCTGAAATCGCAGTGTGAGCAAGGATTTCAGTTCTAGATGATACTTGATCTGAGGTTGAGTGAGACAATCAGTGATCGCTGCTGAGAATTGATCGAAACTTTCATAGTATTTAGCATACAAGCACTTTTTTTTAACGAACTTCCACAATCGCTCAATTAAATTTAAGTTGGGAGAATAAGTGGGTAAGTATAGCAACTCTATATCCAATGCTTCAGCCAATTCTCGCACTACTAAACATTTCTGATATCGAGCATTGTCCAAAACTAATGTAATTGGTATAGATAATCCTAATGCTGCTATTTTCTGTAATAGTTCGCACACTTGTGTTCCCGTAATATAACTATCATTAGTCACCATGATGACTTCATGTGTCACTGCATTTAATGCTGCTAGAACATTGAATCTTTTCCGCCCTGATGGAGCTTTAACAAATCTTCGTTCAAAACACCAAATGAATCCTAGAAATGCTCCCATTACAAAATGGGCGGCATCTACAAAAAAACAGCTCTAGTTCCAGCTCTTGCCTCTTCTAGCCTTGGTTCTAGCTTTTGGGTCTGATATTCTGCTTGCACGTCTGGATCGGCTTTTGCTGGTATAGCCCCGACTTTTAAACACCGCATTCCCATTCCCGTCATAAACTTACGGACTTGAGTTGGACTCCGTTTAATTCCTGTGATCATTAAGGGTTCTATTTACTGCTTCATTGATTGTGGCTGGTGGTGTCTTTCTAAAACACTCCTCCAATGTTTCTTTGTGCTTTTCTAATTCACTCTTTGGTTGGTTGAATTTTAGCTCTTTTAGTTTTTCTATCCCTCCTTCTTTGTAATCTTTGAGATAATTTCTTAATGTATTGCTTGAAATACCCACAATCGCACAAATCATCTCATTAGACAGCTTTTGGCTTTTCAAGAATACTGCTTCCATCTTCATCTGCACTCTTGGATGTGGATGATTGAATCTTTCATGCTGCAAGGCTTGTTTTTCCGATTCCGTAAATTCAATTTTAATCATATTACTACTAAAATTATCGTTGTTTTTAGTACTTTACACTAATTTTGTACAAACGCAAACTATAACCGTGCAGAGTATAGCTGGAGGGTTTAAAAGCTTATGGGTAGAGACATGACGATGCTTTGGGTCAATAATTAAAGGTGGTCGTTTCTTCTTAGCTCCTCTAGGATGTTTGAGAAATCGTTTAAGATTAACAAACTGAGCCAGATATTTGAGGATCTGTGCTAAATGAGGCAGTTCTATTGGGGCAAATTCTTGCCAATGAGGAGGAGGAATCGCAATCATCATGCCGCGATAAGTGCCCTGAATCTCATCGACCAAATAAAAGTCAGATAAACCTGCATCAATTTTGGCAACACCGTGAACACTACCCAAGGCAGCTCTGAGAGTAGCCAGAATATTGGCAACAACCATTGCCATGCACAAAGAAAATAAGGCAGCTTTGGGATGCAAAGATGTTTTCGATTAAACCCCTCGCCATTACGCTGATGGGACTAGCTTCAACAAATTGGTCAAAGATCGTAGATAGCCTGTGAGTCACCTGATTGTGCTGTCTTCAGCCTAACTGAATGATTTAAACTTTCTTTACCTAGAGTGGCTTCCATCTTAGTACTTATGTTTGCGTTGAAAGGGCTGGCGAAGCCTTCCTTTTGGGACGAGCCATCTCGTTGGCGGAGCCTCTCCTTCAGGAGAAGCGAATCCACCCAATTCAATCATTCAAATCATCTTCGTCCAATTCAATTCCCTCGATCGCAGGCTCCCCCAACAATTCTTCCTCATTAGCCATCGATTCAACCGCCACAACTTGACGGACAAACGCTGGACATTTTGCCGTCGGATCGACATCGCGCTTGTAGAGAGGACTATCCTCCCCACGACAGAGATAACCATCGAAAAACTCACACACCGCACAACAATCTATGCCACTGGCGATCGCACTATCCACTGCAAAGGATTTATGACTGGCGGGTTTGAGCATCAATCCCCCCTTCGTCCATTTTGCTGATAATAATCCCGTTGCGGCTAAATGTTGCCACCGGGGATCTTCGAGGACACTATCGGCGATGCGTAGCCACGCACCATCAAATTCGGCTTCGATTTCGATGTCAAATTCTTGTCCGGCATCAACTCGTGCTACTTGGGCTTTAGAGAGGTGTTCGGGTGCTTGTCCGAAGGTAATCGTATCACCGACTTCGGGGATGTGAATCCAATATTTATCGCGTAAATCTCCGGCGCGGGAGAGTTCGTGGAGGGCGGATTTGGAGCCGTGGATCAGGATCAGGTGTTGGGGATTGACGCGGTGGATGACTTGGGTAATCCCGACTCGATCGGCATGAGCAGACAGATTGAAGCGTTGAATTTTGGCTCTGACTGTGAGCGGGGTACCGTCGAGTTCGATTTCACTCCCTGGCTCTAGGCTTTGGAGTAAGCGTCCGGGGGATTCTTCATCGGTATAGCCGGAGATAAAAACGGCAGCATTTTCCCGTTCTAATAAGATTTTAGCGTAGCCGATGCTGGCTCCACCTGTCAACATGCCGGAACTGGCGATAATGACTGAGGGATGGGCGATCGCCAGGGGACGTTCTTTCGCCGATCCGATCGAGATGATGCGCGGTGAGGATTTCTCGCTGAAGAAGGGAGACTGGGTTTTGGCGAAATTTTGGACGGCGGCGGGGAGTAATTCTAATTGAGTTTGGAATAAGTCGGTGACTTCGCGGACTAATCCATCGACATAGACGGGGACGTTGACGCTGTGGAATAACGCACTGGTGCGGATGGCGAGGATAATTTCCTGAGCGCGTCCGAGAGCGAAGGCGGGGATTAATACGTTACCACCTGCGGCGACGACTTCAACGATCGCTTTAATCAAATCGCTCTCTTGGCTGCGGCGGGAGGGGTGGGTATCGGAACCGTAAGTAGATTCGGTGATTAAGATATCCGCCTGGGGTAAATCGGCGAGTTTCAAGCCCTCTGCGGTGCGACTGCTGGTGGTATTGTAGTCGCCTGTATAGAGGATCGATCGATTGCCGTATTCGATATAGATACAGGCCGCACCGACGATATGCCCAGCATGAATGAAGCGCACTGTCAAGCCGGGGAGAGGCGAGAAGTCAATGCCAACGGGTTGCGTTTGGAGGGTGAATAAAGTTCGATCGAGATCGTCGGCGGAAAATACCTGTCCGAAGTCTTCATTTCCTTGTCGTTGCTGCGCTGTCTGCACTTTCAAACCATCAGTGAGCATCACATGGGCAATTTCACGGGTACCGTGGGTACAAATCATCGGCACATCGGGAAAATCTCGATGGAAAATCGGCAATGCTCCAATATGATCGAGGTGAGCGTGAGTAATTAGGATTAAATTGGGACGCTCTAATAATTCAAATGCAGGTAAAGGATCGCTCCCTTTGGGGCGAGTCCCCGCATCCATGACGATCTCATACGGCCCAATTTGCACCCGAAAACAAGATGCACCAATCCCTCTAGCTGCACCTAATGGGGTGACGATTAACCTGTCGAGGTAGTTATCGCTCTCATCGGTGGTGACTTTTTCCCCATCTAATAGAATGCTAGATTTAGCCGGAACATACTTACTCTGACGCGGATAAGTATACACTCGCGCCACCTTAGTTCGTGCATTTACCTGAACTCTGGCGCGTAATTCTGTGGGCACTAAACTTTGAGCTTCCCATTCCCAGGTTGGCTCCTTAACTCTGGTGAGAGCTAGTTCCCAATCTCGCTCACCTAGCTCTAAATTTAGGGCTGAAAGGGCGATTGGGGTAATTTCTTGCTGGCGTTGGCGAAGCCTCTCTGCAAGAGAATCGTTATCCAGATTTCGAGGGTTGTAGACAGTCTTGGGGGCTGCACTGGGGAGAGATTTAATTGCCGATGCTGCTATCTCTTGCCCATCTAGTTGAGTGGCTGTGGCGATTATTAATGTCACCCCTACCCGCTGGGCGACAAACTGCCACAATTGCCCAGATTTGACTGGTATTGGTGGCTCAAATAGGGTGGGGCGAATAGTTGCTTCGCCAGGACGCTCGATCTTCAAGGAGACGATATTATGCTTGCGACTGACTTGATTGGTTCTGCCCACGCAGACAAATCGATCGGCTTCAAGCGCACCAGGTAACTGCTCCTCGACGATTTGCAACCGCGTAATATTACCATCGGTTTGCATAATCGGGATGACGCGCCACTGTCTACTCCCGCCACCAATGCTGACATCACCTAATGGTGCAGCCCGAAACTGACAGCTATCGGTGGTAGTTAAGACCAATTTATTCGGATCGCGCTCGTCGGGAGCGATAATGCCACTAACGGTCATTTCACAGTATTGTGCGAGTGAAACTTCGATTGCCATCCCAGACGGCAAGCCGTGCGTGTTAGTGGACATAAAGATGATGACGGTTGGGTGTGTGGAGCGTTGGAGATCGTCCAACTCCTAACTATTGTATACCTGAGCGAGATTTGTCTAACCAAGCTGTCAGCTCGTCAGTAGTATTGAAGTTTAATCGTGCATCGCCTAGAGATTCGATGTGTATCCTCAAGAGAGTTTCTAGTAAATCTTTGGAAAATTGGTCGTGGGAGAACTGCGTCATCCTGGTTGGCGTAGTCTCTCCTTGGAGAATCGATCTGTAGATCTCAACTGTAATCTATTGAGTGGTAGCCTGCCGTAGGCACAGTAGCCTTTCGGAATGGGATCGATATTTTCAGAGGAAATTGGGCAGACTAATATTATAAAGTTAATAAGTCAACTCTGATGAGAGCTAATTTATGTCGAGGAAGACTCACAAAATGGAATGATGAACGTGGATTTGGCTTTATTCAACCTGTCAATCAAGGTCAATCTGTTTATTTACATATCTCTGAAGTCAAAGATTCAACTCGTCGTCCACAATTAGATGACACAATTTACTATTACGTTAGAGCTGAAGAAGATGGTAAATTGCGTGCTAATAACGCCTTTATTTTAGAAGCAAGAAGGAAGCCAATCCCATCTTCTAGATCTGCGATCGATCGATCGACATCACCCTTTACCCTTCAGGAAATAGTGCTGCTTTCGATATTGCCTGTAGTTGGTTCAATTCATTTTTTTGCGAAGACAGGCAATCCACTTCCGCTCATGCTCTATCCAGTAATGAGTGTCATTACTTATGCTCTATACGCTGATGATAAATCTCGCGCAAAACGAGAGAGCTGGAGAATCCCAGAGCAGAGATTACATCTGTGTGAATTTGCTGGCGGATGGTTGGGAGGATTTGTAGCCCAACGAAGACTACACCATAAAAGCACTAAGAAGTCTTATCAACTTGAATTTTGGATGATTGTCATCATCCACCAGATTGGTTGTCTAAGTTATCTGTTTTTAGTGAAATAGAACAACTATTCAAAAGTCAATCGTCTTCATTGAATCCCCATTTCCTAGCTATGACTTACCAAAAAATAATAGATGCTGCTGAGGTAGAACATCCTCATTTTTAAGTAACTTTAGTCCCAAACCCTGCATCTCATACTGCATTTGTTTTTGAGTAGTTTTATGATGTGGTTTGATGAAAACTTTTGGATCTTCGCCGCGATATTCGGTTAAGACAACTCGCCCGCCTGGTTTGAGTACGGAGACAATACCTGCCATCATTTCATGGGGATAACTAAACTCATGATAGGCATCGACCATAATGGCAAGATCGATACTCTCTGCGGGTAGTTCGGGACTTTGCTCAGTCCCCAATTGGGGCTGAATATTGACGATCTTGTTTTTGCTCATCCGCTGTTTGAGCAGTTCGATCATTTCTGGCTGTATATCGACAGCTAGTACCTTACCATCCGGTACCTGTGCGGCGAGAAGCTGCGAAATATACCCTGTACCCGCCCCAATCTCCGCGACAACATCTGTAGATTTCAATCCTAGTGCCGCAATCATCTGCTGGGGTTGCTCCTCTGTAGCTCGATCGGGACGCTCTAGCCAGCCTGCGCCCTGATGCCCCATCACCTGGGCGATCTCTCTACCCATGTAGACTTTGCCAGTACCATCGAAACTGGGCTGTCGATAGCTGTAATATTTGGATTGAATGAGGGCGGTGCTGGGTTGGATGGCGATTTGCCAACAGATTGAGCAGCAGATGAGAGTTTTTAAAAAGTTTTTAATGGACATTGAGGGTGAAATTATGGGCGTTGCTGAATTGGAGTATGAAGTAGATAGTGATGGGGTTGGGAGCGAAAAGTGCGGGAACAGGGGTTTCCCCTGTCTTGTCTCGCATAATCCGGGAGGAAACCTCCCGGCTGCGAGCCGCTGTCTCACCTTTTTTGACGGGGAACCCGTCCAAAGGTGAGCCGCAAGTAGAGCACCTTTTCAAGAGAGATAGGAGATAGGAGATGGGAGTTAGAGAAATTTGTGTGCTGCACAAATAGAAAACCATACCTGAATTCAGCAACGCCCCAAGTCATTTAGTTGGTAATAACTAGCATAGATAGAGTAAGGGCAATTTCTGAAATTGCCCTACTCTATTTAGACATCGGTGGGATTCTGTTAAATAAGTCTCGATCGAATCATGAATGCAGGAACTCCATAATGTCCCCTTCTTGGACTAGATATTCCTTCCCTTCACTGCGAAGTACGCCCTTATCTTTGGCTGCTTGCATCGAGCCAGTGGCGACCATATCGGCATAGGAAATCGTTTTGGCGCGAATGAAACCTTTCTCGAAGTCCGAGTGAATTACGCCGGCTGCTTGGGGTGCGAGCATTCCCGCTTTAATCGTCCAGGCGCGGGTTTCTTTTGGCCCAGTGGTAAAGTAAGTGCGGAGTCCCAGCAGGTGGTAAGTCGCCCGAATGAGGGATTTTAAACCGCCCTCAGTGACACCTAACGATTCGAGGAATTCGGCTTTCTCGGCGGCGGGGAGTTCGAGGAGTTCGGCTTCTACTTGAGCAGAAACGATCGTCACTTGGGCATCTTCGGCTGCGGCGATCGATTTGACCTGTTCGACAAATTTATTGCCTGTGGCGAGATCGTCTTCGGATACATTTGCGGCATAAATCATCGGCTTGCGGGTAAGCAATCCCAAACCTTTGATACTTTCGCTTTCTTCGTCACTGAGTTCGACTTTTCGAGCTGGTTTGCCGAGATTTAACTCGATTAAGAGTTTTTCTAAGGCGACGACTTCGATTTGGGCTTCCTTGCTGGTTCGGGCTGTCTTTCTGGCGCGATCGATCCGTTTCTCGATTTGGTCGATATCGGCGAGGATTAGTTCGAGATTAATGACTTCAATATCTTGCTGGGGATCGACGACACCCGACACATGGATGATATCATCGTCTTCAAAACAGCGGACGACTTGAACCAGAGTATCTACTTCCCGAATGTGGGACAGAAATTTACTGCCCAAACCTTCGCCCTGACTGGCTCCTTTAACTAATCCGGCAATATCTACAAACTCTACTCGCGTCGGGACGATATCCTCAGAATTAACCATATCTGCGAGGACTTGGAGCCGCTCATCAGGCACTGACACGCTCCCGACATTTGGCTCGATCGTGCAAAACGGATAGTTAGCAGCTTCAGCTTTGGCATTGGCAACTAGGGCATTAAATAATGTCGATTTGCCCACATTCGGCAGTCCCACGATTCCAGCTTTTAGCATTTTTAGTCTACGGCGATGACAACTTCCACGACTTGATTATAAGCCATTACGTTAGTACCGTAAAATCGATCGCCTACTTCTGCAAAGTTAAATCCGTGCTTCACTAAATTTAATCATTGCCTTCACAAAAATTATTAATGCTTAAATTTGTCAGAAATACTTGACGCTATTCTCAAGTACCTTGACGGATTTACTCGGCTTGAGCTATACTACCAAAATAGTTCATATAGCGAGTATATGACTATCCCTCGGAGAGGTGTGAGTTTAAATATCTAAAGATCGCGAGTGGTAGTAATTATGTCCCAATTCGCTCCTTATCTTACCGATGACGGTTCTTATACCTTTTTCTCAGCGGAGTTTGGGCAGACTTTCCATAGTAAGTATGGAGCCAAGCAAGAGTCAATTTTTAAATATGCCATCCCAACATTATTATCCGAGAAAGCCGCTCGTGGGCATCTGCGAATTTTAGATATTTGTTATGGGCTGGGTTACAATAGTGCCGCCGCATTAACAGCGATTTGGCGATCGCAGCCTGAATGTACAGTGGAAATCGTCGCGCTGGAACTCGATCGCACCGTACCAATTGCGGCGATCGACCATAATTTATTAAGCGATTGGGTAGAGCCGATTCCCCAGTTATTAGCTCGATTGGTGCGGGAGGAAGTAATTGAGAGCGAACGATTAACAGCAAGATTAATGTTTGGTGATGCCCGCCAAACGATCGAGTCAGTAATCGAGCAGGAATTTATCGCCGATGCAATTTTCCTCGATCCATTTTCACCAACTGCTTGCCCCCAATTATGGACGGTAGAATTTATCGATCGAGTGGCGAGATGTTGTAGAAAAGACGGGATAATTGCGACATATTCATGTGCTTCAGCAGTTCGCAACGCACTAGTTGCGGCGGGATTATCTGTTGGTAGTATTACTCCAGTCGGGCGAAAGTCACCTAGTACAGTTGCTAGTTTTAATGCTGCACAATTGACACCATTATCGCCACAAGAATTAGAACATTTACAGACACGGGCGGCTGTGCCTTACCGCGATTTGACATTAGCTGATTCGATGGCAAAAATCATCATTCGGCGCGAATTAGAGCAGGATGATTGTGGTTGGGAAACTACTTCGCAATGGAAAAAACGCTGGCGAAATAAATAAATGGGAGAGTAATTATTTACCAAACCCAGGTTTTCGAGTCGATTTTCGAGCTGGACTTTTTGCTAATAATTCCGCCGCAAAACCGCCTTTTTGTTGAAGTTTTAAACTGCGTACTCTCTTGGTTTGATATGCGATTACCTCTGCGGCTAGCGAGTGATCTAGATCGATTTTGAGATGGGAAATAGAAATAACATAAACTTCTTGGTCGTCAGCCAGAGCGGGTGAATGTGCCAGAGCACAAGTAATTCCACCCGCATCACCAGCATAGAGAACTTTTTCCACTGTAAATTCAAGATCTGCTGGAGGTGTTTCGCCACGATCGCGCAGAAATTGGAGAAAATATTTAGTTGGGAAAACCTTAAACGGCACAGTAGCTTGAAGCTGTGCGGTTAAAGCTTGAGCTTGGGCAAAATTATCGATATCCATGAGCTGCTCGACCTCCTGAAATTTGATTGGTTGGCGATCGTCGCGATTATCTGCTTAATGTGCGAAGAAACCGACCTAGACTGGCAAATAAGCTTGGTGATTTGGTGGGAGTGGGATTATTCCCTGGGGTGGGATTGGCAGGCATCAGGAGCGCGTCTAGCTCATCACCGACGGGTTTGTGAGGGGATTCGGCTAGGAGGGTATAATCTTCCTCCTGCTCTAGCCAGACTTGCCATTGACTGGGGTAGCAGCGGTAGAGTGCGGATGCTTCGAGGGGTTTGATATAGTAGGCACAGGTGAGGGTCGTGAGAAATCGATCGCGTAGTTGTCTGGCGGCATACCCGATGCCCACAATTGCGGCATCTTCGAGTTTAGGCAAGAATAAGATGACTGGACGAGATCCAGCGGCAATACATAATTTTTCGACTTGGGCAACTTCGATCGCGGATGGTTCGATCGCGATAAATAATTGGTCTTCAGCTTGAATTTTATCCACAATCGGGGAGCGACTACTACCCAAATCATCGATCTTAAAATTGACATCCTCCCAATCCCGTTTGGCTAAAGCGGCAGCACCAGTATCGGGGAATAATACCTTGAGTGTATTCCCGCGCTCGCTAAATGCGGCGATAAATTGTCGCGCCAAATTCATCGACTTGAGTTCGGGAATAGCAATCTCGACTGTAATCCGCTGATGACCATCCGCAATCGCCGCCAAGGTAGCAGCTTGAGCCAGCAGGATTGAGTCTTCCAGAGTGGTGGGGAGTTGTGACATGGAGCGAGGAAAAATTGATGCGATCTCTATTAGGTTACCGCTCGATCGGTCATCGACACAACGATAGGGGATAGGGAATAGAGGATAGGGAATTATTCTTTACCCATTACCCACTACCCATTACCCATTACCCATTACCCATTACCCCGCCGGCAATAGAGATAAAATTTGATAAGGACGCTTGCCCCAGTAACTTCCAGGTGCAAAACTGGCTTCCTTCACGCCAGTACTAGATTGAGCACCGATAAACTTTTTCCCTTGCACGTCAGTAACGATGCCCATGTGTACGGAAGCACCATTGACAGCGACAAAGATAATTACATCACCCACGATCGGCGATTTAGTGGGGGAGAAGTCCGCATCGCGCAAATACTCATCCGCCATCCGGTAGTCATAGCCCTCAAAAATCCGATTGTAGACAGCATAGACAAAGTGGGAACAGTCAACCCCATTTTTATCTTTACCACCATAGCGATAGCGAGTACCTTGCCAAGATTTAGCTTCCGCCGCGACAGTATAGATATCTTCAGATGTTAATAGCTCGTTGACATGGGTTTGGGCGTTAGCACTTGCAGGCAGAATTAAAGTAGAGAATACTAAGGCACACAGAATTTTTCGGTACATAAATATCTCGATCGATCGAATAGTAGATAATTTTTCACGACATCACCATCAGCATTAGTGACAGAGACGGTGAACATGCCTTGCTCTGAGCCTATTCACACAGGTGAGTCTAAAAGCCACAGCACGCTTATAGTTAAATTACCCAGATTCATGCCGATTACGATCGTTTATGAAGTCCAAAACGTCAACAAATTAAATCAACCAAATTTTGAGACAGCCTGACAACCCTTGACATACCACCGCCACGGCAAATCGATGCCCTGCGTCAGTCCGATGCGGGTAGTTTGAGTGAGTTCGATCGTGCCTAAATCTAATTTGGCTTGCCAGTCGATGGATCGATGTTCGATCCACATCGCTTGTCCGAGTGCTAGCTTTGTCCCATAGAGATCCAAGTTAATTTGCATCGCCAGACAGAGTTTCCCTGGCCCTGCGGCTACCCGAACTGATTTTTCCTTGGGTTTTAGCGTAAGAGTATTTAACGTCTGTTGTTCGAGTTCCAGTGCCCGAATCAGGACTGCACTCGGCGCACCAGATCGATCGGTTACCACATTTACACAGTGATAGATCCCATAAATTAGATATACATATACATAGCCAGGATCGCCAAACATAATCTGATTGCGCTTGGTTTGTTTGCGATAGGCATGACAAGCCGGATCTCCCTCTTGATAAGCCTCGGTTTCGACAATTAATCCGCGTATTTGGGTACCGTCAGGAAGTTGGCGCACCAATGTACAGCCGATTAATGCTGGTGCGACACTTACCGCCGATCGATCGAACCACTCGGTGGGAATAGCTAATTTCATATTAGAGCCAAGGTAAAATAGTACATGCTCTGACAATTGCCTACCCGCTAAGTTTCAGGCTCGGCAACCAGATCTGAATTTTAACGATTAAATTCATCTGAGTCATAAGTTACAATTAGATTGGTTCGTTGGCACAGCCTCTCCCCTGGAGAATCGTAATGACAAGCCTCATGACTTACCTCACCATCTCTCTGCCCGAAGCAGTCAAAGCCTATGTTGATGGACAGATATCCAGCGGTAACTATAGTAGTGCAGATGAGTTTCTGACAGCATTAATCGAACGAGAGCAAGAGCGTCAAGCCAAACAAAAAGTTACTGCGATGTTACGCTCTACGCTCCAAAAAAATCGGCTGGTTGAAGTCACCGATGAGTGGTGGGAACAGCAACATCAATCTCTGAACAACTTTCCTCCTCAAGCATGAATCGTCGTATTTTCATTCATGAGGATGCCAGCCTCGACCTCCATGAGCATTTTAGTTATTTAGCTCAAAATAGTCGCGATCGTGCTTTTGAGTTCTTTGATGCTGCACGCCAAACTTTTGCTGCATTAGCTCGAATGCCTGGAGTAGGGCAACAATACGACAGTGAAGAAGATATTGTCAATATTCGTAAATAGGCTGTCAAAGGGTTTAAGAAATATCTGATTTTTTATCGCTATGATGATGAAGTTTTAGAGATACTTCGCATTATTTATGCGACCAGAGATTTAGAGCCACTCCTGAGAGATTTATAAGTTTGGTCAAGCCAGTAGTAGCTCGTCCAGGTTAAAATTGTGGGCATTCCAAACGTCAGACAAATTATATAGAGATGATTTTAGCGATCGCTTTACCCACAGTTTTAGTCCGGTCAAGCCACTACTTCTGACTGCAAATGAGGACAATTTCTCATCTAGCATCTCGACCAGTTCCCCACTGTGGACCTTCGACAATAATTCCACTTGGCAAAGTAGTCCGCCAAATCAAATTCATACCTCGACAGATCGATCCGTCGTCAGTGTGAGCTTCCCTAAAATCAGCCTCAGCAAGAACAGCATATTCCAAAGTACGAAGATAAGCTCCACGAAAGTTAGTGCCAATAGCACTAATTCGATCCAAATTGCTTCCCCGCAAATCAGTTTGGTAGAAACTATTATGGCAAATGTTGGCGGCACACAAGTTAGCATCCCGAACGACCGCCTCGTTCAACTAACAATCTCGCATGAAAATTCTTCCCAAATCGGCTCCAGTCAAATCGGCTCCAATCATTGCAACTTCATTGAAACAAGCTCCCCGCAAGTTGATGTCTCGCAAAATCACACCATCAAGATCGATGCTATCTCCATGTTTGGAAGTACGATATCCAGAAGCGACCAATTTAATTCCAGCAAAGTCACGCTCCCCGCTAGCATACCGTTCCAACAGTTCATAGTCAGTAACTTGACAAATTCTTTTCTTCCAACCCATGACTTAACCTCCAATTATTTAACACAACTTCAGAAAAGTAGGGTGGGCATTGCCCCCCAGTATATTATCGATCGAGATCGATCGACTAACGTTTGATTTTTTTTTGAATACTCTTAAGAGTTTTCGATAGTCTTAACTGTAAAATCCGTCGAGCATTTAAATCTAATAGATCGGAATTATCCAGATTGACACGATCGAAGAATCGATCGATCTCGCTTAAAATTACCTGAAGCCGCGACAAGATACTCTCAGTACGATATTCAGTAAGTAAGGATTCTAGATTATTAACTGGTACAGCAGACTTGACTACTTCTAAAATTCGTTCGACATCGTAAGCGGTACTAAAACCGGCAATTTTATGACAGTTAAATCCCGGATCTAAATAATCGGATAACCCATGATTGACACTTGAAAATACCTGACAACCACAAGCCATTGCTTCCAAAGGTTGTAATCCAAATCCTTCAGTTACACCTTGAGTTGCCCAATACTCGGCGGAGTCGTATAAATACACGCGCGACTGGTTGAATAATTCTGATAAACTATCGACAAATCCCTCGATAATTTCGACTCGACAATGGGGTTGAAGTGCGGGAATTAGTTGTTTTAAGAGATATTCAGAAGATTTACGCGAGTGAACTAAGACATCGATCGATCGATCTGCTTGTCGATTGACGAATTCATCGGAAATTTGATTGGGCAAATAGTATAACAGTGAGTGCGGCGATCTTTGTCCCCAATAACCTAGTGTATTCCGACTGACAGAAATAATTGGGATGTGGGCGGGGAGCCGAAAACCATATTCGGCACTATGAGCGTGATAAATTGTCGGGTAGCCTCGCAAGCGGGCGACTAATTTGGGGACATCAAAGCCCCAACTGATGACGAAGATCGTATCCTGCGGTTTGCTGGCTAAGATATCATCTAAATATGCCCGCTCTGGCTCTCGTTGGCGATAGGTGACAACTTCGACGGGACAGATCTGCTTGACTAACTCGATCGCTTTCAGCTCGGCAAATAAGCCCCCACAGTGAAATTTTTGGGTAGTTCCAGGTAAGAGAAATAGGAGTTTTCGCATAAGTGTCGATCCGATCGTGGCGGTTGTCCCCGTAATCCAGCATAAACTACTACCGTGCCATTCTCTGGACTAATTTAGCGTCGCGCTCCTCCGCAGATCGCCAACCCCCTTCAGCCCCAATCGTCAACACTCAAGCTACTAAAAAGTGACTCAGCAAATCGAGCACCCAAATAAGATACACTTTGAGAGATATTCTCATTACAGCTTTAAATTGAGGCAGGTATCGAAAAGTGGTAAATGATAAATGCTCAATGTGCGTCGCGATTAAAGCTGGGCATCCTCGACGCTCTGCTCGATACACAGTTGCAATTGTTCAGCTAATACTTGGACGTGGGGTTCTGTTAGGAGCGAGAGATGTTCGCCTGGAATATAGACAGTATCTACCCCACCACTGACAAACTCTCCCCAGCCCAAGTCAGGATATCGATCGATATACAGAGACTGGTATTCACACCAAAACAGAGTAGCTCTTCCTGCATAGACTTGAGGTAGATAATTTTTGGTTGCTTGTAAATTAGATTCTAGAATGTTTAATAGTTCCGGTTTAAACATTTCAAAAGTGGATAATTTCTTCGCCATCATCTCTTTGTAACCTTCGGCATAGCCTTTTGTCCCGATCGAGATTCTGTGAAATATCCGATCTGTAAAGTACTGAATCTGCTCCTTAAGGGGAAGTTTTTGCAGTTCAATTAAATGGAGGTTCAACCATTTTTTTAGTGACATGGTATCCTTCCCTAAAGTAGGCGATCTAATATCTATTAAACCCAAGAAATCTACCTGTTCGCCTCGATTTGTTAGTTGCCGAGCAATTTCAAATGCAACAATTCCACCAAAAGAATGACCAATTAAGGCATAAGGCCCATGCGGCTGAATAGTTTGGATCGATTTAATAAAGTAACTTGCCATATCTTCAACGCGATCGAATGGCTGTTGTTTTCCATCGATTCCTTGTGCTTGTAGCCCATAAATAGGTCGTTCTTCACCCAATCTTCGGACTAGATCGTAATAA
>JBBRVB010000058.1:0-14887 GCA_038247275.1 Chroococcales cyanobacterium
ATTAATTCTTCGACAGAGTTACGGATTCAAAAATTTTGACATGATGAGAGATAAACTATTGGTTTGCTTATTTAAATAATTTCCACTTCGCTCCAATTATTCAAATAAGCAAATCTTATCACTCTTGGAGGAGGAGAGCCAACTGGGGTCGATCCGATCATCGAACAAGTACTCCTAGAATGGCCATTACTGAGTATATTGTAGCAAGCTCAAAATCGATCGAGAGTCATCATCTCCGATCGCCTAATTCAATCGATGAGGTGAATTGGACCGTGGGTACTGGCACTAAAAAATTGACGGACGAGAGGATTGTCAGTGGTATCGATTTCTGGGGTTTTGCCGTCCCATTGCACTTTTCCTTGATACAAAAAGACGATCCGATCGGTTGTGCGGCGGATGGTACTATCTTGATGCGTCACCATCACATAAGTGCTACAGCCACCCTCGATATGCTGTAAGTCTCTAACCAAATCTTCGATTACGGTAGACGCGATCGGGTCTAGACCGGCAGTTGGTTCGTCATATAATAAGACTTCTGGGTTATCATCGGGATGCTCGGGATTGGACATGATTGCCCGTGCAAAACTAACGCGCTTACGCATCCCTCCCGATAATTGAGCCGGATATCGATCGGCGACACCAGCCATACCGACCAATCCTAATTTCTGTTCTACCAATTCCCGAATCTGGTTGCGGGGAATATGGGACTGTTGAAACATTCTAAACCCGACATTTTCTTCGACAGTCAACGAGTCAAATAAAGCTGCTTGTTGAAATACCATCCCAATATAAATCGGATCGTTCCCATCTTCGATCAACCCGCGCCGCAATTGCCCCCGCACATACACCTCACCTTCATCTGGTGCGAGTAACCCCGCAATAATCCGTAAGATCGTCGATTTACCCGTCCCAGATGGACCGATAATCCCTAGCCCTTGCCCTGGGTAAATATCTAGATCCAGCCCATCTAGAATTACGCTCTTCCCAAAAGCTTTGGAGACTTTGCGTAGTTGAATGATCGGTTCCATGAAAGAAGGGGGTAGAGGGTAAAGTAGGGTTTTAATTTTTACTCGATCTTCGCAAGCAATAATTTGGTTACTAATTGATTTTACTGCTCTGTATCAGTTATCAAATATTTAATTCAGAGGCTCTATTTAAAATGTTCTTAACCCTCTACTACCTACTCTCCGTCTTATTCATCTGCTAAATTATATCGTTGAGTAAAGATACCGCCAAGTGCGGAGATCGTTGCCAGACAGATGAGCACTGTCGGGACACCTAGAGCAGTTTCGGCGATTCCAGTGAGTGCCAGCGGGAGACTGAGTGCGATATTGATCGCATTATTTTGCAGCCCAAATACTTTACCGCGCATTTCTTCTGGAGTCTCGCTTTGGATCGTTGTCTGCATCGGAATCAGCACACTCGCACTAAAGATTCCCATCCCGACTAGGCATAATAAGCTCAACCACAACGACTGGGAAAATGATAACCCAAATAACGATGCTGCCACTCCCAGCGAGCCATACAAGCTCAATTGAGCGCGAGAGAATTTTTGACCGAGGTAACTCAATCCTACTGCACCCAATGCCATCCCCACGCCACCAGCAGCTAAAAGAAATCCAAATTGTGAGGCTTTAATTTCTGGTAATAGTTCGGCCATCCGCACGGCTACCACCGTCATCGAAGCAATTACTGATTGCAATATCACTAGCTGAATTAGTGCGCCTTTGATTTGCTTGTGATCTCCTAGATAGCGGACTCCATCTTTGAGATCGGCGAGCACATGTGGCTCATCGCCGGTCGGGATCTGTTTAGTTTCCCCTGTTCGCATCACGATCAGGAAAATACCTGCCAAGACATAACTGGCTCCGACTAATAATTCTTTACCGATATTCACGCCCAAGCCCACACTTGCGCCCAAACTATCGGCTAATGCTAGAATAGGTTCGCCGATCGCGAATCCCACAATCAGCGAACCCATCGCCGTGGTGGTGTATAAAGAATTTGCTGAGAGTAGATTTGGCTTATCCACAATCATCGAGATGGTGGCTTGTTCTGCGGGCGCAAAAAATTGACCCAAGGTAGATACTAGAAAAGCAATCACCAGCAAGATTTCAAAACCCAAGGGCAAACTGGCGAGTACTTGACCCTTGGTCAACCACAACAGAAACGGCAACACTAGCACCAGTGCGCCCCGGAGCAAGTTGGTAATTACCAACACCTCTTTTTTGTGCCACCGATCGACAAAGACACCGGCGAGAGAACCAAATAATACCGCTGGAATTGTATTGGCAATCAGGATCGCCGACACCCAACCACTAATGCTCTGATTTTCTGACTGAAACTGACTTTCGACGATCGTAATCATCAGCACAACGATCACTTTGTCTGCTAACTGGGAGAAAATCTGCCCACTCCAAAGGGTGACAAAGTTGCGATTTTTGAGTACTGACATCAGTCCTAGCTGCGGATCGACACTTTCAGTCACCGGTAGCTGTGGCATCGCTGCACCTACCCCATTTGCTCCGACTACATCTGCTGGCACTTCAGAGCTAGCTTCAATCTGTGAGTGGGCCTCTGTCAGATCGTTTTCTGGTGCTTTGTCAAAATCAGATAATCGCATTGAGTAATGTGGTAGGGCTTTGATAACCGCAAAAATTAAATGTTGATGTTGAAACTAGCATGTTTCAGGGCGGAACGCCGCCAAAAAATGAGTTACGCCCGCGCTAAGTGATAAATGTCGCAAGTTGCCACGGTGAGGACATGTCCAAATTTTTCAACCAGCTATTCTAGCTAACGGTCACGATCGCACTTTAGCTATCCTAGCAATTTGTTTATCTTCTATTTTAGAGGATTCGTGGAGACGCGAGATGTCGATCGCTCTAGTCGGCTGATTCGATTTCAGTTATTGACTCGATCGACTATCTATCAACCTAGATTAAGCGAAAAATTAGTCTCTGACAACGGCAACAGCCGTACATCGATCGGTTTGACAGCTATTAGTGTAGCGGGTTTCTGCCAAAATTGGGGAGTTGGGATCGGGAGATTTGAGCTGGTGTTAATTTAATCGATAATTGATAAGCGAGGCAAAACAAGATAGCAGTCGGGTGTGGAGATTGAAACTCCGCACCTGATTGCTGCGCTGTCAACTGTCAACTGTCAACTGTCCAACGAATCTAACCGCTCAGTTTCCGATCTCGGCTAGATGAGAGCTGCTTGTGAAGACAACTTTCGAGCAGGCGAACTTGATAAATTTTTTTAAATAGGGCGGGATTTAAAATCAACTTGTGTCTGGGATTGAATACTGGCTGACTCAAAAATGCCGACCAGGGAAAAGGGACTTGGGGTGTTTCGTCGCTAGACACGATCGTAATGTGGGTTAAGTGGACGATTGGGCGTAAACTTGTGGCCGATGGAGTCAGCCTCAAAGCAAACTTGACCGATCGCAGATCTCACTTCAACAGCGATCGAGATCGTTGCCAAACAGGGGATTGCCATCATTTATCTAATGTCCCACACTCACTCGATCCAGAGCATCAGCCATTTATCTTGGCGCGATCGATAGACGCGTTAGAATAGGTGTAATTATTTATTCAACGTTGCGATCGTGGTTGCTACTCCTACTGCTGGCAAGATTATCTCCTACTCAACCAAAACAATCGATCGAGCCGAAATCGCTCTCCGCTGTGCGCCGTTTCACCTGGCTCTATTTGCTAAGATGCGCTGGGAAAGTGTCTCTGTGCCCAAGTTAGCTGGCGATCTGGCTGTAAAGTCTGGTTATACTCGCTATCCTCTATCAGAGCTGAGTGTCGAAACAGCAACCAACTGGCTGATCCAAGTTGGGATGTTGCGCCGCGAAGTAGACGGACAGGGTTTAACTGATAGTTTTCGGCTCACGCCACTAGGTTTAGAATTGGTCGAAAAGTGGGCAGCGGCTGATAAAATCCTGCCCCCAGCAAGTTTGTTCGATCGCGTCAACAATTGGACTGCACGCTGGTTCCACCTGCCTTTCTAAGTTGGTTGCGATCTGACGACGATGACCGTACAACTCGAACCACGCGCGATCGATTCGGGAATATTCCCAAAAATTGTCTGTTGTAGCAAGCCTTCCCGACTCGCGCCGAGCATAATTACATCACATTGCTTCTCGATGGCAAAATCGATCGTGGTGGTGGCGACGACATCGGCAGATGGGGTACTAATGCTCACAATGGCATCAGAATTTTGGCGGACAAAATTGGCAGCAGTATGCAGATCTCGCAGATCGGGCAGACGATCGGTAGTCGGGAAAATCTGACAGAGGTGGATTTCTGGTTCGCGACTGAGTGAGATCAAGGCAGGTAATAACTGGAGTGCGTAGTTAACATTGGAGCCACCGGAGATCGGTATTAACCAGCGATTGAGATAAGTCAGTCGCATCAGTGCCTCTAACGACGAACTCGGAGTGAGTAGTCCGGCTGAAGGTAAATCCGCTGGTAATTGCGCTCCCAATTTAATCAGCATCAGATGACAGGGAGCTGTGCGAATCAGAGTATCGACAGTACTCCCAAAAATCTTGCCAGTATGAGAAGTTTTGCCTTGCCAGCCCATACAGAGCAAATTGATGTGTCGATCGCTGATTGTCTCTAAAATAGTGTCAGCAATGTTGTGGGTAACTCGCACTTGAGTATGAACGGAAATCCCCCAAATCTTGCCCAGCGCGGACGCTCGATCGCATAATTGCCGACTAGTTGTCAGATCTACTGGAGTTTCAGCGGGGTGACTGGATGGGGGAATCACGATCGCGTGCAGACATTCGAGTTCGTAGTTGGATTCGATCGCGATCGCCGCAGCTATTCGCAGTATTAAATCTGCTGTCTGAGGATTACTCAGGGGTACTAGCAGCCGCCCGCGCCCTATTGCTGGTGCCCTGGTTTGATAAACTACATAAGACGGTTCTGGCTGGGTTTTGAGCGGGCTGACAGTATTGCTAATTCGATCGGCTTCGGCGCGAATAATATCGGCACGGGTAATGATGCCTACTAGTTTACGCCCATCGGTGACGGGTAACCGTCCGATCTGATGGCGATTGAGGAGATATAAGACTAAAGTGAGGGGATCTTGGGGCGTGACGGTAATTACTCGCCGTGTCATCAGTTGCGCGATCGAGATTTGACAATCCGAGGGTTGATATTCGAGGGGAGACAAATCACTTTTGGTTAAAATACCGACTAATTCACCATTTTCAACAATGGGAAATCCCCGATGGGAAGAACTGGTAAATGCTTGTACTGCGCTCGCGGTTGTCATTTGACTAGACAGAGTTTCCACCCGCCGTTGCATCAGATCGGCAGCAGTCAATCCCACCCAACTTTGCTGGGCTAAATCTGGAAGATCGAGATTAATCCCTTTGCTAATGAGTAAATGTTGATAAATAGAGCCAGGAAACAGATTTTCAGCTACTAAATAAGCTATCACCGAACCGATCGACAGCGGTAATAGTAGATCGAACTGCGTCGTCATTTCCCAGACGATCGCGATCGCAAACAGAGGACGATGGGTAACCGCACTAAATACCGCACTCATCCCTGTTAACGCATACATAGTCGGCGAACTGATCGCCAAATTAGTCGAGCAAATCCCACTGTGATAGCAACCTTGTACCCCAGTCGCTACTAAATCCCCCAAAGCCCCACCCAAAATCAGACTCGGTGCAAATAATCCCCCTGGAGCCATCGCCCCAAATCCCACCAAGCACATCACAAATTGACCGCCTAAAATTCCCGCCGCCATCCGCCAGTCGATGTTACCCACAATCAACAAATCTTGTAAATCTTTGTTACTGAGTAAAGCGTGGGGTACTACTAGTGCCAATATCCCAGTAATACCGCCAGCAACAGCCACCTTCACCGCCAAAGATCGATCTCGAAACCGTTGTCGATAAAACCACAGACTCGCTAAGAGACTCCGATTGAAGCATACTCCCACCAATCCCGCCAGAACCCCCACCCCAATCAGCAGCGGAATCTCTGCTAGCGAAAACTGAATCTGGATCTGACTCAAATCCGGCACCATCCCCCGTCCGCCCAGCGCGCGCGAAATCACACCTCCAACCACCGCTGCAATAATCGCCGTCCCCAATGTCAGATCGGAGACATCTTGCAATAACTCTTCTACCACAAATAATACACCGGCGATCGGCGCATTAAAACTCGCCGCCAATCCCGCCGCTGCTCCTGCGGCAATTAGTTGACGCTGATAAGTCGGCGATGTATCCGTCCAATAACTCAATTGAGCGGCTAAAGCTGCCCCAATCTGGATAATTGGTCCCTGTCGTCCCAAAGCAAAGCCAGCACCCAAGGAGAGGCTAGTACTGAGCCACTTTACCACCGCCACGCGCAGATTTAGGGTAATTGGCACATAGCCCAAAGCCGCCTTCACCTGGGGAACGCCACTCCCTGCCGCTTCTGGTGCGAACCGTTCGACTAATAAACCGCTCAAATACCCACCAACAATACCCACGATTGGTAAAATCGCCCAGGCGGGAAATGTACTAGCTAAACCCGCCCGCAATGTTTCCAACCATGCCACGGATTGTTTCAATCCTACTGCCGCCACCGCCGAGACAATCCCGATTGCACAAGCTTCAACGATCGCGATCGGTTTGGGACGGAGCAGTTGGCGTAATTGTCGATCGATCCACGTCAGATTCATACCCACAAGGCATTAAGGCTATTGACTATCATTTCTTTACAATAGTACTCCTACAGGATAACTCGATCGAGTTAGCTAATTTGAATCTGCCTAAACAATATATCCCCGACTTCTTCAAGAAGTCGAGGATACATCGTCACCGCATTGGCAGGTGCGATAATTTAACGGATATATTCTTTGAGAATACTATTGCGATTTGGATGACGCAATTTGCGGAGAGCCTTCGCTTCAATTTGCCGAATGCGTTCGCGGGTGACATTGAAGATTTGACCGATTTCTTCCAATGTCTTCATCCTTCCATCGTCCAAACCGTAACGCAAGCGTAGAACATCGCGTTCGCGAGGGCTTAATGTATCGAGTACTCCTTCGAGATCTTCACGCAGTAAACTTTTTGATACTTGATCTTCGGGCATTTCGCCATCAGCTTCGATAAAGTCACCAAGTCTTGAATCTTCTTCCTTCCCAATTGGGGTTTCCAGGGAGATCGGTAACTGAGCAGATTTAGCAATAAACCGCAATTTTTCGATCGTCATTTCCATTCGAGTTGCAATTTCTTCCTCGGTGGGTTTGCGACCCATTTCTTGAGAGAGTAATTTAGTCGTCTTCTTAATCCGAGAAATAGTCTCATATAAGTGGACGGGAAGGCGAATTGTCCGCGACTGATCGGCAATGGCGCGGGTAATTGCTTGGCGAATCCACCAGGTGGCGTATGTCGAAAATTTGTAACCTTTTTCGTGATCGAATTTTTCAGCAGCACGGATCAAACCCAAACTACCTTCTTGGATCAAATCCTGGAATGAAAGACCGCGATTCATGTATTTTTTGGCGATCGAAACTACTAGTCTTAGGTTCGATTGCACCATCTTATCTTTGGCACGTCTGCCCAAAAATAACCGATGGCGAAACTGTTGAAGTGGCATCTCCGCAGCTACCGCCCACTCGCGATCGTGCGGTTCGCGATCCAATTCATTAAGGAGCTTTTCACGCATCCGCTCCAATTCTAATAGATCGGCAATTTTCCGAGCGAGTTCGATTTCTTCATCAGCGCGCAGCAGGCGAATCCGGCCGATTTCTTGCAGATATAGTCGGATTGAGTCTTCGGTAAATTGTTTTTTCTTGGTTTGAACGCGACGGCGGGAGGCTTTGACTTTCCCCAGCTTACCATCCTCGTCTTCGACATCAGATTCACCGTCAGCTTCAGCAGTAAAATCTTCGGCATCAGCATCTTCGTCGATCAGTAGTTCTAACTCACTGTCGGCATCTTTAGTCGTGATGGTTGCGAGCATGTCTTTAGTCTGGGTCATGTGTGGGTCCTCTTGCTGCTATTTTGTAACTAATAACTTAATATAAATGTGCTAATCGAGCGAAAAATTGTGCTGGTTACATATATTTAACAATCTAGTCAGCTAGCAGATCTCAGCGTTAGATTACCGAGATTGAAACGAGACGAGTAGCTGCTGTCAAAGGAGATTATTTGAAACTATTTCAGCTCAAATGTTAATCTCGAACAGCGAATAATTAATAGTCTTCGATCGAGCTAATACCCACAATCGGGGAAAGCCCTTTTGATTGTAGCTCTTATTAAAATTTCTGCCAGTTTGGATTGTTAATTAACATATCAATTTTTTGAGAGTTCGCTCTCATAAATACAGATGTACGTTTGTCACTTCAAACATCTGTGTTCATCTCCATCGAAACCCCTTTCACACAGTGTTGGTGCAGTCTTGGAAGTAGAAACATGAATAGCATTACTAGTCCCGATCGAGCAATATATACTCATTTTTATGAACGATTTATCAGTTTTGTTACAAAGATTTAACTATGAGGTGCGATCGATCGATCGATATCGTCTTTGTATTTGCGATAATCAACCATTTGCCCGAGTAGCAGCATTCGATCTTCAAAGAGCGGCTTCCGAAATAATTCCGCGCTCTCAATCCACAGTCTAACTGTTTAGTTTCGCTTTGCCCACCCAAATTAACGCGACAATCATGCGTTAATTTGCTGAAGTTCACAGTATTCAAGAAATATCCACTCTTTTCAGGGAAATTAGCCGCTCGAAATCATCGCTCGAATCGTCCCTCCAGCCCCTAAAGCCTAAAGCCTAAAGCCTAAAGCCTAAAGCCTAAAGCCTAATCCCTAATTCCTAGTATGGTGACTATCATAGCGAATCCGCGAACCTGCCCAGAGCAGTTTCTCGCGGAGGGTTTGGTAATAAGAATAATTCTCACGGAGAATGATAAATTTGGCTTGGCAGTCAGCCATTTGGACATCCACTCGCTGTCCCGGCCAGATTGAGGTGCCCAGCACCCCATCGTTCCACAGTTTAGTATTGAGTTCATAGTCACCTAACGGCCAAATACTGACAGTGGAGCCAGCGGGAATGACAATCGGGCGACTAGAAAGACTCAATGGACAAATCGGCGTAATCGTCATTGCTGCCATGCCAGAATGAACGATCGGGCCGTTGGCAGAAACATTGTAACAAGTAGAGCCAGTCGGTGTCGAAACGATTAATCCGTCGCCTTGATACTGATCGATGATCTCGCCATCGATTTCCACCTCCAGGATCGAGGTAATCATCCGATCTGCCGCCGCCGGTTTGATGCACATGTCATTGAGCGCGAGAAATTTTTCGCTGTCGGGTGGGGCATTGCGATCGTCACCATCGTAGATATGTGCTTGGAGCATCATCCGCCGCTCGACGGCATAGCGATCGGTCGCAAGCCTTTCCCAGACAGTATTACCGTCTAGTGGTGCTTCAATATTAAATAGTTCTAACGGCTCGGTCAAAAAGCCGAGATGTCCGCCAGCATTGATGGCTAAAATTGGAATACCATCAGGGGATAGGTTACGGGCGGCGGTAAGTGCCGTACCATCGCCGCCCAGTACGATCGCCAGATCGATCGTCTTGCTGGTGGAGGCGAGGAATACTGGGTAGGGGTTGTCTTTGGCTCCACTCGGCCCCATCATCACATGGCAACCCATTTGTTCGAGTTGTTTGGCCGCTTTTTCCGCCAGGTTTTGGCTACTCCGATCTCCAGCTTTGTGGGCAATGATGATGTTTTTGAGTTCCACGGATTAGGGGATAGAGGGTAATGGGTAATGGGTAATGGGTAATGGGTAATGGGTAATGGGTAATGGGTAATGGGTAATGGGTAATGGGTAATGGGGACGCTTGCGTCCAAATATGCTCCCAAGCCTAAAACCCAAAGCCTAATGCCTAATGCCTAATCCCTAACCCCTATTCCCTATCCCCTAATGTAAGAAATGTCGAACACCTGTAAACACCATCACTATGCCCAATTCATTAGCAGCGGCGATCGAGTCGTTATCGCGCATACTACCACCTGGTTGGACGATCGCGGTAATGCCAGCGGCGGCGGCAGTTTTGACCGAATCATCAAAGGGGAAGAAACCATCGCTGGCGAGGATTGCGCCTTGGGCATGAGTTCCGGCTTGTTCGAGGGCAATTTTTGCCGAGCCGACGCGGTTCATTTGTCCGGCACCTACGCCAATAGTCGCACGGTTTTTGGTCACGACGATCGCGTTGGATTTAACATGTTTGCAGACTTTCCAGGCAAATAATAATTCCTGGAGTTCGGCTGCTGTAGGTTGTTTGGTGGTGACTACTTGCCAATCAGTGGTAGTTTCGATCGCTTCATCGGCGGTTTGAACTAAGATGCCCCCGGCGATAACTTTGACATTATCGATGGTACCCGTCGCGAGATCGGCGAGCGTCAATACCCGCAGATTTTTCTTGGTGGCAAAGACTGCGGCGGCTTCTGGTGTGCATTCAGGGGCGACAATACATTCGAGGAAAGTTTTGCTCATCGATAGTGCGGTATCGGCATCCAGCGGGCGATTGACAGCGACAATGCCGCCAAAGGCTGAGGTAGCATCGGCGTTATAAGCCCGATCGTATGCGTCGAGTAAAGTATCGCCTAATGCTGTCCCACAGGGATTATTATGTTTGATAATCGTGGCAGCGGGAGTATCGCCAAACTCGGCAATAATCCGCCGTGCGGCTTCTAAATCGACCAGGTTGTTATAACTAAGTTCTTTGCCCTGTAAAATTTTGGCAGTCGTCCACCCAGTTGGCACTGCGCCGGTTTGATACCAGGCGGCTGGTTGGTGGGGATTTTCGCCGTAGCGGAGCGATTGCAGTGGTTGGGCAGAAATTTGATAATTTGTAGTTTCGCCTACTTGAGCTGCCAGATAACCGGCGATCGCGGCATCATAAGCGGCGGTATGTTGGAAAGTTTCTAACGCTCTAGCTTGACGAAACTCGATCGAGACTTGTCCGTTATTTTTGGTCAGTTCGGCGAGATAATCATCATAGCGATCGGGATTGGATAAGACTGTCAAATGTGCGAAATTCTTGGCTGAGGCGCGGAGCATGGCGGGACCACCGATATCGATTTGCTCGATCGCATCTGCTAAACTAACTCCAGGCTTGCTAATCGTCGCGGCAAAGGGATATAAATTGACGACCACTAGATCGAAGGTGCGAATTTGATGCTGCTCCAGATCTGCTAAATGTTCGGGGAGATCCCGCCGTGCCAGAATCCCACCATGTATTTTCGGGTGCAATGTCTTCACTCGCCCACCTAATATTTCGGGCGCACCGGTGTAGTCTGATACCTTCATCACCGGAATCCCTGCGGCTTTGAGAGCTTGAGCGGTGCCTCCACTACTGACAATCTCAAAGTCAAATTTTGCGACCAATTGACGGGCAAATTCGATCGCGCCGGTTTTGTCAGATACACTCAAGAGTGCTAAACGAGTCATATATGCGTGCGGTGTGAGGAATGGCTAGTGGCTAGTATATCGGGTTTCCGGTGATTCTCCAATCGATCGCTCTAGCCTGCGGCTGACACAAGTCAGCAGTTTATCTGCTAGCACCTTCATATTTTGAGTGGTGGGAACTCCTCCGAGGACATTTCTAGCTGAATCGATCGCATCTACGATCTGGGAATAATCGATCGCATCCCACTTTTTCGACTTTGAGTATCGCCCTGATAACGCGGAATAATATGGATCGTGGCGTGATTCATGGCTTGTCCCGCCGCTTTATTGATATTCATCCCGACATTAAATCCGTCGGGTTGAAATTCTCTAGTGAGCATTTCCTGAACTTTATTCGCCATCAACCAGCAAGCTGATTGTTCTTTTGCTGGTAGTTCAAAATAGTTGCTGATGTGTCGCTTGGGCACAATCAAGACATGACCTTTACTCAGGGGATAGCCATCGAACATCGCATATGCGGTGGCTGATTCGGTGAGTAAATTTATCTTACGATGAGGATTGCAGAAGATGCAATTGTTTGGTGAATTCCATTGATGATTGTAATGGACATATTCATAAATTTCGGAGTATTCATTGAGCTGAATCGATTTAAATGGTAGTTTGACAGTGCATTGATAAGTTGGCTTTTTGTGGATGTAATGTTCCCGAAATCCTTCTTTTTTGAGGTCGCGCCTGACTGCATAATAAGCTTTACCACCGGGCTTGAGTAAATAGGCAATATTCATCAAGACATCAGCTTGAACTTCTGGCATCAATACATTCAGGACATAACAACAGACGATCGTGTCAAATTTGCCATCGGGATACATTGGCAGATAATATGGATCGTATCCTGTAATGTCCAAACCCTGTTGGTGTAGGACTTTGACATCATTACCTAGCCCACAGCCAAAATCAAGAATCCGCCCGGTGATTAAGTCTCGATCGAGTAAAAATTGGACGGGTGCTGATAGCTGCGTGCGATCGATTGCAGTGAGGTGGCTGAAATTATTTGCTTGTTTCCTCATCTGATGAGTACTAGGTAAGACGATCTAGTCACGGTTACATTAAGTATGTGAATTTAAACTATTATTAGTAAATTACGCTGCGCCACTTTTCGCAATCGTAAATACACTTAATTATCGATCGTCACACCACGATCTAGCCTTGCTATTGATTTCGATAGTTAGTACTGGCAAATAGCGGAACATCTTAGCTCCAACAGCATTCAAGATGATAAGCTGTTTTACATCTAAATTTTTTGACTGAATCCCTTACAGCAAGGGTTCTAGAGGACAAAAAGAGTGTTTTAAATGTTTGACAGCTTAAGGATTGATGCTCCAATCCAGTCTGGATCGCGATCGAGCGCAAGTAGACGTTAAATGAGGTTCGACCAGATTTAGACACCTTCATCGCCATGCTCGGGGTGAGGTACCCAGAGATGAGAATTGCGCTGGTGGGGATCGGGTGTTAACATGGGGCACAATGTCTCAGTGAATGTCGATCGCGCTGTAGATATTGATACCACCAGATATTTTCGATACGTGTTAGCTTAGTCTAGTTAGTTGACCTGTTTATACTTTCGACGCTGATATTTAGTCGAGCTAAAAGTGAAACCCAAGCCTAAAGATCGATCTCCGGATCGCAGCCAACCTCAATTGACTCCTACTTCATCAGATAGATCTCGTCGATGGCTGAAGTTATTTCTAAAAACTGGCAGCAAGGTTGGTTTGGGCTTATTCTTGTTGCTGTTGGTGGCGATTGGATTTGGACAGTGGTGGGCAAAAGACAATCTTGTACCCCTAATTTCACAGGAGCTAACTAAGAGCCTCAAACGTCCGGTGAGTTTAGGGACGATCGATCGTATTTGGCTCACACAGATTTATCTCAAAAATGCGAAGATTCCGGCTAATGGTAGCGATCTAAATTATGTAGAAGCTCCCGATACGATCGTGGGTTTTAATCCGCTGAAGTTTTTATTTGAGCGGAAGCTGAAATTGGATGTGCGGTTGATTTCACCGAGTATTTATCTAGCTCAAAATATTTCGGGTAACTGGGTAAATATCCCAGCTCAAGACAAGAAAAATCCGCCACCAATTAAGGTGGAAGTCGGGACGATCGAAATCGAGGATGCGGGAGTTATTGTCGTGCCATATCGTCAGACTCCGCAACCGATTAAGATTAGTAAAATCAATCTCAAGGCGGATGTCAGCGATCGTCAAGATCGGGTTGACTTTGATGGTAGAGCGCAGTTTGGCGAAAATGGACAGGTAAATATTCGGGGTAATAGTTTAATCACTACTGGTGAAACGCAGCTAATCGTTAAGGGCCAAAAGTTAGATGCAGTTGCCGCTACCCAAATTTTTAAGATTCCTGAAGTTGAAATTGTTCGCGGTACTGTCGATGGCGATCTGAGTTTAGCGATTTTACCTCAAAAATATCTACGAATTAATAGTAATTTATTAGTTCGTGATGGTAAGCTGGTAATTAATAAAGTGCCGCGTAGTTTGGATGAAATTAATGGTTTCATCAATGTATCAGATCGCGAGGTAAAGTTTAATAATGTTAGTACTAAATACGATCGCGTAGCGGGGGTCGTCCAGGGCAGTCTCAATTATCAGACTGGCTATCAGTTAAGTGCCAGAACTGCCTCGATCGCGCTGCCAGATATCCTCAAAAGTATCGATATCAAGTCACCTTTTCCGATTAGTGGTGCTGCTGTTGCCGAGTTGCAATTGACAGGTAAATTGGATCGCCCAATTTTGTCAGGAAAATTTAATAATACCCAACTCAGTCAAGTCGATCGGGTGCAGATCGATCGAGTTAATGGTAACTTTAAATTAGCGGATGGTCGGATTAGTATCGATGCGATCGCGCGTCCCAAAATTGGTGGTAAAATCACGACTCAAGGTGAGATTCAGCTTTTAAAAACTCCTCAAACTCGCTTTCAGGTGCGAGGTGAACAGCTTCAGGGCGATGCCCTCATCCGGCTGTACGGTGCCAAGTTACCTGCGGGAGTCAAAATTGGTAATACTGCGGTGCAAGGTACGATTGGGGGCACTGGAGCCGGTATTTACACCAATCTACAGGTGACGGCACCTCAAGCTACTTATCCGCTCGTGACAGATCTCCAGATTACACCGCAGGGGGTAACACTGGTTAAAAGTGCGACGCTGACAGCAGCGGGAGGTAAAGTACAGGCGACGGGGGAAATTACCAAGACTAATTGGCGGCTCAATTTACAACCACAGGCTGTAGATATCCAGCAATTAGCCAAGATTGGTAGGCTCGATTTAGCACCTAATTATCGCGGTAAATTAGGCGGCAATATTCAGGTAGCGGGACTGAATAACAATCTGGCAATCGATTCGGCAGAGCCGACGCTACTCGAACGAATTCAAGCCCA
>JBBRVB010000059.1:0-14877 GCA_038247275.1 Chroococcales cyanobacterium
CAAACAACAGGCTCAAGATCTAGGAATTGTAGACAGGACAATTTTTGCGGGATATGTCAACGATCTACCCGAACTAATGAGCCTATTTAATTTCTTTGTCTTGCCTTCTTTACAAGAGGCATGTAGTCTAGCATGTGCGGAAGCAATGGCTCAACAAAAAGCCGTTATTGGTACTACTGTTGGCGGTATTGTCGAACAAGTTGCGGACAATAAAACAGGCTTTCTAATTTCACCTCAAGATATCGATACCCTAGCAGAAAAAATCCAGTGTTTACTCGATCGACCAGAATTAGTCGATAAATTTGCACACAATGGACGCAAGAGATATGAAGAACTATTTGCACTCGATCGAATGTTAATCAAGACAGAAGCTTTATATTCCCAGCTTCTAAATTAGCCTTTCCTCTGCGTTCTCTGCGTCTCTGCGGTTAAAAGAATGAACAGCTCGAATTCACAGCAAGTAACCAAAAAAGTTTTATTCATTAGTAATGGACATGGAGAAGATCTCAACGCCATCCAAATAGTTAAAGCCTTGCGTCAACAACAACCGCAGGTAGAAATCGGCGCGATGCCGATCGTTGGTTATGGGAATGCTTATCGTAACTTAGATATCGACATTATTGGCCCCACCGAAGCTCTCCCATCTGGAGGATTTGTTTATAACGACAGGTTTAAACTCCTAGAAGATATTCGATCGGGTTTATTTACGCTGTTATGGCGACAGATTCAGGCTGTGCGTAAATATGGTGATGATTGCGAGGCGGTTCTTGCAATTGGCGATGTAGTCGTGTTGCTCGGTGCCTATCTTACCGGTAAACCATATATCTCATTTATGGTTTCGAGTTCGGCATATTATGAGGATCGAATGCAGTTCCCCAAACTAACTGAGTGGCTGCTAAAATCCGATCGCTGTCAGCAGATATTCACACGCGATCGATATACCGCCGAGCTGTTAAATAAACAGGGTTACGACAAAGCCACTTTTGTCGGATTTCCCGCGATGGACGCATTAGAAATAACCGGAAAAGATTTACAATTATCGCCCGACTTACCTCTAGTCGCCTTATTACCAGGAAGTAGATTACCTGAAGCCGGAAATAATTTACAGTTACTTTTAGATCTGGCAATTGCGACAACGCCGCTATTTCCCAATGGGATTCAATTTTGCGCCGCAGTCACCCCAAATTTATGCTTACCCGATGCGACTGGTACGATTCCGCTTCAGCAGGTAGCAGCGCAACGTGGCTGGGAATATCACCCGACAGGTTATTTGACTCATCCCGAACATCAGCTCAAGCTACGCTGCATTTATGATGCCTTTGCGGACATTTTACACCGGTGCGATCTAGTAGCGGGAATGGCTGGAACTGCGATCGAGCAAGCAGTTGGGTTAGGTAAACCAATTATTCAAATTCCTGGTGCTGGCCCTCAGTTTACCTATACATTTGCCGAAGCGCAAATGCGCCTTTTAGGATCGTCGATCCAAACCATCGGTACAAAACCCGCGACGGCTGAAACTATTACTCAAGCGGCTCAAGCTATTTGTCGCACACTGGGGGATAAAGAATATCTCCAACAATGTCGGGAAAATGGACTAGAGCGAATCGGTAGTGCGGGTGGCGGTGACGCAATGGCGCGGATTTTTGCCGATCGATTTTTAAAAACCGATTGTTCCGAAACCTGATAGAACCCATTTGGGTGCTTCAGGATTTTTAGATTGATAGATCGGCTAATTTCAAACTCCCTGGCTAAATTGGCGAGCATAAAACTGTGCATAGCGTCCAGATCGATCGAGTAATTCACTATGGGTACCCGCTTCGATAATTTCGCCATTTTCGATGACTAAAATCCGATCGGCTTTGCGGACTGTTGCCAAACGGTGAGCGATAATAAATACCGTGCGATCTGCCATAATTCGCTCTAGTGCTTCTTGAACTAAGGCTTCCGATTCGGAGTCTAGCGCGGAAGTTGCTTCATCGAGAATGAGAATACGCGGATTAAATAATACCGCTCTGGCGATCGCGATTCGCTGTTTTTGTCCGCCAGATAATGTGGTGCCTTTTTCACCGACATAAGTATAATAACCCTGAGACAGTTGTGAAATAAATTGATGAGCATTAGCAATTTTAGCCGCCTCTTCGACATCTTTAATATCGAATTCTGTCTGTCCAAAAGCAATATTTTGAGCGATATGTCCTGAGAGTAAAACTGTATCCTGGGGGACAATGCCAATTTGACGGCGCAGACTTTTGAGCGTCACATCGCGGATATCGATACCATCGATAGCAATGCTACCAGATGACACATCATGGAAGCGGTTTAATAAACTTAGAATCGTGCTTTTACCTGCCCCAGAAGCCCCAACAAGAGCGATCGTTTCACCTGGCTGAATATTTAGGTCGAATGATTTAAGAATCGGTTTATCGGGCGTATAACCAAAGCTGACATGCTGGTAATCAATCTTACCTGTAATCCGAGGTAACTCGATCGCGTCAGGCTTTTCGACAATCGTTACTGGAATCTCAAATAAATCGAATACTCGATCGAGTGAAGCTTCTGCTTGTTTAATTTCGTTAAAATTACCAGTAGTAATCGAAATTGGATCGATCATTAAGGCGATCGCCGTTGCATAACTCACAAACTTACCACCAGTCAGATTTCCTAGCGAAATTTGCCAGCCAGCTAATACAAATAAGAATAAAATACTGGCTGCCTGAATAAATCCAATAATCGGATATTGGAAAGCCTTCAGATTTTCAGTGCTGTATTTTGCCTGACGATTTAATTCTGCTTCTTGTCCAAATCGGAAATTAGCATAATCTTCCGCTGCAAAAGCTTGAATCGATCGCATATTACCTGTGAATTCAGTAACTAATGAAGATAAATCTGAAGTTCGATTTTGACTGCGGAGTGAAAATTTGCGTAACTGTTCGCCAAACCAGCCCACCAATACAGCAATAATTGGTGCCATAATAAATACGGCGATCGTCAATTGCCAATTTACCCACACTAAATATCCTAAAATCAGGATTAACTGCAAGATACAAGGAATAAATTGATGAAAAATCTTATAGATAACTTCAGCAACTCGATCGATATCTTCAGTTAAGCGGTAAGCAAGATCTCCTGTTTGAACTATTTGTGTATATGCCGATCCTACTTTCAACAAATGATTGTAAATGCGTTTGCGTAAATCTAACGTTACGGAAAATGCCACCTTTGCCATCAAAGCATCTTGCCCATACTGAGCGATGCCGCGAATCACAAATACCAATCCACCAATTAAGCTGAGTCGAATTAATAATTGGACATTCCCCGCACCTAGATATTTAGAGATATCCCCCGCCAAATATGCCATGATTGGCGAGAAGAGACTGAATACAACTACGCATAATAAGCCGATGCTAATCATCCGCCAATGAGGATTGAGATATGGAATAATTTGCCAGTAGTTAGAACGCTGCTTCAAAAGACTCACTCGATCGCTAAATGATTTACTTAACTGACGCTACCAGCTTTTGGTTTGTTCGCAAAGCAGGGATTGGAGGTAACTGGGAGGAACAATTCATGAATTACCCCTCCCAATTACCTCGATTAAACATTCAGCAATCCGTTTCGCGGCACCAGGCTTGCCCATCCTCAGTAAACCATTTTGCGCGATCGATTGTAGTCGATCTGGCTGCTGCAATAGTTTCTGGATCTCCATCCCCACATCTTGCGGCTGCGGCACCAAAATTACCGATTCACCTAATAGTCGCGTTTGTGCCTCGGCAAAAACTAGAGTAAACTGAGGGCCAGCACCAGGAATTGTGAAGGCGGGTTTCCCCAAACCGATAAATTGTTCTGTCGCCGTACCCGCCATTGCGATCGCGCAGTCCCCTTGATGCATAAACTGTGCATAAGCTTGAGTGCTTATCGCGATTGTGACATTTTCTTGCTGGTAATATATTGCGTCCAAATTAATAGCAAAATTGGTTAACTCCAAATCGGGATCGACAACTGACAGCCAACCCGATCGACTGAGATTGCCCTGTAATCTATCCAAAGCTAACGTTGGGACGATTGCAGCCAAACAGATAATTTTACGCTGCTTAAAGACCGAAATCAGGCTATTTACAGCGATAAGTATTTGCTCCCAGTTGGCATAAGCTTCCGGCGGACGAGAGCCTGGTAGTAAGGTGACAATGAGGGGGCGCGCTAGTTCGCGTTTGACCGATTGCGGCTGGTAAAATCGCGACACGCTCGGATCTGTGGCGACTCCATCCATCATCGGATTGCCCAAATCGAAAGCCGGAATTTGAAGCTGTTGCAGAATTGCGGTGGTTAACTTATCGCGAGGAAATACCGCCTTACACCTACTTTTACTCAACAGCCAGCGTTCCCACGGAAAATAATAAGATCCGGTTTTAACCTCGATCGAGTCTCGCTGTGAGGGTAAAATTTGACCCTGACTATCCCGAATATAATATTCTGATTTCGCCGTACCGATAAAGGCATAATCAGCCCCACTCAGCCACGCAAATAATAGCGGAACAATATCCCCGACTGCGAGAATTTTACCCCCAGACTTGCCCCAAGTCCGCACAGTCCGAATTTGATCGATCGTCAATCCTCCCAATCCTCCCCGTAGATCGCGCACCAACTGGCGATTATCCTGATTGATAAATCCCCCTGATGGCATCGTTTGGACTTTCCCAGCGATCGAGAAGCCATTATCACTATAAGCCTTGCCCACACCCACGATCGGCAAAGCCACTATCTCCGGCGGCTGGGGTAGTTTTCGCAATTCTTGAAGTACGGGTAACGCGATCGCATCTTCACCATGTCCGTTGCTGATACAGAGTAATTTCATAAATTAGTGGATAGTGGATAGTGGATGGTGGATAGTGAAGAAGAGATGGTAACCAGGAAATAGAGATCGAGTTACATAACCTAGAACGCTTCTGCGCGTGTGACTCCAACAACTATCCACCATCCACTATCCACTATCCACTCGCTTCTCCCAAAATCCCCGAAATTACTATATAATAAAGGAACTTGGGGCTGTAAAGGTTTCGACGTGTTGGCGAAAGCTGCACTGTGATACAGGTCGAGAGGGAGTCCACTCTCGTTAATATCGGCTCAAATAAATATAGATGCAAACAACATTGTACCTTTCGCTCGTAAAGCCGCTCCTGTAGCTGCCTAAAAACACTTAAGATTAATTTCTAAGTCCGAGCATTTATAGTATGACTCCGTTAAGTACTATAGATAACCCTCAACGGATGCTCTATTTAACCGTCTCTGGTAGGTTAAATGGCTAAGATTCATCAGAGCATCCTGCGACCTGGGACAATTGGTCACTCCCGTCTTGAGGATTAGATAGACTATACCTGTGAATGAGCGGAAAGTTAATACCCAGGGCGGACGGCAGTTCGACTCTGCCCAGCTCCATCAAATTAATTAATAATTAATAGTTGATAGTTAATAATTAAATTTTAGACCCCGATCGAACTAAGTATCGATCGGGGTTTAATTTATGGTGAGTAGTGGACAGTGGATAGTGAATGAACACAAAGCCTAAAACCTACAACCTAAAGCCCAAAGCCTAATCCCTAATCCCTAGCGTAGCTCTTGACAAACTCGATCGGAATTGCCCAGCTAGCATTGTCGATTTGTGATTGGAGCGTGTCGCTGACGATCGAGCCATTTTCCAGAGTTTCTGGCGTATCCCAGAGTGGCTGGGCATGAACGCCATTAATCCCGATTAAGCCACCAGACTGGTCTATTAATGGCCCACCACTCATCCCCTTGCGAATGCTGCCATCAAACCCGATGCCATAGCCGCCAGAAATCGCGACCGGTAAAAGTTGGGTAATTTGAGCATTAATAATATCTAGCCCCCAGTCTGTCGTGGCTGATTCACTAGGGCGACGAGCGACTGGCTCGGTACCGTCACTGGGAAATCCTGACGACCAGATGCGATCGCCAATTTTGGGGCTAGTAGTGGCCAATTTGGCAGTCTCATAAGTCCGCCGGTTACTTTGAAACCGGAGAATGCTCAGATCGCGATTTTGGCCGCTAGGAGGCGCAATTAGAGCGGCGGCATACACTTGACCATCATGGGTTTGCAGTTGGAAGGGAGCACTAGTAGCTTGAATGACGTGGGCATTGGTAACGACGGTATAAACCTGCTGCTGTCGAGCTAGCAGCACCCCCGAACCGATGCTTTCACCACGCGCTAACACTTTGATGGAAATCGATCGCAGATGTTGCTGTAATTTTCGCTCTTGGGTAACTCCTAACTCAGATATCACAAAAGATTGAGTCAAAATTTTGGGGAGCATCAGGGTGAATATCGTCACAAACAACATTGGTACCACTCTGGCAATCCAGTACTGCCAGGGGGGATCTCCCAATCGTTCGGGTAGCTGCTGTGGGGCGGAATCTGGTGGCATGAGCTTGGGCATTATGGATAGGATCGGAGTGAAAACCGTAAGCTGGTAGATATGTATTTCACTGTTGATGTTCTAGGATAAATGGTAGTGCTGTTGTAAATTACGATCGAAAAATAAAAACCATGCTAGAACTATACCAATTTGAATTGTCGCACTTTTCGGAAAAAGTTAGATTAGTTCTGGACTATAAAGGGTTAGCATATCGCAAAATCGAAGTTGTCCCCGGCATGGGGCAACTAGATTTGTTTCGGATGTCTGGACAAAGACAAGTCCCCGTCCTCAAAGATGGTAATAAAGTCATTGCTGACTCAACGGCGATCGCGCTCTACCTTGACAAAACTTATCCAGATCGCCCAATTATCCCGACCAATCCCCAACAAAAAGCAACTTGTTTACTCTTAGAGCAGTGGGCGGATGAGTCGATCGGTATTAAAGGACGATCGATCTTGCTAGAAGGTCTCAAAAGTAGTAGCCTCCGTACTTCTATCTTACCCGCAAGCACACCGGATATCTTCAAAAATTTGGTTGGCTCGATTCCCACAGAGGCGATCGATCTGCTCGGATTGGGAGTAGGCTTGACTCCTGACTCGGTGAAAGCAGCTAAGGCTGAGATGCACCGGAGTCTAGAGTCCATCTGTCTATTACTATCCCAAGATTGTGCTTATCTCACCGGTGATACCCCGACGCTGGCGGATTTTACAGTTGCCGGATTGAGTCTAATACTCAAAATTCCCACTGGACCTTATCTAAACATTCCCTTCAATCTCAAGGGCAAAGGCGTTCCTGGCTTTGCGGACAATCCTGACTACGATCTATTCTTCACTTGGCGCGATAAGTTGTATGCGGATTTCCGCAGTCCTCATATTCCAGACATCAATAATTCTGGAGCCGCACCCACCACTCCAACGACAATTGCGATCGACTAAATTTACTGTTGTGGGTGCTATTTGAGTACTAAAATTAGGTAAATTAGTCACATTGCAGCCGCGATCGCCATTAAGATCCAAACCCGATTTTTCCAAAAAATCGGGTTTGTGACATTACATGTTTTGTTGTCCCAATTGCGGCGATCGCCTTCATCCAACCAGCAGATTGTGGGTCGGTTTCAGAGGGTAATATACTCCCTCAGATCGGGATAAAATAAATCAATCCGATCGGGCTAGTTCAACTCGAACTCAACAACTGGATCGACTGCTAGCTGTGGTTCTAACTGCTGCCAAAAACGGTAAATCCGATCGCTGGCTAATTCAAAATGAGTGTGGTGAAAAAAGTGTCCACCGGTGGGAGTCTGCCAAATTTTATCAGTTGGCTTGAGATAATTAGTCCAACCGGACAAATCGGTGCTAGTAATCACTGGATCGTCCTGAGCACCACAAATCATCACCGGCATTTCCACACCGCCTTCAGCTAAAATATCTAGACGAAATAACGAGTGATTTGATGGAGCTTCGATTAAATCTCGTTCTAATCGATCGACAAGATCGCAAACGTGACGAGCACAAGTATCTGGAAATAAATTACCAGAAATTGATTTTAAAAGACACTTCCGGCTCAGTGGTAAAGACTGTAATTGAGCATAATAATATGAATGCCAATTAATCCCTGGTTGAACGGCAACACTTAGCAATGTTAGTGAAGCTACTTTGATGGGATAGCTCCGTGCATAGCTCAAGGCAATTGCCCCACCAATTCCGTGTCCAATTAGATGAACGGGAGCGTCCAAATCGGATAAATATGCCTGTAATAAATTAACGGCTCCCTCAATAGAGCTACCTTCATCTAATGTTTGGTAATATTCCCAGAACTCAACCTTAACAACTTTAGATAGATTACTGAGCAGACGGCGGTGAAAATATTTGAGGCTGGGACTAGCACTAACCCAGATAAATTTAGATCGATCGGTCATAGTACAATTTGAAGATGTGATGTGATCAAAAAATAGTGATAACTAGGTGTTTCGACAATTAATTATTAATTCTGTTAATTATCTAATTAAATTGGATCTTTTTCCTGAAAAATGCGATCGACTGACTCAATCGCCCAATTAAGAACAGCTAACTGTATCGGCTTCAATCGGTAAGATCTTCACCGTCCATGTCATCGGCGCAATTAAAATATGCCATGCACCACCACCAAATAAGGTTGTCCCAATCCATAAGTGTTCACCGAATAATTTGTGAGTAATGTTGGATCTTCAGTACTATCGAATTTAGCTATTGATTATTTATCTCAATAAGCTGTAGAAATATTAACATATTTATTGAGAATTTATAGCATTTATTTAAGATAAAGTTTTATCACAATTGTTCCGTCTAGCTGACTCAGACCGATCGAGCGAAGTGGGCTAATCGATCGGCAAGCGTCTGGCGAAGGAGAAGATACCTTCGCGCAAACTCCACCATCAAGCTTATTCCTCAGCACGGACACCGGTAAAATACTCCGGCTCATTACCTGCAATCCACTTGATATTGCAGCCAATACTGGGGCGTTGATTGGGATCGACATCCTTGCCCGCCAGGAGCGACTCGATCGCCTGACGCAAATCTTGCCCGGTGACTGGTTTACCATTGGAAGGACGACTATCATCTAATTGTCCCCGATAAGCCAAATGACGATCGCGACCGAATAAAAAGAAATCTGGCGTACAGGCAGCCAGATAAACTTTGGCAACAGCTTGGCTAGCGTCGCAACAGAGGGGAAAATTAAACCCTTGGGCATGGGCTAAAGCCTGTAAATGTTCGGGAGCATCATCAGGATATTTCTCGATGTCATTGGGGCTAATTCCGACGATTGCTAATCCTTGCGAGTCGTAGTCTTTGCCAATTTGTGCCAATTGGGCTTGAACGTGTTTGACAAAAGGACAGTGGACGGAAATAAACATCACTAGCAGTGCTGGTCGATCTGCAAAGGTCGCCAGCGAAATCGGCGCGCCACTGACAACATCAGTGAGGTGAAAATCTGGCGCACTCACGCCCAAAGGTAGCATTGTCGAGGCAGTTCTGACCATAAAATTAGATGTTAGATGTTAGGAGGCGTGAAGATGGGGACATAAATCCATGATATTTGTCAATTGACAAAACCACCGCAGCGGAATAGATAGATTTCACACCGACGAGAATTAGCTACTCAGCCTATATCCTAACCCCTACTCGGCATCTAAACCCGATTTTTGTAGAGTGGTACCAGCGATTGAAGTAATCCATTTGCGGCTTTACCATATTCTTCCAGCTCGACGAGCAACTCGACAGCATAAGTCATACTTTCCTCCAGTTGGGGGATGGTTGTGTAAGCTTTTAAGACATCCAACAAGAGATCGTCGAGTTGATATTCTCGCATTGTCGCAACCGATTGACTGCCAAAATTAAAATCAGGTCGCAGCATTACCAAGAGAATGATTTTCGCCCGTAATGGATTGGCATAACTCATCACACTTTGCCGTAAGGCAAACGGATCGTACTCTGGTACTTCAGATGGCTCTTCAGAGCTAGCTTCGGCACCATTGAAGTCACTACCACTTTCAGATAGATTTGAATCGTAATAGGTTTCGTAAGCAGATTCGTCAACATCCTCGCTGTGCGGTGCTTCCTCAAACTCTTGAGTGGTAACCGGTGCATAGGCTCGCTCTAATGCCGAGGGAACACCTTGACTTGGTAACGTCGGTTCTGGTGCATAGGTGCGTTGGAGTGCCGAGGGAACGCCTCGATCGAGTGTTGAGTTAGTTGGTTCGGGATCTGGTATTTTAGCTGGTGGCGGTGATTGTGGTCTACTAGCGTGTTCTTGGCGAAATTCAGGATACAATTGCCCGATCGCGAGATAAATTACTTTAGCTATCTCAATATATTGCTTAGGCTTGTTAACTGTTTTAATCAAATTTTGCAATAATACTCTAAACAGCTCAAGACTATTGTTTTCTCTAACGATCTGTTCGATCAAATATTGAAAATTAATGGAGTTTAGATAATCCGTGTCCTTTTCCCACCTACTGGTACATAAACAGTACAGCATTTTTTTAATGCGTACTGCCTCTTGATGTCTATCTAGATAGTTAACGACTTGTTGAAGTAAGTTTGGGTCATTAATTCTCATGAAGTTAACCAGTTTTTATCTAAGTTTGAGTAGAGCGATGTCATTAAAAATTGTGACTTTCCCGCCGTGGATTTAGCCGGAATCGGTACAATTTGAGGCATAGATACAGGAGATCTTTGCTGTAGCCTGTCCCTTGGAGGATCGAGGATGTTGCCAAGTTGATGCCCTTTGGAACTGGTGCTGTGACAGCGCAGCCAGCGCGATCCGCTCTCAACAATTACACTAAGATCCAGAGCGATCTTTCCCCTGACAACTTCTCATATTGTTCCCTACCAAGCGGCATCGCTAACTCATAAATTAGATTTAGTTGCGGGTTGGACTTCAATTTCCGCTCGTTAGACTTTAGCTTGGTCTACTTTCTCTAAATTACCGCGATCGATCCTGATATTTAATTGACTATCTTCGCCACCACTGAGCGAACGGGTAACTTCACCTAAAACTAGTGGCTCAGAAATACCTGGACGGGGATGAATCACTGTCCGGGCGCGAACTTTGAGCTGGCGATCGCTTGCACCCGATCGACCATAAGAGTACAAATCTGCCGCAGCTTGGCGTAATGTTGCATCCAATCCTGTTTCACTAATCGGCGTTTTGACAGCAATCGTCGCGCGATCGCTACCGTTATCATAAATCAAGGAATAAGGCTGTGAGCCAGGAACATTTGTATGCACGATCGGGACGAGACTCAATCCAAATAGCCCCGCAGTCAGTACGCCCATAAATCCGGTGGCACCGACGAGTCGATATTTGAATCCCCACTTGAGGACTAAAGCCAAGATCGTTACTACAGCAAACGCTACTGTCACAATTCCCGACCATTGACAGTATTTGAGAAATTCGGCAGTTGAAATCATGATGGAGAGGGGAGAGGGGGTAGAGGGTAGAGGGTAATGGGTGATGGGTAGCGAAAAGTGCGGTCTTGGGGTTTCCCCAAGTAGAGCACCTTTTCAAGACAATGGGTAACTCGGATTAGTAGGGTGGGCACTGCCCACCATCTAGGTTTCAGGCATTGCCCACTATCCAAGTACCTGTAAATAAATAACCATCAAGTTATTTATTTCGATGCTTTTCCCTGCGACTACGCTCAGGGAACGATTCATCTTCGGACTGTGCAGTTATTTTTTGACAACGCCTATGCATTTTCGTTGGTGACAAAATCGGCAAGTTTGGCTTCTCCGGTCATTTGGAGGGCGGCTTTGAGGGTATGCCACCCGAGGTTAGCACATTTGATCCGCACGGGAAATTGAGCGACCCCTTTCATAACATTGAGCTTGCGTTGCTCTTTGGGAAATTCTGACTCCCCTCTCATCATCCCTTGAAAAACCCCGACTAATTCGAGAGCTTCATCGATCGTTTTACCCACGACGGCTCCAGCCATCAGATCGACGGATGCCAGGGCAATGGCACACCCTTCACCTTCAAACTTGACATCAGTGACGCGAGATCCGCTAGCATCCAACTGGAGCGTCAATTCGATCGTATCGCCACACGATGGATTGTGCCCCTTCTGATATCGATCGATCGGATTAGTTTTACCTTTATGCTTGGGCTTTTTGTAGTGTTCGAGGATGACCTGTTGATACAGATCTCGCAAATTGGTCGTGTTCATAACAATTTAGATAGATCGATCGCAAACCAGATCTTCATTATCCTCGATCGCTACGATTAAATGGGTAATGGGTAATGGGTAATGGGTAATGGGTGATGGGTAATGGGTAGTGGGTAATGGGTAATGGGTGGTGGGTGATGGGTAAAATATCGGTTGTTGTTCTTTTAGTTCTCGATCGGTTTCGAGCTGTTGAACTTAGGGGTCTCTAAAATTGGTAAAGGGTAACGGTGCATACTTGCACCGTTACCCTTGGCTTTAGCTATTTAGCTGGCAGGTTATCTGACTCATTGAGTCTAGAATCTGAGGAGATTGAATAGACCGTTGAATGGACTCAGGATCGTGCTGAAACCATCCCCGATCCGGGTGAGGTTGTTCCGACCGATCACGATCGTATCGTTGTTTTGGAGACGAGGATTAGTTTCTGGATCGATGCCTTTGGCAAAGTTGAGCTTGATCAACCGTTTAGTCACAGTGCCGTTGGGATTGAGTCGGATAAAGTCCACCTCATTCTTATTTGCACGGACGTTATTGAAGCCACCAGCAAGAAGGATTGCTTGGTTGAGCGTAGTATTTGAAGGTACCTCACGACCACCTCCCGCATTACCTCCTACTGATTCACCGATCACATTGACTCTGATGGATACAGGCGAAAGCGTTGAAGAGGCAACTATGTCTACATCTAGCGCGCTCGGGTTTTGAGCGGGTGGAATAAAGATGCGATCGCCTTCTTGGAGAATGATATCCTGACTGGTATCGCCTTGCTGAATCAGTTTAAACAGGTCGAGGGCAATTTTTTGTTCGCCAGTGCGGGTCGTCCGAATCAATTGAATTTGACGAATATCGGCAGTGGGCTTGATTCCAGCGGCAGCTTGAATCGCGTTGGTAACTGTGGGGAGAGCAACAGTACCAGTTAGCTGAGTATTATTATTTGTAGTGTTAGCAGAGCCGGTTACCGTATATGTACCCGGACGATTTACTTCACCGACGACAACAATTTTGGGGGGGCTGATTGCTTGGGGACCGAGGTTGGAAGCCGCAACTAGAGTACTATCGGCACTATTGATCTCAGTTGCCGTCGGCAGTAAGATCGTGTCGCCATCTTGAAGAATGATATCTTGACCGAAATCCCCAGTTCTGAGCAAGCTGAGTAAGTTAATCGGCAGGACTTGACCGGTACCCGTCCGGGTATTCCGTCGCACTCTGATCCGCGACATATCTGCTGAAGCAGTACTACCGCCAGCGATTTTAATTGCTTCGGTGAGTGTTGGGGGCGTGACGCGACCTGCGGTACCAGCACTGTCACCTTTGAGGGTATAAGTACCGGGTTTGCCAACTTCTCCCAAAATTGCGACCTTGACGGTAGCATCTTGGTTGGCGAGATTGGAGCCAGCTAACCGCAGTCGATCTGCGGCATTTACGCCTTCCGAACGCGCGATATAAATCGTATCGCCATCCCGTAAGGTAATGTCTTGAGAAGTATTACCCCGTTGGAGCACATCAAAAATATTGACACTCAGCACTTTACCAGTAGCAGCGCGGCGGACTTGGACTTGGCGTAAATTTGCCGTCTGAGTGGTACCGCCAGCTAATTGGATCGCTTGGCTGATCGTGGGGAATTTCCGGTTGTCACCGGTAAAGGGTACTGTATAAGAACCCGATCGAGTGATTTCACCAGCAATGGCAAATTGGACGGGACGCGGCGCGAGGACGCTAATAGTCACAATCGGACGTTTGACATAGCGAGAGAAGTAGGATGTCAACAAGCTAGAAGCTTGTTGAACTGTTAGTCCTTGAATGGAAATCGCGCCGACAACGGGTAGGTTGATCGCCCCATCTCCTAATACATAAAACTCGCCACTATACTCGGGAACGTTAAAGATATCTACCCGCAATCTGTCGCCAGGACCAAGTGTGTAAGAGTCAGCAGAGCTGTTCCGAGTGAAAGTTCTCGCCTTCGGCTTGGCTGGAGTTTTGGCTTGACCGATCTTAATGGGTGCAACACTGACTTGGGGTTTAACCTTGGCTAGTGCGGCAAGACTATTCGACTGGAGATGGACGAGTGACAACACTGGTACCAGACCAATGATAAGACTCTTGTAGATATGAGTCCGCAAGATAGTGTGATCCATAAGAATTTTTATATATTGGGTGGCGATCGGTTTTTGTAGTCTAATAGTCTAGTTTAATACTCGGCGGTGATTCTTTTCCTCAGCTTTTTATCGTACCTTTTAAAAGTCCCGTTGCTAGCAAAATTTAGGGAATGAGCTTGTTGAGGGATCGATGTCGCAGGTTGCTGATGATGGACTTGACGCGCTCGATTCCAGTCAGCTCGGTCGTTGAGTGGGCTTCTCGACCGAGCACTTTTTGCAACTATTTGTTCGCGAAAACGATCGTCCTGTCTGGCTGTGACGACGTTCCGTGACAATTTGATGTTCCCCGGCTTTCACTAGCGATCGAGACTAGCCTCATTTATTATTCCCCAGCTTTTACCCAAAAGTAATGGTACCGGATACTCGATCGTCTGGTGCGGGTTTTGAGTAATTACCATCGATCCCCAAATATGTCTGCTAGAGCAGATTTAGACCGATTTACCATCATTCAAGTCCGACAAATCAACATCCCAAAAAGAGATCGAGAAGTGTTAAGTTAGGAGGGTCGATCAGCTTCTGCGGGCTTTTGTATATGATGTCAGTAAACAGCTCTCTGTTTATGTCGGTTTAATCATCACCAACTGCATCATCATGG
>JBBRVB010000060.1:0-14607 GCA_038247275.1 Chroococcales cyanobacterium
AGGTGCAACGACAGTAGATTAAATCTCACTACCGAGTTTGGGGTGTTCCAATCCTCACCTAGCCCGAAGACTAGGTGCAACACCATATCTCTAGTGGTGCTGAATATCTCATCAGGTTCCAATCCTCACCTAGCCCGAAGACTAGGTGCAACGGATAATCTCGATACGCTGAGGAGCAATGTTTGTTCCAATCCTCACCTAGCCCGAAGACTAGGTGCAACGGCAATAATTTCAAACCTGCTCAGAGTAAAGTTTTCAGGTATCACTTGCGCGAACCCCCGATCTCTCAACTCGATCGCTAGATCGTAAAACATCACCAATATAACTCAAACCATTATATAGTATGGGGTCGCGAACCTCCCAGGATTTTCGACATCACTACAGGTTCGCGCCGCCTGCGCTGCGGCTAAAGACGATCGCCATAAAACAACCAAACGATCAAATAATCAACGGTCGATCGAAATCCAGATAACTATCGATTCCAAAACACTCTAAATGTTCTAGCCTTGGTGCGGGTAAACGATATAGCCGAATACTATCAAGATTGAGATCGATCGTCTTGAGTAATCGATCGCGTAAAGTCTCATACTGCGAATCGCTGACTCTGCACTCAAACACAGAATACTGTACGCGCTGTCCATAATCTTTACAGATAGTCGCTACTTTCCGCAACCGTCGCCGTCCTTCCTTCGTTTCCGTATTCACATCATAGGTGACTAAGATATCCATTAGTTTACTTATGAATAAACGGTTGATAACTGGGGACATCTCCTCGCAGATGACGCGCCAGCAGCCTTGCTTGAACGTGGGGTACCAATCCAAAGGGTGCTTTTGAATCAATGATTAGATGGGGTACTTCCTCCTGCTTACGATTTTGATAAGCTTCGAGCAAAGTTCGTCTCGCATCATCTACCAGCAAAACTGCACCACCAGGACGGGTGATAAAGTCTTTTGATTGAATTTGCTTACGATTGATTAAACTCAAGACTAATCTGTCAGCAAATGGAGCACGAAGCTCCTCCATCAGATCGAGAGCTAAAGCGGGTCTACCAGGACGCAAGGCGTGTAAAAATCCCATTTGTGGATCTAGTCCCACACCTTCGCAAGCAGCGACACAATCGTTTTTTAGTAATGTATAAACGAAGGATAATAGAGCATTAATCGGATCGCGAGGTGGGCGTTTATTGCGATCGAGTAATTTAAAAGTCTCGCGATTGGCTTTAATCATGCAGCTAAAGCTACCAAAATAAGTCTTTGCCGCGTAGCCTTCAATCCCTCGCAAAGTATCTAAGTCTGGGGCTGATTCTGCCTTCTGGATCGCATCAGCATGAACTTGAGCCGTCGCTGTCAAACTCTGCTTATCGACCCCATGTGTTGCCTCTCGTGCGGCTCTCATGACGACACTACGGGTATTTTGAAGTTTAGCCGCGATCGCATGACGCGCGATCGCAAGTGCCACTGAGGGGTCATTTAAAGCTTGGTATTGAGCCTGACGAAGCAACACATTACCAGTCGTCGAACCCGCCGCTCTAGCTTTAAATTTGCCGTATTCTGAGAGCCAAACCAAACTGCGTCCATCCTCACCACAACGATGAATTAAATAGGGACTCATCAACACATTGCCAAAGGTGACAATACTACCGAGATGATGGAGCGGGATTTGTTTGCGGACTTCTTTTTCGATCTCGATTTTGAGGGTTTCATGATCGAGTCGCAGGTACGCACCTTGAGTTTGAATGTAGAGAGTATTGAGGAGTTGTTTCATCGGAGTTAGTCAATCGCGAATAGACTATTTTGACGGCTGGTGCGGGTGAAATCTGCCAGCGCACCTGGCATACAGGCATCGATTAACGAGCAATCTTCACACCGTTGGTCATTGACTGGAGGTGGTAACTTTTGGGTAATGAATAGTTGCCGAATCGCGATAATAATTTGCTGGGTTTGCGATCGTAAGGTGGCATCAATGGCGACTTCCCGCCGTCGTTTGGAAGCTGCATGATAAATCGCGCCGGTCGGGATGGCGCAATTCAACATTTCTTCCAGACACAGTGCTTGAGCGCAAAGTTGAATATTATCGGCGAACCGGACTTTTTTAGTGCCTGATTTGTATTCCACAGGGTAAGGGATACCATCAGCCCCAAATTCCACTACGTCAGCGATACCTCTAATTCCCAGTTGATGCGACCATAATGGCAGAGCGCGTTCGACTCGAATATCGGCGATTTGGTCATCATCGGGAATATCGACTTTTTCGTGTACTCGCTGTCCCCGCAAGGTGTAGAGATTTTCATCCCAAACCTGCTCGATGTGGATGAGCGCGTATTGGCGTGGACAGTATGCGTAGTGCTGAAGGGCACTGAGCATGATGTAGTTATCTTCGGGATTAGACACTGGAATTTATCACAAAAAATAGTGCTGCTACTCTATTAAAATACCCAGGTAGCAAGAATAATACACACTATTTTAGTTTGATGTCATTTATGAAATGTTCAGCGAAAATTTAGCGAATTAATTCGAACGGCTTGCCTTCTGCGACAGCAATCGAATCTAGCCGGCTAAAACTGCTTGAGCGGTTAATGTCAAACTTCCAAGCAGTGGTGATTCGATCGACTGTTCGCCTACATAAACTTGTTCTTCATATAAACCTTCGACTAATTCTAAAATTGTTACCTTATTTAGGATCGGATCGACAATCCAATATTCAGGAATTTGTCTGGCAGCATATTCCGATCGCTTGTAGCGATAATCTCGCTTATCTTGATTAGGGCTAACCACTTCTACAACTAAATTAGGTGGTGGCATATCTGCCAAAATCATAGAGCGATTAGTTTCTTGTAATTGTAATGCTAAATCTTCAGAAAGCACTGTTAAATCTGGAATTCGTGCAGTTGCTCTACCACCAGTTACAGCGATCGCTATTTGATTTCTCAGTAATCGTGTTGGTATCCCTAACTGGGAAAAGTAAATTAACAAAGAGATTGTAACTTGCTGATTTTGATAACTTTCTGGAGGCATAGCAACTAGTTCCCCGTTAACAAGTTCACAAATAGTGTCAGTACCATCATCATGAATAAGGTATTCTGCAAGAGTCATCAGTTTTGTAGCAACAGTCATGGCTTTTACCGCTTCTATGGTTACTTTACAATTCTAACCTTGATGCCCGTAAGTATGAACTACTTACAGGCAGAGATTTTGGAGTTAGTCGGTGACTAGTCTAGTTAGAGTGACACCTGGAGGTAGATTGGTATCATCGATCGGAAAAACCTGATAATCAGTAAATCGACGTGGTGGCATACTCTTATCTTTTAATTCAGCTTTAACTCGATCGAATAATTTATGCGCTGGCGCATTACCCAATTTATGCTCATGAGAGAAGATATATAAACCCCGCAGAGCCATTAGCCCTCGACTGGCAGATCGATCGAGATCCCACATTTTTTCTAAGGCTTGCCAGAAGAGTTCTAAATCCTTCTCAGTGACACCTGTTTGGGCGGCTAAGTGGGGTGAAAAGAATCCATAACCCATATACAATCCATAGGGAACTAAAGCTTTTTTACCCATTGTTGAAGTTTTGCCAGAGTTACCTTTGCCATCATCACCAATATTAACTTCCGCATCTTTAGGATCGGTGATTGCTAGGCGAGTAATCGTGATATCTATCGGCATGATTGGATCGATCGATTTAGCAAAAGTTAATTGCATCGGCCCACGCACCTGACCACAATTAATACCTGTAGACATTACGGCACCAAACATCCGAATATCAAAGAAGTTTTGACACATCCAGTCACGAGTCTTATTAACTTCCTCCCGTTTCTGTTTGGTACCAGTAGATTTAATATCTAGTGCCTTGTATGCACGAGCATTCATATCATTGAGTGCAATTCCCCGATCTTGAACGTAGATTTTAGTTCTTTCCTCTTCTCCATAAAATATGTCAATGAAGTTCCGAATTTTGCGTTTCAAGCAAACATCAGTCACTAAGCCGTGCATAGTTTCTGGGTCTGTGCGAGGTAAGTTACCTCCGTCGGGATCGCCATTTGGGTTACCATTTTCTACGTCAAATAGCATGACGAAATCGTGACGAAATTCAGGATTAAGATGATTAGACATGATTGAGTTATGTGTTTGAGTTAAATTGGTTTGTAAATGAATAATTATTCAGCAGCTACTTCGGCGGCTTGTTTTCTCATGGCAGCACCATCCTTGGCTTGCTTTCGGTTGTGTGCGCGTTGATGGTAGTAGCCGAGAGCAAAAATACTCTGTTGTACAGTGTTTAAATTAGTCGGAAACTTACCATCTTCTGGCGAAATATTGCTGAGAATATCTTCCAATTGTTGCTGTAGAGCTTCATAAACACCGCGTTTGTCTTTGCGAATTCGAGCGAGGTGAGGTTGAGAATTTTCGACTAATTTACCGAGCACCTTACCTGGAGTCGCCGAGGCTGCACCATAGAATCGATCGATCAGAGTTGCATTCACATCTCGCCCTAATGCTTGGATTTGAATTTGTTCAAGTTGAGCTAATAATCGACCACAGTAATAAGCGGCTCGATCGAGTGGTTCGGTAAATTGAGGATCTTCATTCAAACAATTCATATTTGTCATTTGGTTGGGATATTGAGTTGTCAAGACTAACTTCATTAGTGCAGCTCGATCTCGATCGACATCTCGTTCGGCTCGATTGCGGCGAACTAGTTGAGCTAGTATTTCATTGGGTAATCTTCCACCCTGAATCGCCACATGAATGAGTTGAGTAGAAATCCTCGCAATATCATCTTTCTTAGCATCTCGATACAAACACTTAGAAAGACGATAAATGCTCAGATATTTTCTCTTTTCATCCTCTTCGCCCCAGGTATCGACTAAATCTTGATTGTCAAACCAGTTAATTAAATTTTGGATTGCTCGATCGAGAGCGATGTCAATCCAATCTCTAACAACCACTCGTGCGCCACTGGCAGATAAAGCCACCGCATAATATCGATCGGCTTTTAACCTGGCTAATCTTTTATTACCACTAATCAGACCAATTAAGATTTCTCTGATTTTCTTCGGCTGATCGTTTTTCCAGACAGCAGATTTTACCTTGGTAGAATTCTGCGTCCAAAATACAAACGCCACATTGTTATTCAGAACGAACTTAGAATCATCACTGGCTAATAAATGGTTAAGTGCTTTGGCAAATCCTTCTCCAGCTTCTCGACAAATCGGTGATGTGAGCGAGTTTTTCAACCCATAAGAGGTGAATGGAAGAGCATTTGCCGAAACTAGAGCAGTGCCGGAAGTTTGACCGTTAGGGATGCCTTTAATCGCTACTGGTAAACGTTCTTCAACAGGGCGTTCTTGATTAGTAACTAAGCAAGTCATGATAACTTGCTGATTATCTGCATCGTCCTCGCCCGTCAAGCTCCTTGCCCAAAATGATTCAATGGCAGTTATGCCAGCCAGAGCATCCGCAGGAATTACCGTATTTCCATCAGGATATTGAATACTAAAAGTTACTACTTGAGATGGTTCTATCCCTTTCGCAATTAATTTTTCGTTATCCCTTTCTGGTAGCCAGTTATCTAGAAAATTAGCTACTGCTAAAACACTAGGTTCCTTGGTGTGTGCGGCACATTTATCGATTAATTCTTTGAATTGTCGGTGGCGTTCGGTTACTTTTTCTGCGGCAACGTTAGCATCAGCATAACCAAACACATAGTCACACTTATCAGCTAGAAGCTTTGGTTTAATCCCTGATGCTCGTTTGCAATCTGGTAGCATTCGTTTGTTACGATCGCCCAAATCATCAAAACCAAGTAAATTCCCCTCTAGATCGATATTTACGATCCATTTCAGCGGAACGTTGTTATAACCCTCGATCGGTAATTTAGCCTTAATATCCTTTCGCTGCGAGAGTTCATAGAGCTTAGTTAGTAGCATTATCTACCTCCGAAGCTAGAGGTACTGTTAATATCCCTTTCTCTAACTTGGCTGCAAAGAATTTAGGCTTGGCATTACCTTTAGTTACCCTAGCTCCATTGGCATCGTGACTGAGATACATCATCCCGCCATCGGTAGCCTCAGTAATCTCTAGATCGAATAACATCAATCCTAAATCGGGAGAACTATCGATCGGGTCTTCATCACCACTAGGTTCGCTGAAATATGCACTAAACTCTCGCGTACCCAAATAAGGTTGGTGATGACATTGCCCCTTAGCTACCCGCCGCCGGAACTGGTCACGATACTTGGCTGGATGAGCATCAGCATGAGGCTTTAACTGAATCTCGGCTCTGATAACGTAATCGACATCCCGCAAGCACATCGCATGACGTTGAGATCGATCGTCGTCGGCATAGTAACTGCCTTTTCCAGCCTTTTCCCAGCCCTTTGCAGTACGTTCGTTTTGATGGGAGTTGACTTCATTCCGTAGCAATGAGAAATAGCGAATCTCGTTTAGAACCACTATCTCCCTGACGATCCAGCGTATTTCGGGCTTCCAAAATATACTTTCTAGTACTCCTCGCGCAGCACTGGGAGTCGGGACTGAATAGGTCACTCGCTCTGCTGTAAATTCAGGGCGAGTAAACAAAGCCAAGTCTCCCTGTACCCTCACACTTAGTAAAGAGTCGGACATAAATAATTTGGTGTTAATTGTTTCAATCTACACCCAGCTATAAAGCTAGGTGTATCAGAATAGAACTTGCTTGAAACTTGGGTTCCTATACTAGCGTTCCCAATTTATGCGCCACATTAACCTAGCAAGGACTGAAAATCATCCAGGTATTACGCTTTATCGGTAGCACAAGACGCAGATCGGATGTTTGCGATGATTCATGGAGATATGGCTTATTGTCATTCTTCGCTTGATGCAATCGAGCCGGATTCTGCAACCCTAGTTTATCCACAACCTCCTGTGTTGTATATGTTTGAGGCTCTAATTCAACTAAAGATTTGCTTATAGTTTGAGACTGTCTGGATAAGGCAAACAGCGGAAAAACCGCCCCATCGGGAGATGGAGATGACATTATTGGGTGATTCATGACAAAATTAGGATGGAAATATTTTTTGTGGGATGCGGCTTTAACCTGTGATGGGTTGCCGTCTCCTATTTTTATACCCCAGCTTAATTACATTTGTCAAGTATTGTCTTTATAGAAGTGTACTATTTTAAGTACTCCTCATGAACCCTAGATGAATTAACTTTTGCACGATATATAGACCAGTTAAATCGGCTGATGGCTCTCAGTATCGATTGTAAGCTGTCCGAGGAGAGTCATAACGTTTTCCTTTAAAATATGGTGTGAGGTGAACAGGCAAGTTAATCAACTTGATTTAAAAAGTGACACTCGCCTGTCCGCGTCTATTGCTAAGAGACACCATCATGTAACCCTTAGATGTTCCAATCCTCACCCATCAGTGGGTGCATGACTATAATTTATCATTAGACTTGTCAGAAATATAAATCGATCGCGTAACATAGCCTAGACAAGCTATTCAAGCTTTTTAGACTGATTTAGAAACATCATATTTTTGCCAATAAATCGATAAGAATCAGCTCTAATGGCTACAAGCCATCAACTACATATTGAAATGTGGTGATTTTGATCGATCTCAAACCCTTGCCTAGCAAGGATCAAAAATTTTCGGACAGGTCTATTACTAACACGATAGTGGGTGGAGGGGATTTTTCATTACCTGCCAAAATCTGTCAACATACAGTACTTTCCTCATTCATGCAGTACGCTGAACCTTTACCAAGTCAGTCTTTCAATAACGTTTGTGTACTCCATATAACTGGAAAATGCTGTAGTATGGAAGCTAATGATATTAGTCTGTTCAGGTAGGTGTAAATAAAAGTTAGCTATAATAAAAGTACATTTAAGATACAGGAGATCGATGTATCAGAATATTAGTATTAATCTACCTGATGATACTTTAGTCGAAATCGATCGATTAGCTCCTCAAGGAGATCGTAGTCGATTTATTACTGAAGCAGTACAGTTTTATTTATGTGAGACTAACAAACAATCTCTGCGAGATCGACTCAAAGAAGGAGCGATTTACCGTGCAGAGAGAGACTTGAACCTAGCCCAAGAATGGTTTGCTGTGGATGAAGAAGTATGCCTGCCGCAATAATTAAACCAGTTCGTGGAGAAATTTATCTTGTCAACTTCGACCCCACAATTGGTACTGAAATTGCGAAGACTCGCCCAGCTTTAGTCATCCAAAATGATGTCGCTAACGAACATAGTCCGATTACGATCGTTGCCGCAATTACGTCTAAATTTGACGATCGTTTATTCCCTACTGAGGTGCAGATCGAACCACCCGAAGGCGGTTTGAAAAAAACTTCGGTAGTTTTGTTGAATCAAGTGCGTTCGATCGACAGACAGCGGTTAGCTAGGCGGCTCGGTATTGTCAGTCCAGAGACTTTAACTAAAATCGATCGAGCAATTCAAATCAGTTTGGGTCTGGTGGATTTGTAAAATATTAACTAAACTACCGAATCTTTTCCGCTTAATAAATAAACATCACGAGGATCGCCAATAAGTGGAATACCTAAAATTGGATCGTAGCTACCAGTCCAGACATAAAAGTTAACTCCAGCAATTGGTTGTGAGATCGATGTCTTCTTGTGCTTCTGAAACTCATACTGTCTAATGCTAATCGTATAAGGCTGTAACGCTCGGTAGTCACTTGCAAACAAGCCGCGATACTCGATTTGTCTCAACAGCTCTTTAGCCTCATCATTATAAGAAATGACAACTGGGTAGGTGTCATCATCTATTAACTTAAACTTACTTGCAACTGTTTCAAAGTACTGATTTGCTCGGTCTTCCTGAATTTTATACTTATCGGCTGATTCTAATTTATACAGATCGTTACCATAACTGGTGAAAATTTCTGGATTGTGTAAATCATCTTCACTATATTGTTCTAACTTCTGGCGAGTTTTTTCTGTTGCTTTAGCATATTCACTACCCTTAGGTGGCAAAGTACCTTCTTCTAATTCAAATATCCATACTTGCCCTGGCTCATCCATATTTCCTTCCCGATTACATCGCCCTGCGGCTTGGACGATTCGATCGAGTGGGCACAATGCACGATAAACTACTGGAAAGTCTAAATCTACGCCTGCTTCTACAACTTGAGTAGAAACTAAAATACAAGCTTTATTATTCTTTAATCGCCACCTGACTTCATCTAATACCAGTTGACGGTGTGTCCCGCATAGGAGTGTAGACAAATGCAGTATTATGCTATTTTTTATAGCTACTTTTACTCGATCCTCAATCGGTTCTGTTCGTAAGTTGTGGTCAGGCAAACAACCCAATTTTTCGAGAACTGCAAGAGCATCTTTACGAGTATTGAGAATTACCAAGGCTGATGGATGAGGCTTCAGCTTATTTATTAGCTCTTGCCAAGACCATTTAGTATGAGTTTTAATTGCCAATAGGTTGTATTCAACCCGCTTGAGCTTCTGAAAATGTGATTGACTTGTAGCAACGGGGATAATATCTATAATCGAATCTCGATCGAATCCTTGGAAATAGCCATCATCACCCGTTAATACTGGCTGAGTAGCTGTACATAACACTACTGAGACATGATATCGTTTTACTAGCTCTTTTAGCATACTACATATCGATTCTCGTAGCGCGATTGGTAGAGTCTGCACTTCATCTAATATAATCACACTGCCGCTAATATTATGTAATTTACGGCATTTACTAGTTCGGTTAGAAAACAAACTTTCAAATAATTGAACCGTCGTAGTTACAATTAGCGGTGCATCCCAATTTTGAGTAGCTAATCTAGCTTGCCGTTGAGCAAAGATTGCCCCTTCATCGATTTCTTCTTCCTCTTCAGATATCTTATCTTTCGACCTGAAATCATATTGAATACCGCTATGATGTTCTAAAACTGATGAGTGTCCTAGATCTCGATCGAACATATCTCGATAAACTTTTATTGTCTGCTCGATAATACTGGTATAGGGCACAGCAATAATGACTCGACGTTCTAAATCTTTTATTGGATTAGCTAAAATATGCCCAAGAGCAAAAGCTAATCCACTTAGAGTTTTACCACCACCAGTCGGTACAGTAAGTCTAAAGATTCCTGGCTGATTTAATGCAGCATTCTTACAATATTCATAGACTTCTTGCCTGACTTCAAAGACTTTTCTATTCTTATCTGTTATTTTTGTTTGTTGTTGAATAATAAATTCTTTCTGTTTCGGTTTAAATGTGTCCCATAACTGCTGGATTGTTAGCTTATTTAAATAGCGAAGTTCAAACCTTGCGGGATCGTCAAACCTTTCAGTATCTAATCGATCGGCATCAATCAAACAAGAGAACAATAATCGATCGAATACCTCCCGTGCATAAGGGTTATCATCTGGATCTGGCAGGTGAGCAACCAATTCATCAAAATCAAGATCTGGGCTGAGATCGATTCCCTCACTTTCCGCAGATGCCATGACTCGATCGAGTTCTAATTGTGCCTTTGGATTGTCCAGCTTTTCTTCTAAAGCACTGTAGTCAGGTAAGCCTCTATGATGTCCATAAATTAGTGGTGCAATATCTGGACAAGATTCAGCCGCTAACATCGCACCATGAATAGCATGGGGAATTCTACGTTTAGGTGGTGTTTGCTTGTTTAAGGATGCTTTATGACAATCAATTAGATATTGCTGAAAATCAGGATTGTACTTGCCCAAGTCATGCCACAATCCCGCATAGTATCCTAAATCTTCAGCCTGGAGTTTTTTAGCAAATACCTTAGTAAAATCTGCTACATCAGTTAGATGCTCTTTTAATCCATGCCACTGAGTAGAGCCTTTAGGTGGCGTATGTGCGAAGAAATTTGATATCACCTTATTTCGATCGAAGTACTAATTAATATAGTACATATTAATTACTTCAAAGGCAGCTTAATCTTCGATGGCTTGCCGTCTACACGGAATTACCAATCACAAACCCTATAGATACTGATGGTGACGATCGACTACTAGAAATAGTCGATCGTGAGATTCGACAATTTTCATCAGAATATAGTGGGAAAAGAAAATAGGATCGGGAAAATCTTGAAATAGTGGCTTTGTGTGGTTGGATGTCTGAGGTGATGGGAAGTAAAGATGACAGTCGGGTGTGTTCCTAGCGTGGTAGTTGCCATCAGTCGTACCCACGTTGATGCTACTGTAGATTCAGATATCCAAGAGCGGCTCTCCGCCGCATTCGTCACGCCATTGACGTAGCTAGGGATTGAATCCCAATCGATCGCGCGTCAATTAACTGCAATAATTAATTCTGATTCGAGGTGTAATTACCGGCGATCGAAATTCAACTCTCAACTATTATGCGATTATGAATGCTATCAAACTGTTTGAGGATGGCGGAATCACGATGTGGCCATTGCTATTCCTCTCAATCCTATCAGTGGCGACTATTCTAGAACGGCTATGGTTTTGGTTTAAAGCCATTAGGAAAGAGGAAGAAACCGTCGAACGCGTCCTCGAAGCTAGTGCTAATGATGAATGGGACACGGCTACCCAAATCGCTAAACAACAGCGCAATCGCCAACCCATCGGTCGATTTTTGTATGCGCCACTCAAGCGGACAAGTCCCGATCCAGAGACATTCAAACTCGCACTCGAAGCGGCTGCTGAAGATGAAATCGCGATGATGCGGAGGGGGGACAAGCTGCTCGAATCAGTAATTGCGCTGGCACCATTACTGGGGCTATTGGGAACTGTTTTGGGCTTGATTCGGTCATTAAGTGGCGTTAAACTTGGAGATCTCGGTACTTCGGCTGGCACTAACGTGACCATCGGGATTAGCGAATCATTGATTTCTACGGCGACAGGGATGATTGTCGCGATCGTTAGTCTGGCTTTTTATCGTCTCTTCCAAGGACTGATCTTCAATCAAATTAAGTTATTTCGTGGGGCGGGCAATCAGTTAGAGTTGCTGTACCGCGAACATTGGCTCAATATTAGAGGTAAATCTTTGGTGGAGCTGCTCCCAGAAAGAATCGATCGGATCGAGCCAGAATCAACTCATTAAGGGCATAGCTAGCACAGCATCAGTTGACAGTTGACAGCGAAAAGGTGCTTCACAGGCACGACCCAAATCTGGGAGGTTTCCTCCCAGATCGCCTACCTCCTCGCAGTCGATCGAGAGTGGATAATCGAATCGATCGAGCCTAAAATAAATATATCTATCGAGATCCGATCGACTAGTGGGCGATCGATAGATAATAAACAATTAGCCTAGCTAAAATCCTGCGGTAGATTGACAGCCAAAATCTGTCAAGATCGGCACAAAACATCGATTTCTACTTCAGTAACTAAATATTTATAATTTAACTCTAAACTCGTGAGGTTTATTTGTGGTTTCTCAACGTGTCATTGAAGTAGCAACTACCCCAACAGTGCCGGTCATTTCGGCGATTTCCCAGACTCAAACCGGGGCTTATGCGCTGCTCGATAGCCTGTACCGGCATGGTGTCGAACATATTTTTGGCTATCCAGGTGGGGCAATCCTCCCCATTTACGACGAAATTTATCGCTTTGAAGCCGCTGGCAAAGTCAAGCATATCCTCGTGCGTCACGAACAGGGTGCCGCTCATGCTGCTGATGGCTATGCTCGTGCTACGGGGCAGGTAGGGGTGTGTTTCGCTACTTCTGGCCCTGGAGCCACCAACCTCGTGACAGGCATCGCTACCGCCCACATGGACTCGATTCCGCTGGTAGTGGTCACCGGGCAAGTCCCTAGCTATGCGATCGGTACTGATGCCTTTCAAGAAACCGATATCTATGGGATTACCCTGCCGATTGTCAAGCATTCTTATGTCGTCCGCGATCCCGCAGACATGGCGCGGATCGTCGCCGAAGCCTTCTACATTGCCGCTTCCGGTCGTCCTGGTGTCGTGTTGATCGATGTGCCCAAGGATATCGGGGCGATGGCGTGTGAATATGTCCCCGTCGCTCCAGGTAATGTCAAACTCCCCGGCTATAAGCCCACCGTCCGAGGCAATCCCCGCCAAATTAACCAAGCCGTCCAACTGATCGCCAAAAGTCGGCAACCATTACTCTACGTTGGTGGTGGCGCGATCGCTTCCTCTGCTCACGAACAAATCAAACAACTGGCGGAACTGTTCCAAATCCCCGTCACTACTACCCTGATGGGCAAGGGTGCCTTTAATGAGCTGCATCCGCTATCAGTCGGGATGCTGGGAATGCACGGGACGGCTTATGCGAACTGGGCGGTCACAGATTGCGACTTGCTCATTGCTGTCGGTGCGCGATTTGACGATCGCGTGACGGGTAAATTGTCACAATTTGCTGCTGATGCCAAGGTAATTCACATCGATATCGATCCGGCGGAAGTCGGCAAAAATCGCACTCCAGATGTGCCGATTGTCGGCGATATCAAACAAGTCCTGATCCAACTGCTCCAACGGGTGCGCGAACTCGGCTTGGGTGGCAATCCCGAACCGACTAAGGCTTGGTTGGAGACGATCGATGGTTGGCGCACGGACAATCCCCTGGTGGCACCTAGTTATGAAGGTTTACTTGCACCCCAAGAAGTGATCGTCGAATGTCGCCGTCAAGCTCCCGATGCTTACTACACTACCGATGTCGGTCAACATCAAATGTGGGCGGCGCAATTTCTTAATAACTTACCCCGCCACTGGATTTCTAGTGCTGGCTTGGGGACGATGGGCTTTGGCGTACCGGCCGCGATGGGCGCGCAGATGGCACTTCCCAACGAGCAAGCGATCTGTATTAGCGGCGATGCCAGTTTCCAGATGAATGTTCAGGAACTCGGTACGCTCAAGCAATATAATTTGAAAGTCAAAATTGTCATCATTAATAATGGCTGGCAAGGAATGGTCAGGCAGTGGCAGGAAGCTTTTTATGAGGAAAACTACTCTTCTTCGGAAATGGCTCCCTCTCAGCCCGATTTTATGCTGTTAGCGCAGGCTTATGGGATTAAGGGGATGACGGTCGATAATCGCGAAGACTTACCTGGCGCGATCGCGGCGATGTTGGCTCATGATGGCCCTGTTTTGCTCAATGCCCAAGTCAAGCGCAATGAAAATTGTTACCCAATGGTGCCTAGTAATAAGTCTAATGCGGAGATGGTGGGATTGGCGAAACCAAAACGGGCGAGTTCGGGGGCGGTTTCGATTCATTGTGGTAGTTGTGGGGCGATCCAGACGATCGAGCACAAGTTCTGTCCTGAGTGTGGGAGTCAGCAGTAACTTAGGGGTAGGTTGTGGTCGATCGATAAGTTGTGGTACTAGGTGCAAGCGGCAAACGATCGATATTAGTGAGTTGCGGCTTTCCTAGCGGAGGCAGAACCCGGATCTGGGGGTACCGACCCCCAGCCCCCCCGTTGAGAGGCGGAACGCCGCCTCTCAAACTCTCCTGCGTATGGTTCGACTTGTGTGCTAGCGTGGTGCGGCATTCACTCTACTCTGGATTTTAGTTGGCAGTTACTTAATTCGGTGGAGCCGCTGCGCGGTGTTCCCTATTCCCTATTCCCTATTCCCTATCCCCTATTCCCTAACAATCGATCGAGTCCCATTGCGACGACTGGTGTGAGTA
>JBBRVB010000061.1:0-14519 GCA_038247275.1 Chroococcales cyanobacterium
AGATCGATCTCCGAGTATGACGAGCAGCGTAATTATCCCGCTGCTACTGGTACATCAGGCTTGAGCGCCGCCATGAAATTTGGCACAATTGGGATTCGCACCGTTTGGGCAGCCACAACTGTGGCGATGGCTGAAGCTAGCAGTGATGAAGCTCGGGCGGGGATTACTACCTGGCAACAAGAAATCGCATGGCGAGAGTTCTATCAACAAGCCATGTATCACTTCCCCAGCCTCGCCCAGGGAGCTTACCGCGACCCCTTCAAACACTTTCCCTGGAAAAATGACCAGCAGCAATTTACCGCCTGGTGTGAGGGCAAAACAGGCTATCCGATCGTCGATGCTGCCATGCGCCAACTCAATCAAACCGGCTGGATGCACAATCGCTGTCGGATGATCGTCGCTAGTTTCCTCACCAAGGATTTGATTATTGATTGGCAATGGGGCGAACACTATTTTATGTCACGCCTCATCGATGGCGATTTGTCTTCAAATAATGGTGGCTGGCAATGGAGCGCATCGAGTGGGATGGACCCCAAACCCTTGCGGATTTTCAATCCCTATACCCAAGCCCAAAAATTCGATCGCGAGGGCGACTATATCCGCGAGTGGGTACCAGAATTGAAGTCTGTAGATACCAAGCTGATTCTCAGTGGAGATATTTTACCGCTAACTCGTCATCGACTTGGCTATCCGCTACCGATCGTCGATCATAGCGTCCAACAACGGTTATTTAAAGAGCTATATGCGAGTGTCAAAGGTACAGATAAAGCTGCATCCGCACCGACACGATGAGAGGGTGTCTGAAAAGTCACTCTGCCGTCTCGCCTGACTTTTCAGACACCCTTTGAGGATGTAAAACTACATCACTCACAGCAGATTGGCGGAGATCGAACCGCTGCACTACTGGCGAACTAGCCACAATTGCGATCTTAGTCGGCTGTAATTGCCCAGAAATAGAGATCTCGTACTCGCCCAGAGCCAGATCGGTAAACTCATAGCTACCATCAGCATTGGAAGTCGTCCGGCGGACGCTGGTACCAGAAATGTGGACGGCGGTGACTTCGACATCTGGGCGGGGTGTGCCCGTAGCATCAGCGACAATCCCCGTCACCTGATAGATCGGCATCAGGGGAATGGAGATGGTTGTATAGCTACCTAAAGCAACATTGACACGCAATGATTCGATCGGTTTGCCCAGCGAATCTGTCAGCGCACTCCGCCACCCTGGGGGGAGGTGAGCGGAATTGAGATCGAGTCGATAGCTCCCGGGGAGGCTGCGGATTTCGACTCGATCTGGCAACTGGGTAGTTCGGCTGGGATTGAGTGCTTTATTATCGAGTGTGACTAATTCAGAATTCCAGTAGCCGTCTTCGCCAGGATCTTGTTTGCCATTGCCATTGCGATCGAGAAATGGTTGGATGACGATGCCGCCGCGCGTTCGCAGATCTTCTACCTGAGTCGTCGCCACACTCCCACCTTGAAAATCAAGTGTTGATTGTAATTCGAGCGAAAAGTTCTCCCGATTAGTAAAAGCTGAAATACCTTGATATCTGCCCATTAATTGTAATCCGGGGGATAGTGTGACCCCCAGTCCCGCATTGGCACCGCGCCCGAAGCCACTCCAGCCGTAACCGAGTTCGGATTGTAGAAGTGCCGATTGATACCGCCAGATTAGTTGCCCCAAAGTAGTTGGGGCACCGGCATAGGTAGATTGATAGTTCGCAACGATCTTTTGGGTACTTCCAGTTGCCGAGGGGAGCCGATAACTAACTTCTGAGTTGAGACTGATTTCATTGCCCTGAAAACCGACTTGCCAGTTATTCTGCTGATGATTGGCCCTCCAGCGCAAGAAAGAGTTGCTATCGAGAGTTCCTTGGAGACTGCTGCTGCTATTGGGTGCCACACTAAAGCGGTAGTTACCACCGATCGCGACCCCAGATAAACTATCATATTTACTCGTCGCGGTTAGTTGCGATGTCAGCAGCCAATTGATAGCGGCGCGACTAGATAATCGATCGCTACTAAAATTGGCATTAAAATTGGGTGCTGGTTGATAATTGACACTGCTCACCAGATCCCAGCGATCTCCAGTAACTGCGGAAACTGATGCCCGAAGCGGAACGCCCGTCGGTTGCCAAAATACTTCGCCGATACCCCGCATTGCTACAGGATCGGAGACAATCCCCCCACCCACAGTCAACGATTCACTAATCCCCCGTCGATACGCCACGCCACCCTGCACGCCATCAAATTTACCAACAAAATTATTGGCACCTCGACGGTAATTTGTCCCTGCTGACACAATCAACGCCCCAGATCCACTCGGTAATTGACCTGGCACCGTCGTAAACGTCACATCCCGCACCTGCGGATCGGCGGTGAGTTGCCCGTTGGGATACAACAGCAATCGATAATTACTGCCAAACTCACCCTCATTACTCACAATGACATTCTCAAACCGGAATACCCCCGAACTATCGACCAAAATCTGACCGATGACATTGGTATTAAACCCCCGAATTAACCGCACCACCGTCCCTGGCTGCGCTTGCCCAATTACAGTCCGCCCCAAGCGACTCGATTGCAACCGCTCATTTGGTAAAAAGTTACCCCCAGTCAGCGATGTCGGTGGGGTGAACCCTTGCCGCTGAATCGTTGTCACCCCCCAATAGGCACCTGTCGGATTGCCCTGTCTGCGCCAAAATGGACTCTGGGAGCCAGCAATCCAGTCAGAACTAGCACTTTGGTTAATCACCACCGCATCACTCAACCCCCAGGTGAGGAGATTGGCGAGTTTGGGCTGCTCCACCCGCAAATACCAACTGGAGCCTAAAACTGTCCCGACTGATTTAAATTCACCCTGAGTGTTGAGTTGATTATTAGTCGAACCACTGAGATTGATACGTTGCTGAACTGTGCTCAGGCTGGCTGTAGGCGGGTCGATCGCGGTCAATCCCTCTAAACTGACTGGTAACTCGGTTGCCACCGGTTGAGGTCGATTTTGGGGCAGAGTGTAGTTAAATTTGAGTGAGATCCCCCGCCGATTTAGTCCGCCTGGTTGTCGAGCGAATCCAATTTTGAGACCTGGGAGTTTTTGGAGTTCGCCGATGGCAATTACGCGCCCTAACTTGGGGTGAGATTGCCATTGATGGGGGTGAATTCGTACCTGTAAATAGGGCGAGGTGAGTTCGATCTCGCCATTAGGAAGCTGTCGTTGCTGAATTTCTAATAATTTGAGCGTGGCATCAAAAGGCAGCAGCCATCGCTCTAAGTTAACGGCTTGTTTCTGTGGTGACTCGATCGTGCCATCGAGATTGATTTGGACGGGGGGACGATGATTGACGAGCGCCCAAATTCGATCGATGCCCTGATGTTGATTAACAGTTGACGGTAACGATCGGCTAATTATTTGAGGTGGTATCGGTACGGCATTTATCATAAGCATATTTCCGGCAAGTCCCCACTAGACAATCTGCCGATCGTCGATCTTGACAACTCGTATAGCTAGTTCTGTTCGATCGCTGACTGTACTATTCAGCGATTGCCAACTTCTAGACGATGTTATCAGATTTTTGTTCGCTCAAAATCTATTTCGACAGCTAACCCTGTCGATCGATCGACTCAAACCAATGGCACCAAAGTCGATCGAATTTAGTGCCATTATCGTTAAATAACTTTTAGCGCGGGTTACCACGACAAGCTACAGAGTGGAACTCGATCGACGACTGACGACTGGATCGAGCCACTCCAACATTTCCCGCTTAAGTTGGTGCAGATCGCGATGAACCTCTTGCTTAATCCATTGCCCGATCGCATCAAAAGGGGTAAAAAATTGGGGATTGAGTTGTACCTGGAAATCCTGTCCCAACGGCGTGAGATGACTGCCATTAATTTTTAGCATTGATATCTGTCCTGGGAAAATCTGCTTGAGAGTTTGACCCAGAGTATAGGACTGGTCGATCGTGTCATTGCTAAACTTGACAATTAGATTGCGCGGGACATCATAGTAACCAGTAATCAACTCTAGAGTTTCTTGAGGATTAGGTGCAAACTCAACGTTAAATTCTTGAGGCATTTGACCCATTAAAGGTACTGCATCGCGCGCCGAGAAATTGTTAAATGAAATTAAGATATTTCCCGCCCGCTGCACATCGTACAAGCTACCGATCAATAGATGTAGCTTACAGCCCATACTATGCCCAATCCCATATACCGGTAGCGGATCGGTTGGTAAATAGCGACGAGTTTGCAGTAATTCTAATGTATCTTCAAAGCGATTGTAGACATCACTAGCGATCGCCCGATGATCGAAAGTATTGATAAATGGAGTCGCGATCGTGGCATAACCCTGCTTGCCCAAATCTTCGAGTAATAGTCGATAAGTAACATGTGGAGCCGCAGCCACAAAAGCACCACCTAAAAAATGAATAACGGCGCGCGGCTGACGTGGAATATAAACCCAATTACCAGAAATTTCTTGCCAATCCATTGCAGTTATCGATCGCGGCGATTTGTAGTTGTGAGTAGTCAGTAGCTAGCGACTAAAGAGTTAGCAGCATCAATGAATTAGCAATCTAATAGCACGGTCTAAAAGTAACCAAAGAAGCTATCGTAGTCGGGATCGCCATCTTCCCCATTATAGGGGTTGCGACCTTCCCCGGCAGCGGCTGCGCGATTGGCAAATTCATTGGGAGTCCGCTCGTTGCTCCATCCCCACCAGGCTTTCCCACACTGACACAGATAAAATTCCTGCCATTTGCGGCGGCGATTTTCGACAAAGACTGGCGAACGACGATCGATCCAGGCACTCGTAGCGGCTGTGGAGCTGGCGTGACAGCTAGGACAACAGAATCCTTCGGCATGAGTCGATAGTTCTCTCCAATCTGGTGGCGTTGGACTAAAAGCTTCCATGTATTTAGAGATTGGGATATAGTTGAATGCTAGATCGTCCAGGCAATCCGCAAAATTATCGGGCTAGGCTAGCAAGAGCGATCGAGACTATCATTACATTGGTAACAAGGCGATTGTCACTCATTACTATAATAAGTAGTTTAACGAGGATCTGCCGAACCTAGCTAAATTGGTAGGATCGCTAAAGAGCAATAACTAACTGCCTAATTTTAGGACTACTAATTAAACCATCATGACCATGATTACGACGCTCGCAGATGCTCCCGATCTAACTGCTGATGACTATCTTGTCGTCGGTGTGGCTACTTGTTTCTTCCGTGACGATGATGGCGTTCATCAAGTCAAAGTGATCGAACCCATTCCTTCTTCCGCCTTGGAAGCCTTGATTAAAGGGATTCCGACTTCCTATGAAATCGCCGCAGCAACTACTTTGGGCGCAGTCATTAGTGATGAACTACCCCAAATTCCTGCCAGTTTTCCCGCTGATTGTCAACTAGGTAGTGAATTTGCCTACCGTTGTATTGCCACCGCCCGTACTTACAAACGGAAGACGGAAGCGCAAGCCCATATCGCACCGGGCGATAGTTATGCTAGCTTCAACTATTCTACCGAGCGGAAGCGGATTCTCAATGCCGATCGCGTCGTTACCAAAGACGATAATGTCAAGCAACATGCCTACACTCACCAAAAACTCTAACTTTAATTGGTAGCAATCGGACATTAGCAATGCTCGGACTGCCACAAAATCAGCTCCCCGTAGGATAGGATAACATACCCTACGATATCGAAAACTAGACTCGATCGAGTAGTTTAGCCAGCTCGATCTTAGAACTGTCGGCGTGAAAAAATTACTGTAGCAGTTAGTAGTAAAGCGATCGTGTAAATTATCGCATAGCCAGCATTGAGTAAGAGTACATCTGGCTGGGGGATGACCCCATACACGGCATCATTCTTGAGATCGAGTCGAGCTAGATCGGGTAAGACCAGATATAAATTATCAGTTAATTGCTGGAAAGCTGGATTTTTGGTGACTCCAGCTAGCTTGACCATCCCCTCACTCAGATGTCCGACTAAGTAGAGTGAAAATGTCAAGAGTATTGCTAAGATCGAACTAGTAAATACACCAAATAATAAGGCAGCAGCAGCGATCAAACATAGCTCTAAAAATAGAAATAGTGACGTAAGTAATAGCGGGAATAATTGGTAGTTAATCTGGGCGAGACTGAGTACTGATAGATAAATAGAGGTAATCCCCGTAACTAAAATCGCCAGTACCGCAGATAATCCTAAGTGCTTACCGAGGATAAATTCAATACTACTAATCGGCTTGGTAATCAGTGTAAACACAGTCCGCTTTTCGATTTCTTTATTGATGAGGTTTGTCCCAATGAAGATAGCGACGAGTACTCCCAGTATATTGGCACTAGCCGTGCCGAAATCAGTGAGAATTTTATCCTGTGCAGCACCAGCCAGAGATGGTAATAGCTGCCAAGCACAGAGCATCACTACCGCATAAAACCCGATCGTGAAGAAGATCCGATCGCGCATCACTTCGCGAAATACATTACTAGCTACAGCCCAAATCCTAATTAAGCTCATTGTTTTAGTGGCGATCGACTATCTGAGTGCAACTTATAATATATAGATATCTGGGGACAATTTAACGATCGAACGTCAACTCGACTCTAGCAAACGATCGGAGCGTCATTAACCTTTCAAATGTAGACGGCGATAGCGTTTGAGCGGACATTTTGCGGCTAGTAAGGTTGAGCATACCGGCCCATTCGCAGCTACGCCAGCGCAGACCGATCCGGTGTAGCTGCTACCGATGATGTGCATTGGGCACCAACAACGCCGAGGATTATTCCGAACATAATTACTATTAATTTTGGCATCTTACTACTCAAATTCCAGTGTGAGTTAGTTAAATTATGACTAATAAATATTACTGCCTAACCTACCTTGAGAAAATACGTCCTGAATAATGCCAACAGAACATCCGTTTGAAGTGTAAGATGTAAAAGCAATTTGCCATCTTCATCACTCTGTAGGCTATGAATGCTGATTTCTCCTCCACCTTATCAATATTGAATGCTCAGGGAAAACCAGACCCGATCCCCGTGACACCCTCGGAGCAACCCAAATTGCAAATTCGACTCAAGAATGAAGATGGCGTAGTAAAATTAATTTTGCCAACAGAAGCAGAAACCCCCGCATCTGCGAGTTGGAATGATTTATGGGAACAACTTCAGCAACGACTTCAAGCTGGCAAAAGATTTTGGCAACCATTGACTGGAGTACATTTGATTGCTAACGATCGGCTCTTAGATGCCCGCCAATTGCAGGGGATTGCTGACGCACTGACTGATGTCGCACTCCAACTACAACTAGTCTCCACCAGCCGCCGCCAAACAGCAGTAGCGGCAGCAACAGCAGGCTACTGTGTGACCCAGCAATTGACGATCGCGCCATTATTGCCAAATACCATGGCAGCCACCAGCCCACAGATTGTCGAGCCACTATACCTGCAAATGACGGTCAGATCGGGAATGGATATCCGGCATGAAGGGACGGTAATTATTATGGGTGATGTCAACCCTGGAGGGGAAATTTTTGCAGCAGGCGATATCATTGTCTGGGGCAGATTGCGTGGCATCGCTCATGCTGGTTATCCCAATAATCCTCAATGTTTAATTATGGCACTACAGATGGAGCCAACCCAGCTCAGAATCGCCGATCGAGTCGCCCGCGCTCCAGAAACCCCACCCCCACAATTTGAGCCAGAAATTGCCTACATTACCCCTCAAGGAATTCGGATCGCCCGAGCAATCGACCTCAAAACGACCCCCTATCTACGCGAACTAGCTTTACCCGGATTGCAACGGGCTGAGTAAATATAACAATCCTCAATGAGCATCGGATTTTTTAGTCCAAAAGCATTGCTAGTAAAAATTATGCTGGTGGTTGTACATCAACAGATGCGACTATAAAGCAAAAAGACTATAAGTATGAAAACTCCAATCGGATCGCGATAGTTGTGGTTGTACTCACTAGGTTAGCAAAATTGACAAATACCCCCGATTGTCTTCCATAATCAGCCTTTTATAATTAACAATAACTAATTTACAAATAATTCATGACTCGCATTATTGTAATTACTTCCGGTAAAGGCGGCGTGGGCAAAACCACTGTGACAGCTAATCTAGGCATGACTCTCGCCAAAATGGGGCATCGAGTTGCACTCGTAGATGGCGACTTTGGATTACGAAATCTCGATTTATTATTGGGATTGGAAAATCGCGTCGTGTATACGGCCGTCGAAGTACTCGCAGGTGAATGTCGTCTCGATCAAGCATTAGTCAGAGACAAACGCCAGCCAGGATTGGTATTGCTCCCGGCGACTCAAAATCGCAAAGCCGAGATGATCACCCCCAATCACATGAAATGGATGATTGGCGAACTCGCACCCCAATTTGATTTTGTCTTGATCGATAGTCCAGCGGGCATCGAAATGGGCTTCAAAAATGCGATCGCCGCCGCTCAAGAAGCACTCATTGTCACGACTCCAGAGATCTCTGCCGTCCGGGATGCCGATCGGGTGATTGGGTTGCTCGAAGCTAGTAATATTAGTCCAACCCGCTTGATTGTCAATCGCTTGCGTCCGGCAATGGTTGAGGCTAGTGAGATGATGTCGGTCGAAGACGTGAGTGAAATCCTCTCCGTACAGCTCATCGGTGTCGTTCCTGAAGACGAACGAGTCATCACTTCCACCAACCGAGGTGAACCATTGGTATTAGAAGCAAATAGTACCTCCCGCGCCGCAAAAGCTTTTGATAATATCGCCCATCGACTCATCGGTGAAAAAACGCCGTATCTGGATCTGAGTGTCGATCGGGAAAATTTATTGACGCGACTGCGTAAAATCTTCGCCAAGTAGGAAAATGGCTAAAATATGCTCTTTAGTTTCGACGGAAAGCATCAATTTAGCCACGTCAATTGCCGATCGTGAATGCGATCGTTGCCAGCGATCTAAATTGGGAATGTCAACAACATCGAACTGTCGAGTTTTAGCCACAGCTCCTGTTGAATTGGTCAGCCCCATCTTGCTATAGTGTGGGTAGTTATCTAGTAGTATCACTGCGGTTTGGGATCGCCGGCCCAGATCGATCGAACTAAGTAAGCGATCGCTAGAGATCTCCAGGCTAGGTCGGGAAGTTTGTCAGTAATTAATTTTCATCATGCTTTACCCCTCGACAATGCCATCACTCAGGTGCTAATTCCTTCTTATCGACCGCAATACCATGACTATGATTAATGAATTTCTGGAAATGTTATTTCCCCGTGTCGGCAGTGAGCCGAGTAGAGACCATGTAAAGCGGCGATTACAATTGGTGATTGCACACGATCGCACCGATCTGAGTCCGCAAATGGTCGAGATGATGCGTCAAGAAATTCTGGAAGTCGTATCACGGTATGTCGAAATTGATACTCAAGGGCTAGATTTCTCACTCGAAAGCAATCAACGCGTCACCGCTCTAATTGCTAATTTACCGATTCGGAGGGTCAAAGAGGATGGCGAGATCTCCCCGATGGGTTGGTCTGGTGATGAGCCAGCAAGTTAGGCTTTAGGGATTAGGCTTTAGGGATTAGGCTTTAGGGATTAGGCTTTAGGGATTAGGGATTAGGCTTTAGGATAGTAGGGTGGGCAGTGCCCACCATCTGGGTTTAAGCTTTATTTAAACAGGATATGAGCTATCCATTGCCTGAGTTTGAGCCACGACTAAATATTCCCAATCCATCTAAATCCAAAGAGCTTTAACAGCTCAAATCCACATATCTTTCAGCTCGATCGATCGCCAACTGTTTCGCGTAAAATTTTGCATTTTAAATCTTGAATCACTCCAATTTCGCTTTCGACTGCATCGGTAAATGTAGTCACACTCACGCTCGTGCAGGTGTTTTTCATACTCCGCATGGAATTGTCGAGACACCCAGATTTATGCCTGTTGGTACCACTGCGACGGTAAAAACCCTCACCTCCGCTCACCTCGAAGATGCCCAGGCGCAAATGGTATTAGCCAATACCTATCACCTGCATCTGCGCCCAGGTGAAGATATCATCAAAGAAGCTGGTGGATTGCACAAATTCATGAACTGGAAAGGGCCAATGCTGACCGATTCCGGTGGTTTTCAGGTATTTAGCCTTAGCAAAATGCGGAAACTTACCGAAGAAGGCGTGACCTTCAAATCGCCGCTCGACGGACGCACGATCTTTATTTCGCCCGAAAAATCGATCGAGATTCAAAATGCTCTCGGTGCGGATGTGATTATGGCATTTGATGAATGTCCGCCCTATCCCGCCACCCGCGAAGAAGTGATCGCTGCGACCGATCGCACTTATCGCTGGCTCGCCCGGTGTATTGAAGCCCATCAACGCCCTCACGATCAAGCCTTATTTCCGATCGTCCAAGGTGGCGTACATCTAGACTTACGCGCCGAAGCTGCCAAAGCCCTGCAAGATTTTGACGTGCATGGTTACGCAATTGGTGGCGTTAGTGTCGGCGAACCATCACATTTTATCCACAAAATCGTCCGCGCTACCGCCCCATTATTACCCGAGAGTAAACCTCGCTACCTGATGGGCGTGGGCACCTATAAAGAAATGGCGATCGCGATCGCCAGTGGTATCGATTTATTCGATTGTGTCATCCCTACCCGCGTCGCTAGACACGGTGCCGCCTTCGTTAGGGGTGAAAGGTGGAATATCAAGAATGCCCCGTTCAAGCGCGATTTTACCCCCTTAGACGATACTTGCCCTTGCTACACCTGTCAAAATTTTAGCCGCGCTTACTTGTGCCATCTGATCCGCTGTGGTGAAATCACGGGATTCACCCTCCTCTCACTGCACAATATTACTGAACTAATTCGATTTACCCAGAAGATTCGTGATGCTATTTTACGCGATCGATTTATGGAAGAATTTGGACATTGGTTGACTAGTGAGGACGATGAATTAAGTGATGAATCCTGCGACTAATCCCATCAAGGCTTGGTTGAGAACTGACTACCGGCTAATATATACCCTAGGGCGTGTCATCAATTAGCAACCTTGCCAGTTAAAGGTTCTGGGTTCGCTCGTTTCAGCTAATCGGCAGAAATCTAGAGAAATTCAGGTAACTCAAAAACCTTCTCTATACGGAGCCTAGATTTAATTGATGACACGCCCTAGACCTCTAACTTCAGACATAATGCCCATAGACGTACAGACTGCGATTTTACAACGCCGATCGATCAAAAGCTTCAAACCAGACCCGATCGCCCCTGAATTACTCCGTCAACTAATCGAACTGACTGTTGCGGCACCGAGTAGCTATAATATCCAAGATTGGCGGATCGTAATCATCCAAGATCCCGAGCAAAAAGCGGCACTAGGGGCAGCTTGCTTCAATCAACCTCAAATCACTCAAGCACCGGTAAACCTCGTGTTTGCAGCGGATATCAAAGGTGGAGAGCGCGATATCACACCGATTATCGAACAAGGTATCCAGACAGGTGCTTGGAGTGAGGGTACCGCCGCTTTTTTCAAGAAGGCAGTTCCCGAATTTGCAGCAGCAATCGGCGATAAAGCTAGGGAATATGCCATCAAAGATGCAATGATTGCCGCGACTCACGCCACACTAGCGGCTGAGAGCTTGGGATTGTCTACCTGTATGATGAATGGCTGGAGCGAAGAGCAAGTTAAAGCTGTCATCGGTGCCGAAAACGATCCAGATCTCGCCATCGCCTTAGTACTCCCGGTTGGCTACTGTGCCGAGCCGCGCAAAAATCCTGGTCGGATGCCCTTTGAGTTTAATGTATCACTCGATCGCATCGATCGACCTTATCACGGTTAAAATTCTCCCCATAGCCCCGATTTCTTACCAGAAGTCAGGGGTATTCACTATTCACTATTCACTATTCCCTATTCCCTATCCCCTCCCTAACCCTTCACCCCACTACCAGCAGCAGTCGGCACGATGTATCGCTGCACAAACATAAATAATACCAATACCGGCGCGATCGAAATTACCGAACCCGCTGCTACCAATCGCCAATTCAACCCAAATGCACCAGCGGCTAACTTGGCTACTCCTAAAGGGAGCGTATAATAAGTATCATCTTGCAGGATGATTAATGGCCATAAAAAATCGCTCCACGCCCCAATAAAGACAAAAATCGCCAGGGTGACTAAAGACGGACGAATTGCGGGTAACATAATGCTCCACCAAATCCCAATGTCCCAGCAACCATCCATCCGCGCCGCTTCTTCGAGTTCTTTGGGGACGGATTGAAAGGCTTGACGGAGGAGAAAGATCCCAAAAGCGGAAGCTAGATTGGGTAAGATCACGCCCAGATAAGTATTTACTAAACCCAAGTTGACGGCGATGATATAGAGCGGAATCATCACGATCTGAAAGGGAACCATAATCGTCGAAACGACGATCGTAAAAATCAGCTCTTTGCCTTTGAATTCCAGTCTGGCTAATGGGTAAGCAGCCAGGGCACTAAAGACTAAGTTAATGATGACACTCGCGATCGCCACCACACTACTATTAAATAAGTAGCGTCCAAAATCATTACTTTGCCAGACAGTAATAATATGCTCGAAGGTGGGATGACTGGGGAATAATTGGGGCGGCGATTGAAAAATATTTTCATCTGCTGATTTGAGAGCGGTACTCAACAACCACAGCAAGGGAAATAACATCACACTCGCGATCGCACTCAAGCCGCCATAAATCTTGACTAGTTTCATCGTTGGCGATTGCCAAATAGTGACAGAGCGGGAGCGCAGCGAGGTAGATGGTGACATGATGCAAGCCAGATGAACCACTGCCGATCTTACGTCGATCTGCGGCTTTTTGGTCATAAATACAGGAAATGTGCGATCGAAAGAGGGTAATCTAGAGTAACGGTATTTTAAAAGTTGTAAACTTTAGTTAAGACTTGCCACTATTCTTAACAAGGTATATCATTGACATAATGAGTATTTATACCTATACATCGGATATCGTCATTATCTAGCAGTGTAGTATTCTCTTCGATCCTCATCGCCTATCTATGATCTCTGAATTTCCCTGGCTCACTGCGATTATTGCGTTCCCACTCATAGCTGCCTTGGCTATTCCCGTATTACCCGACACCGACGGTAAAAATGTGCGGCTGTACGCACTGGGTATCGGGATTTTGGAATTATGTCTGATTATTTATACGTTTGCTACACAATACGATGCAAATAACCCTGGCTTACAATTAGTCGAACGCTATAATTGGATTCCCCAATTGGGATTAAATTGGTCGTTGGGCGTTGATGGATTATCGATGCCGCTAGTGGTACTGACGGGATTTGTAACTACGCTAGCTATCTTTGCCGCCTGGAAGATCGAGATCAAGCCTCGCTTATTTTATAGCTTGATGCTAGTGATGTACAGTGCTCAGATTGCTGTATTCCTCGCTCAAGATTTATTGATGTTCTTCATGCTCTGGGAACTGGAGCTAGTCCCTGTTTATCTAATTATTTCGATTTGGGGCGGCGCACAAAGGTTTTATGCCGCAACGAAGTTTATTTTATATACTGCTCTAGCTTCGATCTTTATCCTTATCGCTGCACTGGCACTGGCTTTCTACGGCGATACCGTCACTTTTGATATCACCGCACTCGGACTCAAAGAATACCCGATCGAGTTAGAATTATTAGCCTACACAGGTTTACTGATTGCTTTCGGTGTCAAGTTACCGATCTTTCCGTTTCATACTTGGTTGCCAGATGCCCATGGAGAAGCTCCCGCACCTGGTTCGATGATTTTGGCAGGGGTATTGCTAAAGATGGGTGGTTACGCATTGATTCGGTTAAATGCTGAAATGCTCCCTCACGCTCATGTTTACTTTGCACCAGTACTAGCAGTATTAGGTGTGGTGAATATTATTTATGGTGCCCTAGCCGCCTTTTCTCAAGACAATCTCAAACGTCGTCTGGCTTATTCATCGATTTCGCACATGGGCTTCGTGCTGATTGGCATCTCCTCCTTTACAGCTCTGGGTATCAATGGTGCGATGCTCCAGATGATTTCACATGGTGCGATTGCGGCCGTGCTATTTTTTCTAGCCGGGACGATCTACGATCGCACGCACACTTTGTCGATGGATAAGATGGGTGGTATTGCCAAATCAATGCCGACAACCTTTGCGCTATTTACATTCGCATCGATGGCTTCATTGGCGTTACCTGGAATGAGCGGTTTCGTCAGCGAATTGACAATTTTCTTGGGCTTGACAACTAGCGATATTTATAGTAACAGTTTTAAACTCATTATTATCTTCCTCGCGGCGGTAGGCTTACTGATTACACCGATTTATTTATTATCGATGTTGCGCCGAGTCTTCTTTGGCAACCAGAGCGAATCGAGCTTTGCACCATTTGTAGATGCCCAACCGCGTGAATTGGCGATCTCGTTGTGCTTATTAGTGCCGATTATTGGGATTGGTTTGTATCCCAAGCTAGTGACTCAAACTTACGATCGAACGACAGTTGCTGTCGCCATGCATTTGCGTGAAGCGTTACCGACGAC
>JBBRVB010000062.1:0-14128 GCA_038247275.1 Chroococcales cyanobacterium
CGACTATGTGCCAAGATTTCCTTCTGTTCTTCTGGAGTCATCACATCACCTCGATCGATCTAGTTGCTTTCATTATCTCAAATCCTACCTGCATTTATTTTAATCTCTCCAGATTTTTACATGCTTAGACTAGTACAGAATGTTTACCTCTCTCGATCGAATAAAAAGTGGGATGCTCCCCTACTCATTTGACTACTTCTTCTCGATCGTGCGCTTTTCACACCTTTAAGACTAGGAGAATAACTTGAGGAAGTCGTGAGGATTTTGTTTAAGGTGAGTTCGGGATAAGCTGTAAAAATTTAAGAGTAACAATCGAGGCGGATCGATCGCTAATTTGGGCTAGAAGCTGTTTGGATAAATATTACATATTGTTACAAATAGGCTGATAAATTTAGCCAATCCAACTTAAATAGGACAATAGGCAGAATTTTTTGCTTTTGCATAGGGGATATGCTGAATTTTTCACTCTATCTACCTGAATTTGGGTGAATAGGTGGGAAATTTTCACCTAACAATAGTTGGGCATAAGTGATGATTGAATAACGTACTTATTAAAATAAATAAAGAAGTCTATGCTAATCATAAGTGGAGTTATTTTTTTAACAATTATAAGTTTCCTCTTAGTGTTGATTCTCATGAGTTCTGGAAAACCCAAACAATTTCTTGATGAAAATGGAAAAGTGCTTGAAAACAGCATATCAGAAAAGGTATTTCTAGAAATAAATGGCACAAGGCAAGGGATGTTTATCAAGGGAGAGAACTTAGATAATCCGATCGTTCTATATTTGCATGGCGGAATACCACTTTATTTTTTAACAGAAAAATTTCCAACTCAGCTAGAAAAGAACTTTACAGTAGTGTGGTGGGAACAAAGAGGTTGCGGTATATCGCATAATTCAAATTCAACAAATAATCATCCGACTTTGGATCTACTTGTTGATGACTCCATTGTATTAACTGAATATCTGTTAAAACGCTTTAATAAGCAGAAGATTTATTTAATGGGTCATTCCGGCGGTACTTTCATTGGTGTTTATGTTATCGATAAAGCTCCAGAATTATATTATGCATACATCGCCATCGCTCAGATGTCCGACCAACACAAATCGGAAAAGATTGCTTACGACTATATGCTCGATCGATACCAAATATTAGGGAATCGAAAAATGGTTAAAGCTTTACAGCGGATACCTCTCGGATCTGATGGAGATATACCAGACGAATATGTAAAAATTAGAGACGTTGCCATGCACGAACTTGGTATTGGCACAATGAGAACAATGAAAAATCTCATCACAGATCTTATGCTTCCATCATTGTTGTTTAGTGAGTACACATTGTCAGAAAAGTACAATTTATGGGCTAAAAAAGCACAATCGGGTATCAGCCAAAGCTGGAAAGAAATGATAAATACAAACTTAATGGAAAGTAAGAATTCTTTTCGAGTTCCAGTTTATTTCTTTCACGGCATTGATGACTATACTTGTTCTTATGAATTGGCAAAAGAATATTTTGCAAAGATCGAAGCTCCCATCAAAGGATTTTACACATTTTATCGATCGGCACATACTCCGATACTTGAAGAACCTATTAAAATGAATGAAATATTAGTCGATGATATAATGAATTCAAGGACAGAGTTAGCAGATAAAATGCAATGAGTAATGCCTAAAAGGTTAATTTTTTTGTTACGATCGTATAGTCTGGATGTCCAGGTGCAGGCATCATCTCAGCAGGGCGCGATCGAAAAATCTTGCCAGGAATAGATGGTAAACCCCAAGAACAGTCTTTCAATAGGATCTGAACGGGCTGTAGGGTTGCCAATTCTAGACTTAACTCGATACCTTGTGGGGGTAATCCGAAGTAAATCCACTGCACGTTTTGTCGTTGCGACCCAGACCATTGACTGAGATCTAGTGGTTTGTTATCGATCGCCATCCGATCGATCCTGCCGGGGGTGGTGAGGCGAACTTGAACGAGGGGAGCAAGTCTGGGCGAGACGATTTGCAATCGTAGCTGCTGTCCACCATTGCGGTTTTCCTGGGCTAATCGTCGCACTTCAGGCGCAGGCAAGTTGACTAAGGGCGCAGCAGCACTGAATCCGGGTGAGGCTGGAAATAGGCCAAATTCAACTTGCTGTCGTTGGGATTTGTCTGTGAAAAATTGAGTCGTCCATGCGTCGAGGTGGCGATCGCGACTAATCCAACTCGCTTGCCCTCGATCTGCATCCAGCGAATAAGCCATACTATTAGGACGAGGCTGTGTGGCACTAAACCCAGAGTTAAGGGTCGCTAGACTGAACAAGATTAATGCAATCAAGGCAGTGATTCCTGGTACGAGCCACGATGCCGTTGACGCAGCCTCTCGGTACGAGAATCGATCGGTGACAGCAAAAGAGGATCGAACGATCGCCAACTGCGGGATTAGTAAGCCAAACAGTAGGACGGTAAACACCATCGAGATTGCCATCAGCGGAATATTCATTTGTCCCTGGAGATTGACTAATCCTTCAAATCGAGCCATCCAGGAGGCAAAATAGTAGACCTGAATCGGTAATAGCAGGACAATCCCTGGAATGGCGGCAACTGATAGCAATAGGATGGTTTGCCAATTAGGAGAAAAGCATCGATCGGTTAGAAAGATCCAGCCCCAAACTAACAAATTGAACAGGAGTGGCACTGTAAATAAATAGCTGGCTCCAGGCATGAACGCGCTACTAGCAAGCATCAACATCATCCAGACCAAAAGTGCACCAAGGGCTAGATCGTGGAGATGAAACCTTTTGAATAACCATGTATACCATGCACTCATCAAGGCTAAAGTCAGGAAAATCAATCCCGCCTCATATAGATACATCTGGTAGTTACCAATTAGAAATACATGCAGAGCCGGATTCAACTGCTGGATCGTCCACCACACAAGGAGATCGATTAACACCGCACCGATCGCGCCGAAGCAGAAGGCGATCGCACCCCATCCCATGCCCTTGATGGTCAATTGCCGATGGCGCATGCCAAAATACACCACGACAACGAATAAAATACTCACGACTAGAGTAAATGGTAGGATTTGTGCTTCAGGATAGTGAATCACAACGTTTGGCAAAATATTGAAGTACACAGCATTTTGGGTAGCTATAATGGTCTTCAGATCTAGATTACCAAAATGCCGCAAGCCAGCCAGCGTATAGGAACCATTATGTTGAATACTGCGCGGATCGATTTCATTAACATTATCGCGGCTGGTATGATAGGCAGGCGTGTCTCCCATATAGGCAAAGCCCAAGCCAGCACTACCTTTTGCCATATATTCGTCTAGATCGCAGCCAATTTGCGCTCCTGGGAAGAAACTCCAGAATGCAGGTGAGAAAGAACTCATCCGGGGATAGGGGATGGCTTTAACGAACTCTTCGATCAGCCGCTGGTTATGGCGACTGGTAATGTAGAGGATCGAGGCACCACGACTCCCCCCTGCTTCAAAATTGAAGGTGAGTTTGACATCTTTCATCCAGGGATGCTCTGTGGCAAAAGCGCGTGCGCCCAACATGCCATTTTCTTCACCGTCAGCAAACACCACGATTACATCATTGTTCAACGGTGCGCCCGCGCGGATGGAACGCAGCGTTTCTAGGGCAGTAACCACGCAAGAGCCACAATCGCTAGCACCTGGGCCATTCTCAGCAGCATCGTAGTGGGCATCGATGACGATCGCCCCCGTACTCGATCGACCTGGAATCCTCACTATAACGTTATGCACTCTACCGATCCCAAACCCACCATCACCTGGTTGAACGACAGTAGTGGTTTGGACTTCCGGCTGCAAGCCCATTGCCTTTAGTTGGTTGACTAGGTACTCACGGACGGCAGTATGGGCAACAGATCCGATGGGATGAGGTTTTTGGGCGATCTCTTTCAAATCCTGCATTGCCCGCTCCGCTGAAAACTCGGTAGCTGGCGCACTAGCCGGAATAACGTTGGGTGGGATAAGTTGCCAGAGGGCGATCGCCACTGCAATTAGCATTATCGCCAACATCACTGTAAATTTAAGCCACATCCCCTGCCAGAAAGAATGGGGTCGATCTATCTCTGCTAAGTCTTCTTGCGCTTGTCCCTGCATCGAATTCATGGTCAATTTTCCAGTAATGAAGTTATTCTTTCATCTACATCTTGGTTGCTCTACCGATCGATAATTCTGGATCTGTTATTTACGATCTCCTGTCCTGACGATTTTCTGTTTGTCGAGATTGACCGAATTATATTCAATGTCTTTCAGAAAGAATTGTCCATAGGTAAATTTCCCGTCAGGATAATGCCAAACTGCTTCACCATAAGTCATCACATTGATGCCATTGATATTTTGATAATCAGAAATTGGTGTCGAGAATGGATACTGCTTCATATCAGCGATTGCCGTTCGATCGTTCGACAGAAAGTCAATTAATTGCCCTTGCCCATTAAAATAAATGATAAACTCATCTAGATCGATTGGACTATTTGCCAAAGTTGTCGATTAATGGTGTTATGAAAATAACTGGCTCTTCAGACTAAAATATGCAAATGTTTATACATGAACATTTTGCGATCTCTCAAAAGCTTGAAATCCGGCTAGGTTCACTGAATCCGACCGGAACCAGCATACTTAATCCTGAAGATCCAAATAACTTTGAGTGACTTCCTTGGTAATTCATAAGCTGTTTTACATCTAAATTTTTTGACTGAATCCCTTACAGCAAGGGTTCTAGAGGACAAAAAGAGTGTTTTAAATGTTTGACAGCTTACCAGTACCGCTTCCACTGGTCGTCGTAGTGCAATTGGCATCTCTGGCCCTCTGCCGAACCGCACCACTAGATCGGGTCTGCCCTCGCCCAAGCCCAATGCCTTGGCAAACTGAGGTCGTAAACCTGCTTCCTCAACTGGCTGGTTCACAAAGGCATTGCGAATGCCCAATGCCGTAGCTTGGAGCGCAAACCGCTCGTAACAGCGACCAGCTTCAACCCAATGGGATTTGTCATCAGCATCAGATACAAATACAGCAATACCAGCAGAACTGCGGATATAGCGGGTATTTTTGTCATTCTCCGGTTTGACCCGAAATAATAGCTTGGATAATAGGTTCCCTACCCAGCGTGGTACCGATGGGTTGCCGGAAGTACCACCAGACAGTCCATCGCCTGTGCGGGTCGCCTCGCGATCGTTAAAGCGAATCCAGAATATCAGTTCCTTGAGAAAAGCTGGATTATTGAACTGTGCTGTATTGCCTTGAATGACATAATCAAGCACTATTTCCATTTCGGATCGTTGCGTTAGCAGAACAACCCTCACACCGTCACCCGTCCCGGCCGTTTCCAGCAGCTTGAGTTCGGCTGGACTCAGCGGTTTGCCATCATACTCATTGCGCGTGCATTGTCGATGCGGAATGGCCTCAAACAGTGGAGTTACGACTGTTTCGGCGGGTTCGAGCGCAACTCGCACGGCACCGTCACCCGATCGATCGAAGGCGATCTGCCCCGACAATCCGTGCGCTTTAGCTGCCTGTGCAAGATTCTCGGCAGCACAGCCCAAAGATACATAAAGATGGTGGTCGTCTGGATCGACGACAGGACAACGCCGGGAGAAATCCGGCAAGATGGCAATTGCCCGATCTTCTAGTCGAAATTTCCAGCACTGAGTGTTGTGACTGGAGGGGGCTAGGGTGGCATAGCGGACTAGTTCTCTGAATTGTGCGGCTTTGTTGTCATTCATCGGAGCGACCTCCTGTTCTAGATTAATTGTCTTAAATAAATGCTTGCCATACTGTGGTTATGCTTACCTTTCAGCACCTCTCCCTGCCTACAGGTTGGGGAATCACTTCTGTCACAGCACTTGTTCTACCGAACATAGTTTTTCGGTTGAGCCAGACAACCAGAACAGCGGCGACCACGAACACTAATGTGTCGTAAGGTTGTGCATCGGGCCAGATCGGATTGTTAATCTGAAAATGAAACAGAGCAGGGAGCAGGATACTACCTCGCGATGCGTTAAATAACGGGGTGACGATAACACTGAGTGCAATAGAGCCAACAAAAAATGGCGTGAATGACCAGGCACTTTGCGGTGTCCCGCTCGCCAGAAACGCAGGTAGGTGCCAGCAGCCCCAGATAACACCCAGAATCAGTCCCGCCCAGATCGGTGTAAATCTTCGTTGTAGCAAAGGCAATGCCAACCCCCGCCAACCGAATTCCTCGATCGGGCCTTTAATCGCTGTAAATGCTAATGCCACAACTAACGACTGAACCGATGAAAACGGAAACGCTGCTCCAAACAGATTCCCCTTCCCTACAGAGCTAACGAAAAAAATTAGCGGAATGCCAATCAACAAAAACACATACCAAGCTGGGGAGCATCGCCAGAGCAGTAACCGAGAAAGATAACGCCGCAAGCCTCCCCAGCCACTGTTGGATGTGACGATAATAACCGCCGCGATCGCTGGTGCCCATACCGCCAGAATGAATAGCGGATGCAGACCGCTCAATTTCCCAAACCTCTCAGTCATCTGCTGGGGGAGCAAGATGAACAGAGCCAAGATTCCCCACGCCAATCCGAAGGCAATCAGTAAAAATGGCATGAGGGAGATGAAGGGAACCTGCTGTCGGTCAACCTCTGATGTGCGAATATTCATAAAAAGTCCTAATTAATACTCAACGCTGCTACCTCAATCGTTGAGGCATCCTGACATGTGCTTACCAATGACGACCCCGATCGTGCCTGGATTTTTCCCGAATATCAGTCCGATAACCACGCCACTCCCATCTGCGGGCAGCACGTTCGGCATCGCGACGACTTGTATAGAAACCCCCGAAAATCCAGACTAGATCGCGGGGTTTGCGGTAATAAACATAATACCAACGCGTCTCGTGGCGACGATCCTGGGCTAGCAGCGAATTAGTCGATCGATTCTCGTTCCCATCACCTGATCCAACAAAGTTCCGGCTTGCTTCTTGGCGATCCAGTCCACTCGCCCGAATGGGCATAGTCATTACAAATCCCGTACATAATACTGAAAACAGAATTATCTTTTGCATCGGATTCGTCTCGCATAAAAAGTTGAGATTTTCCAGATCGTTATTTATTTGAATCTAAACAAATAATGTGAGGATTTTGTGAGGAACCAGGGAAAATATTATATATTCTCTATCAATTAGTTGAATATACCGATCGACCTTTACCACTATCCGTCTTGCTCGAACGATTTGGCACTAATGGGTTCATCAGTATTACTGGCGCGATTTGGCAGCTAGTCAAGTATTGGCTTCATGCGATCTTCGCTCTTGGCTAACTCCTCAGAAATGTCTTTTATTTGCTAATTTTTGCATAATCTCCCCGATATCTCGACCCGATTTACAGATCGATCGCGGCAATTGTTTCACCAGATAAAAAGATTTTAGTTTTTGACCCTCACAGCTTCCTCACGATCGAGGTCTAAAGTGAAAGTTAACAGCATCAAAATTAGCGATCTTTCCAGACCGCTGTGCGGAATCGCATCAAATTAAACCCCGATCGATTCACAATAATTAACAAAAGAGTAGCTGCAATGAATTGGAAACAATCGATCGTTATATTTTTTGCAACAATTGCCTTTCTATTCGCCGGAAATGCGATTACTGGCGCAGACAGCAAGCTGTTCGCTCAAACCGATATCAATATTAATAATACCAATCTATTTCGATTGGGCGGGAGTGTCACAGTTGCCGAAAACCAAGTTGTCGAAAATGCTCATGCCATTGGCGGCTCAGTGATTATCCAACCCAATGCTAGAGTCACCCAATCCGCTAGCGCGATCTGTGGTAATGTCGTCCTCAAATCAGGCGCACGCATTGATGGCGGTTTGGGTGTGCTGATTACCTGGAAATTGGGGAAGGCGCAACCGCCTGTTTTGGGATGAGATTTACGATTGTGTTATTCAGTCTATGCTTATTATCGATCGTGTATCCCTCTCTGGGACTGACGAATACAGCCTCGATCGCTCAAATATCTCCACCTACAACAGTTCCCGAACCGCAACCCACACCGACAGTACCGTCCCCAATCCGAAAAACCCGCGTTACTCAGGGTTCTCAGTGGAATTTATGCGGACGTAAGCAGAGCAAAACTAAGCGTGTGAGCGGTTTTACAGGTGATACAGCGGGTACTTATATTCGCGATCTCCAAGTAGATATTCACGGCAAAACCTACAGTACAGTGACGCTCAACTGGGCAAACGCCGACTTTACTACCGAAACCCTACCGATTCGGTTCAATGCCTCTCCAGGGGCGGGTAGGTGCGATGTGGATTGTCGATCGATCGCGGATAGTAAACTGCCCGGATCGCGCTGTACCCCATTATCTCCCCCCTTGTATTCAGTCCAAGGTTATGATTGCGTGCTATCTAAATATTCCGATGCTAAGTTCGTCACTTGGTTGCATTGGGATCGGGAGATCGCTTTTCACGCCTATTCGGTACCATCCTATCCGGCTTCGCATGGTTGTATTCGGTTAGCAACTAAAAACCGCGATGCTGAGTGGATTTATGATAATAGTCTGGCAGGGATTACTCAGATAAAAATTAGTTGGGATAAGTCTGAGGGTTTGGGTGGTAAATGTTGGCGGGGGGAAATGCAGATCGATCGACCTAAAAAGTACTAAGCGTAGATCCAGGGTACCCACAAGTGGCACCCCTACAGATTTAATTGCGTTTCGATTGTCCACTATCTAAAAATAAAGAAGCTATTTATTGTTGAGATGCACTGCTTCACATTTTTCGTGGTGGTATTTTGTAAAGGATGGAAGAAAATGCTCTGTTGTGGAAGTTAGTCTGGGCGAGGCTTATAGAAAGGTTGATGACTCTTCATCCTTTACAAAAAGGCACTCCCACATTCTTCACCATCTGTTATGATTGACTCATGATCTTGATCTAATTCCAAATTGGACATCATTTTGTCAAACTCTGTTTCAATATTCGGCTTTGGAATTTTACTAGCTACTTTTACTTCTTTCCTGACAACTTGTTTCACACCTGGTGATGCAGAACTTAAATCCATTTCTGTTTCATTTAAATCTTCATATATTAGGCTAATTAATACAAAACGATTTATGTTTTCGATATTATCAAGTAAAATTCTGATTACATCTTGCTTGGCAATTGTCGATTTACTGTCAGAAGCTAGAAATGATTTATAATGCTTGCTGACAGCATCAATTATTGGCTCAACTATTTTTTTGATGATTGACAAATCTTGATAGCCTGTTTCAAAAACATCTAAACTACTTAGCGAATGGCAATATTGATTAAAGGCTTCCACATACAAATTCTGTGGAAATAAATCCTCAAATGTTCTCTTCTTTTTATCATTAAAAACACTATTTATTTCAATTTTCTCCCAATTATCCTGACTGATGTTATTCTTGTACTGTGCTATTGCTTTGATTTTCTCAGCTTCTTCATCACTATCTAGAATTACTATTCCTGACAAATTGAGATTTCTAAATCCTAGATAGTTGATAGCTTGGGGTATGTTAGGTACTCCATCGGCATTATATATGTTAACCCATTCCAATTCTTGATATTTTTCAAAAGAAAATAATCTATGGAATGCTAATTTTTCGGTATTCCCTTCTACAATCAAGTTAATATCACCAATCAAGAAGCTATCATTTAGCATTATTCCCAATTCCTTTCTTAGGATTTGATATTTATTTAGAAATGTCTTCTTGTTAGCTTTTGTCCCTTGACTGGAATCCTTATTGACAAACACTAATGAATCCACACAATTCCTTACGGCTAAAAAAGGATTGTGTGTTGTGAAAATAATCTGAGAGTTTTTAGATATTTCATCGAACGACTTTAGTAAATCTTTTGCTCCTTGAGGATGAAGATTATTTCCTGGTTCATCCAGTAAGAAGATTGTATTTTCCCTTCATTAACCGACTGAGAATAAAGTTTGTTTGTCAAGAATGAGAAATAATATTGAAACCCAGGGCTTCTTTCATTAATTAAAAAGCTCTCTCCTGTACCATCTTGAATTATCAGACATAGCTTATCGCCAGATACAGTTTGGAGTTTAATTTTAATGCTTTTGTCTTGTTTGTAATGCTTTTCAAATATACGGTTTAGATTGCTTTCTATTTTGGAAATTAATGTTGACAAAAAACTACTATCATCAGTTTTGAGTCGATTAAAGTCATCACATCCTCCTATTTTCAGTAATCTTCTGAAAGTCTCAAACTTTTTATTATTACCTAGTAAGTCCTTGGAGGTTGCTGGCTCTATAAGTAGCTCTTCTCTCTCAAAATATTCAATTATAGGATAAGTTTCGTCGTAAAGTAAAGTGTAAAATTTTGCTTTTTCCTTTATCTTGTCAGACAACTTGAGTTTATAAGTATTTTTATCAGTTAAATCAACTGAAATATTAAAAATACCAATACCCCATCTTTTTATTTGCATCCATGAGTCATCAGATTCACTTGGCAGCTCTAATAATATTGAATTTGAAATCAATCCTGATAAAACTTCTAATATTTTTGAATATTCTTGTTTCTCTAACTTAAAAATGCCTGAGATGACTGGCATTCCATCTGGATATTTTAACGAGGCTTTGTTCAGGAGTTTTGATGTGAAATTGTCTCCTAATATATCCAGACAACTTATTGCTTGAATTATACTAGATTTTCCACTTTCATTTTTACCAACCAGGCATAATTGATTGCTAGGTATTACAATTCTCTCTTTGATGATGGATTTAAACTCAAAGATCTCTACTTCTTCTAACTTCATACCTATTTCAGATAATAATTTAATTGAATAATTGCAATGATATAATTGTCATTTTGCCACGTCACAAATTGTATGTTTTCACTATCAGCTTTAGCAATTGTATCGGAGTTATTGAGAATAAATTCATCTCTTAATTCAGAAACAGCTTTAATTGATTCTTCTACTAAATTTGCTCCAAGGTTAGGAGCTTTTTATTGGGAGGTAAAGTAGATTGTTTTTTTCATTTTCTCTTATCAGAATAAGATTCCGTACTTCACTATGCCCACATTTCGTACCAAGTAGATCTCTTTGATAAATCTCACCTATTTTGGATGTCGATCGACTGTTATTTATCTCTTTCATATGGATAAACAGTATGATTATCTGCCGTCAACAATTGGAGAAATCGAGGATGAATAAACAGCTTCTCCCGCCCGATTTTAGCTTCCGCCAACACTCCAATCTCACAAAGCTCCTTCAGATAATTGGCCGCAGTTTGGCGGTGAGCAATTTTAGCATCAACAACATTGGTAATTCGACAATAAGGCTGAATAAAAATCAGATCGAGCAGATCGCGGTTATACACCTTCGGGCGAGTCTCCCTTACATAGTCTGCCGTAATCTCCATCAATTGACGAATCGATTGAATCTTCTGCGTTGTCCACCGTGCTGTTTCTAGAACTGCATTCAGCATAAACAAAATCCAGCACTGCCAATCGCCCTGCGCCGTAACCCGATTCAAATACTGATAATAATCCTGCTTGTGCTGAATAATATATCGACTAAGATATAGGACCGGAATCTCTAGCAAACCCATATCTACCAAAAACAGAATATTGAGAATCCGCCCCGTCCGCCCATTGCCATCTGTAAACGGATGAATCGCCTCAAACTGATAGTGCATCACCGCTAGCCGCACCAGTGGGTCGTATTCTGTTGCTTGATGGATAAATTTCTCCCAGTTGGTAAGTTTTGATTGTAAAACCGCCTCTGTTTCAGGCGGCGTATAAATTATTTGTCCGCTATTAGCCTCAATGAGTGCAGTCCCAGGCGTGCGGCGAATCTCCATATCAACCCCTTTGATCGTTGAGCAAACTTCAATTGCTGTCTGTTTGGTCAGCGGTCGAGTTTGGATTGACTGGAAACCAGAGGATAAAGCTCTGCTATAGCGGAGTGCTTCTTTAGTTGCACCATCCATCTCAGCCTCTGGCGTACTGACAAACTGGAATAATCGATCGGCTGTAGTGACGATATTTTCGATCGCTGAACTAGCTTGAGCTTCTAGGACTGGAATCGTGTTAATCAGCATCGCTTGATTAGGAATCAAGCCACCACAATGTTTTAGCTCTGCTACCGCTGCACGAGCTTCAATACAGGCTTTCAAAACTACTTTCGTCTCAATGTCCCCAGGTGGCGGTAATAAAGGTAAGTCGTTGTAGGGTCTGTCTGGAGAAAAATCAACCATGATGATATGTCGATCGAATCGACACGTCGATAAAACATGTCGATATTTTAGCCTTTTTTCGACACGTTGGTAAAACATGTCGATATTTTGGCTTTTTTTCGACAGATAGGGATCGATCGTGGTCAGCAGCTCCAATCGGCAAGAGAATCGACTGGGATGCCGTTAAAGCAAGGGCTTGAATCCGAGTTCATTGCCTACCCTCGCAAACTTTAAAGGCTGAGGACTAAACATATTATCTAGAAATCCTTTGAGAGCCTGATTTTCCCCTCACGAGTTCCTCAAACTGTTTTCTTACAATTAACTGTATAAATGTGTTGTTCCAGATCCAGATAATCGTTCATATTCTCGATCTCGATCGGGAGGAGTGTTTTCTATGTTTCAAAAGATTTTGGTTGCTATAGATCGATCGGAAATGAGTCAGCTTGTATTCGATCGAGCATTAGAGTTAGCAACAGCGACAGATGCCGAGCTACTGCTGTTGAATGTCTTCTCAGCATTTGAAGATGGATATTTATATCCACCTACAGACACCGTTTACGCACCACTAAATGAGGCTGCTGTCACACAGTATTCTCGGCAATGGCAGCAGGTGGAAGAAGATGGTTTAAAGTTTTTACAATCGCTTGCTAAACAAGCAAGAGCTGTCAGTTTAAAGGTTGAATTTATGCAGAAGCTTGGTGCTCCAGGTCGGGTGATTTGTGACATTGCTAGCACTTGGGGAGCCGAGCTAATTCTCGTCGGTCGTCATGGTCGGACTGGCGTGAGTGAACTAATTATGGGCAGTGTCAGCAATTATGTACTCCACCATGCGCCCTGCTCTGTATTGGTCGTTCAAGGACAAACCACGAGCGAGATCGAGCCGTAAGTTACACGAGAGCAGCAAGGTGCCGTGGTATAGTAATTGACCGCTAAGATCTACTCAGACAAAAGTTAGAGTGTCCACCTAGCAGACACTCCAACTTTCGAGTTGTGCGAGACTCGAACTATATCAGTTATGGTTCAGAATCGTCATAGTCTGAGGAAGGGGCTGTGAGAGCTTCCCAGGCAGCTTTGGCAGCTTTAGTCATCCGCCGATCGATATCTTCCACTCGATCGGTGGTATTTTGCCAACTATGGTCGGCTTCCGATCGCAGTGTCTGGACTGAATGTTCGATATTTTGATAAGCTTCTTGGGTCAGATCGGTTGTAGAGTGGATCTTTGCCTGAGCTAGACTCTGAAGGGCATTAACCAGTGCTTGAGTTGCCTGTTTAACATCACTCAGGGTTGCATCTCGATCTTCTTGGGTAGTAGACATAATCATATTGCTCCAAATTTTGTCATTTGTTGGTGCAGTCGCTAGCGAAAGAGCATCTTTTATCCTCACACCTTTAAGAGTACGAGAACAATGTGAGGAAGTTGCGAGGAAACGATCGATCTCTAGCATCAAAGTGGCAATTCCTGCTCGACTTTTGCTGCTTTAGCTTCCTGTTCTAGATAAAGACGCACACCACCACTCATCTGGATGAGATTCGGTTCGATCTGTTTGCCCAGAAAATCTTCGACCACATGGGCGATTTGATTGGCAATAAAGTGCGGGACTCCTTTAATTTTTGTTGAATCGATATTTAATTCACCTCGGTTCTCAATAATGGTGGTATTGCCATCTGCCCTAAAGTAATTCTTGCCCCTACACAAAACCGCCTCAGTAAAGGCGTGGGTTTCAAGCGGGAGCATAACACTTTTGCACTGAGTATTTATACTTACGATAATTTAAGCTGCGGTCTTCAGACTAAAACAAATCATTCCATTCAAATAAGCTACTCGATGCGCCAAAACCTGTGGCACATTTCGCTCATTCCATTGTGCTCCAGAAATTTTGATGCGACGACCAATTTGTTTAATGGCTGATTCTACAG
>JBBRVB010000063.1:0-14009 GCA_038247275.1 Chroococcales cyanobacterium
CTAATCACAGCTTAAACGCCCCAAACCCCTGGTGGCAAGCCAAAAATCTCAAAAAAATCTAATAACAATTCATTTTAGGGTCAATTCCTTGCCAGTCAATGATTTGAGCCGTAAATCAGCATACTAAGTACTGAAGACCCAGAATTATTAAAACAGCATTTCAGCAAACCAGTCATGATGTGATTCTCGATACTCATTTAGTAACCTGCTTGCGAGAGGATGCCAGCCGTCATGATTTAATTGAGGGATCGGGAATGGGAGTTTTTTTACTTCGTAGGATATAGCTTTGTCTGTTGCCACTAGTCGTGCCAAATGCTCACAATTCCAACCTAATAAGCCATAGTCCCAATTGTGAAAACATAAAATTGCGGCGCACAAGCGATCGATAGTTTCAGATGGACTAAAACTTTGAACATTTGGTACTAGTCGAATATTTAAATCTAATCGATCGAATAATGCCAAGGAAGCAGTGTCAAAAATTAAATTGTTACTGATACCGATTCCATAATGCCACACTCCCAGACTGTACCAGTTAAGTAGGCGACCATAATATTTACTATTAGTATCAACCTTTTGATACATTTCCAAAATACGTTCTTTTGCGATATCTAGAGATATTGTCATACATACAGATTTAAGCCAATATCTCTAGATTTCCCACATTAACGGTAAAATAACGCTTCTCGATCGAATCTAACTACTTGAGATCTGTAGGTTGGGTTGAAGAATTAAACCCAACTACCCAAGATCGAACCAGGCGATCGCATCTTCCATCTGTGTAAAATCTAATAATGCCTCACCAAACGCCTCCAATCGCTCCAGTGGTAACGCTCTAACTTTGGTTTCTAACTCGATGGACAAATTCCCCACTCGTCGCTTCAACAGGCGTAACACCAGCTCCTGCTGTCCTTTCAGTTCGCCCTCGCGTTCGCCTTGTAGTTGCCCTTCGAGCCTAGCCCGACTCATCTCCGCTCGGTAGAGAGTATCGATTTCTTGCATTGTCTTCATAAAATCCTCTTCCTCCTGCGTTAGTCCACTTGCTGAAGACTTTTCACTCAGATATTTGAAGTGCTTAATACACACTTCTACGATATCATTTCTCTCTCTTTTCGTCACTGGCAATTGGCTAATATTTGCAAATGCTTTGGTGAGGATTTTATCTTTACCTAGCCCTCTCAACCATAAGGTTGCTGGCGTTTCTGGAAGTTCCCGAATTACCACGATCCCAATCCCCAATCCGGGAGCGATGCGATACACGCCTGCGCCCAATTCTGTATCGGCTCTCGCCCAGTGAGATTGGAGGATTTCTTGAGAGCATCCGGTTGTCAGCATCCAAGTGAAGGGTTTTTGGGCATCTGTAAATAGTTCTTTACGTTTTTGACATTCTCGCCGCTCACCGCTGATATATAAATCTCGTCTAGTCAGGCATCTACTAATATGCTCTGGCTTCAACCACCCACTATAATGCTCGATAAAGATGGTAGGATGAACTTGCATTAATTCATCGAATAGCCCCAGGTATTCTGTTGCCCATGCTTGACTTTCCAGGTTACTAACAAATAATAGATCGACTTCTAAATTCTCATCGCTCTTGACTTTAACGTTAATACTAACGGTTCCCTTCGTCTGATAAAGAGCGGTTGTATATGCTTTGGAAAAGTTGTCGTCTTGGTAAGGACTCATCGCAATACTGTTAGTTCTGATTTTCTTTGATGTAGCGATTACCTTTAGGTGAAGATTCTACTCTGATTGAGAAGGGGAGATCTGGAGTGTATTCTTCTAATTTATTGGCAAATTGTCTGACCGATCGAGTGTTTCCGAGTTTCCTACTCGCTTCGGCTTCGGTTATTATCCCATGTTTTTCGATATGTTGTAAAATCGCTAAATGGGGATTATCAATAAATTTTGTATGCCATGCTGCGGCTAAATCGATCGATTCGAGATCGCGATCGACAATTGGTGGCTTTGGCTCGAATATTTGGAGGATGTCCTCTAGATCGATATCATCAATCTCTTGGCGTTTAGCCTGAATTTTTAGATCTAAATTATCTAATTCAGCCTGCCTACTACTCAATTCTAATTGAGCTATTTTTAGTTCTCGTTGCTGAAGCTTCTGAGCCAGATAATCTGCTGATGACTCGATCTCGTCATTCTGAACTAATATCTCTGCGGCTAACTCATCTGATTTTGATTGCTTAACTATTAGGGCTGATTCTGCTTGACTTAATTGCTGTTGTACTAGTCCTAATTCCCGATCGCGATCGATCGATTCTGCCGATCTTGTAGCCACGATATCTGCTAATCGATCGAGTTCTGCTACCAGATGTTGCTGAGTTTGTTGCCGATCGATAATTATCGCATCAAGTTCATAGCTTAGTTGCTGTTGTTGGGCGATCGATCGATCGAGATTATCACGATCTACATCCTGTTGCTCCTGCAATTGCTGGATTTTGATTACCAACTCTTGTTTAGTTATCGCACATTGTGTAATTGCATTTTGAATATCGATCTGTGATATTTTTGCTCGATCGATTTCGCTAAGTAGGTGTAACTTAGCTACTTGAAGTTGAGCTACTTCTACCTTGAGACTATTAAATTTAGTATCTACTTCGAGACTGCGTGCTTGTTTTTCCTGGATCTTGCGATCGAGCTTAGTTGCAAAACTTTGTTGCTCCTGAGCATAAAGAGTAAGAGATGCTAATTGTTGTTCTAGATCCTGGTGTTGCTGGCGATCGAGCTTAATTCGATCGTTCAAATTAGCTGCTAAACTCTGTAATTGTGCGACCTGAATTTCGATCGCTTGGCAATCCTTTTCCCCGATCTGCAACTGTTTGTCGAGCATTTTTCCTCGGTGCTGCAACTCATTTAACCGCAGTTTTCCCCGCTCTAGTTGACGATTCACCTGCTGATGGCGTTGACGAAAGCTAAATATCCGACTAGCTGCTACTCCTGGTATAGTTGCCAACCCAATGAGTGCGGACTGAGAGAGATTCTGAGTAAAGGGTAAACTACAACCACAACTAGCGACAAAGGCGACTGAGCCAGTTGTTAACCAATGTTTGAGGATCGGATATTTTTTGGTAGACTGGTGGGGCATCGGGTAGGAGGATTTGACGAGCAGATGACAGCAGCCGCTAACTTACAGGTTCGACTTTTCACAGCGATTATAACCCTTCATGTTCCAATCGTTTGGGTTGTAATTACCCATGCTGTAGACATAATTGCACAAGTCGGCATCAAACTGATGACAACCAGCGGGGAAAGCTTGTCTAAATTCTAACCCAAACAGGATAAATGCCGATCGATCGAGAGTTACGGACATCCTGACTAAATGAGTGATAAAATCTTCAGACATCATCGATCGTACCAACTCGAATCTACCGCGATCTAATCCTGTATATAATCCCAGGATGTGCTGTTTAGAAGTTTTCATCTGTCTAAATGTCATTCAGTCGATACCTGTAAATAATTCTGGATTGTATCCGGTGACAATCCCGATTATTATTAATACCATCCCAAACTAATTGCACTATATATGTTGTCTAGAATCTCGCTATGGGCAGGAATAATTGGGTTCGCGGCTACTATACCATTTCAGACGATCGCAGTTGCTAAGAGTGCGCTGGAAGTGGCTCCCACGCCAAACCCAAATCCGATGCTTGCTAGAATTTATCGACAAGGTACTGGAGATCGCTTTTCCTCAGCGATACAGAAGTACAAGCGAGGAGACTACCAGGGTGCCTTAGCTGATTACAATCGGGTGATTAAAACTAACCCTAAAAGTGCCAATGCTTATTACAATCGCGGCTTGCTCAAAGCAACTAAGCTCCAAGATTATCCGGGCGCACTAGCCGACTACAATCGTGCCATTCGACTCAAGCCCACTTATGATGCTGCCTATACCAATCGCGGTAATCTCAAAACAACCAATCTCCAAGATTATCCGGGTGCGTTAGCCGACTACAATCGTGCCATTGCGCTCAAACCCATGAATGCGAATGCCTACTATAATCGCGGGGTACTCAAGCATACCTACTTAAAAGATCTCGCTGGTGGCATCGCCGATCTGCAACAAGCAGCCAAAATCGCCCAAAGACAAGGTAATACTCCAGAGGCTCAAGTAGCGAACGATTTGCTATATCAATGGCAGCAGACTAGTAGCAATTAAGACTCTTGGCATATCCCTCATTTGTCACTCTCGCTAAAGGGTGAAATTAGTAAAGCTCACTATTTAGCTTCCTGATTGGGTTTCGAGGTCGATTTCCTAACATTTTAGAATTGGGGTGGGTGAAAATTGAAGCTGTTAGTAACTAATCTATCGATCGATTGAGTACAGCCAGTTCTATCGATCGAATGTGATTTTAGATCTTCCAGAGTGATAGAAGAGGGGTAATGACTTCTCAACCCGTTGGCGACTACTGAAAAGTTATTTTACTCGCCGCTGTCAACAACAGTATCATGGCGAATTATCTGCATCGAGATTTGATAAGCGAGAACAAGCCATTTGGCAACGTCGCTTTTGGGAACATCAAATTCAAGACGATTTCGACTTTCTTCATCATTTTAATTATATACATTACAATCCAGTCAGGCATCGGTTAGTTGGCACACCAAAAGATTGGCAATTTTCTAGTTTTCATCATCACGTTCGGCGAGGTATTTATAATCTAGACTGGGGCGGTTGAATTCCCACCGAAAATCGTAGGCTGGGTAAGATATCGAAACCCACCAATCTCAACTTTACATCTCGCCCAGATCCGATCTTGGGTGAGCATTGCCCACCCAAAGTCTAAAGCTCCTACTCCACTTAGCTAAACCTTCGCTAACTGTTTGACCTCTACAGGTGCAGTTAGAGCTGCTTCTAGCTCCGATTTACCCAATCGTGCTTCGAGAATATTCATTACTTCCCGCCCAAAATCATTAGGATTGTCGCGGAAGGCTTGAAGACAAACTTCACCAAAGAATGAACCTAACGGTTCGGGATTCCAGAGCAGTTTTTTGGCAACCCAAGGCATGTGACTCATTGGGTTGTAGCCAGGTTTAATCACATTATTTTTGAAGGCGTATTCTTCTAAATGTGTATGCGGTTGTAAACCGATAAAGAAGATCGCTGGTTCGACTTTATCCGCACCGAAAATCTTCTCCATTTCGCGATGATAGGCGATCGTTTGGCGAATAGTTTCAAAGCGTTCGTCGATCACATTAAATGAGTAATTGATCGATACCATATCTTCAAATCCCGCCGCCTTGAGATCGCGACAGTTTTGGAGGACAGTGCGGAGATTGTAACCCATCCGCATCTTCCGAACTAATTCCTGAGATCCGCTGGTAATCCCGATTTCAAAATAGTTCATTCCCGTTTTGACCATCAGTTCGCACAGTTCGGGAGTGAGATTGTCGGCGCGAATATACGCCGCCCATTTGATATCTTCCATCCCACTCGCGACGATTTTTTGGAGTAACTCGATCGCGTCGTCGATATACCGTCGAGCTGGGATAAACTGAGCATCTGTAAACCAGAAATTCCGAATCCCGCGATCGTAAAGTTGCCGCATTTCAGCGACGACTTCATCAGCCGGATTAATCCGTACCTGCTTACCTTCAATGACGGTATAAACGCAGTAACAACAGTTGTGCGGACAACCGCGCTTTGTCTGTACACCGACATAGAAATCCCGATCTTGGAGGTAGTAGCTAAATTCCGGCCAAATCGTCTCGATATAATTGTAGTTACATGCTGTCTTTTCGATCGGGGCTGGTGGTTCGTGGACTAATCCCTTGCGGGGTGCTTCGCCGACGATATAGCAGCGTTCGTGGGTGAGATCTTCAGCTTTGATTAACTTCTCTAATAGGGCTTCACCTTCGCCGATCGAGACGATCGCACCTTTTGGTAAACTTTTGGATAGCTGCTCGTAGAAGACGCTCACAGCTCCCCCACCGACGACTAATTGAGTTGCGGGGTTGTATTTCTTGGCACGCTTTAGTCCGCGTTTAATCAGGGACATATTCCGCCACAATTCGGTATAGTGACTTTTGAGCATTCGTGCCCCACCGAGTGCGCCGCGCAGCTTTTTGAGGGGGTTGCGATCGTAGAAGACTTCAAAGGAGTTCTGGAGCGGATTGCCACCACGTCCGCCGACGGGTGCATAGATTTGGATATCCCGCCAGGAATAAACTAATAAGTCTGGCTGAAATTGGTCGATCGCGGTATCGAGTGCTTTAGCATAATCCAGTGGTGGGACTGTCCCCAAGTCAAAGATCCGTTGCTCGACAGCCGGAAACTGCTTGTGAACGTGGTCTGATAAATATACCACCCCGATCGGGAAGATTGGATTACAAGGAAGGCGACAGTAGAGAATCTTTGTGGTCATAATGGGGAAGTATGGGATCGGGACTAGGGGGAGTCAGACTCCGATTAATATTTAAATATATAGTTTGATTTCAATAGGTAGCCGCCGATTGAGTCGATCGACAGGCAGTGAGTCGATCTCAACTGAGGAGGTTTATTAATACCTTTAATATAACTTTACACAAAATTTCGGTGGAAAGGTAGGCTCAAACAGAGATTGGTGCCACACTCTAGCGGTGTTATTAGTTATCGATCGAGTTAGCGATCCCCAGCAAGCTCGAAAAGTAGTAAAGTTTACAGCTTCTCTCTAAATAGGGGTGATACCTTGATGGTGTCGATCTTTCTCTGGGCACCAGGTGAAATAGATTATTATGGCTCATATTCTCGATCCATTACCCCAAGACAATGCGGATGAAATCTGCTGCTGTTATGTCAACAGTACCAGCCAAATCCAAGTTGCCCGGATTACCAATGTTCATAACTGGTACTTTGAGCGAGTTGTTTTTCCCGGACAACGACTAATATTTGAAGCCCCTAGTTACAGTTATTTAGAAATTCATACTGGCATGATGGCTAGTTCTATTTTATCGGATAAGATCCCTTGCCAACAACTAGTCATTGTAGGGGAAGACGAACCTCACCCTTTCGCGATCTCGGCGGTAGCTAAGGATTTAGAATATGCTCATCAGTAGTCTTTAGTAGATTTAGTCGATCGATCCATCGCTGAGGGACTCATTTGGACAATTTTCACTACCACCTTACCAGTGTAATTAGATCGATCGTCAAACTTGCCACTGGCTAAAGCTTGACGATTGGTTTGACATCATCAAATTTAGGCATTGCATTCGTGATTATTGACAGCGATCGCAACATAGATACTGAGTATCGTTCCTACCTCCTCGACTCCAGGCATGGTAAAATATCTATTAACGATCACAACCGTGTTGGAAACAAGGACTAACAAAATATGGACGCAGCACTCCTAATTGCCAAATTGCCAGAAGCATACGCCATCTTCGATCCATTAGTAGATGTTCTGCCAATCATCCCAGTATTATTTCTAGCTTTAGCCTTCGTATGGCAGGCTGCTGTCGGTTTCCGCTAGGTTAAGCGAGGATTTGTGAGAGCCGTTTACTGCCAAGTAAATGGCTCTTGAAAACTACAACCGAACTAAAACTGTGCGTTAAAAGGCATTCTCAAGTTGAGGATGTCTATTTTTATGGAATCAGCTTGGGAAGTCAAGGCATGTCTTACCCATTACCCATTCCCCTCCCAAAAAGATGCTCTCCACAGGTGGAACCATTTACAATCAAAGATGTACCGCTCAAAATAATTAGCCGTGACAGTCAGAGTTCGCATCGCTCCTAGTCCCACTGGTAACTTACATATCGGCACCGCCCGCACCGCCGTCTTCAACTGGTTATTTGCCCATCACTATGGGGGAACATTTATCCTTCGCGTTGAAGATACAGATACAGAACGCTCCAAACCTGAATACACCCAAAATATCCTCGATGGGATGCAGTGGTTGGGTTTAAATTGGGATGAAGGGCCATTATTTCAATCTCAACGATTAGATTTATATCGTCAGTCGATTCAAACTTTATTAGATAATGGGAGTGCTTATCGCTGCTATACCAGCACAGAGGAACTCGAAGAGCTGCGCGCCGCACAAGAAGCAAACCATCAAGCACCTCGCTATGACAACCGCCACCGCCATCTTACCCCCGAACAGGAAGCTGAGTTTATCGCGGAAGGTCGTCGTCCGGTAATTAGATTTAAGATAGAAGACGATCGCGAGATTAGCTGGGTAGATTTAGTAAGGGATACAGTTACTTGGAAAGGTAGCGACTTGGGTGGGGATATGGTAATCTCCCGCGCTGCTGACGAACACGAACTGGGTCAGCCGCTGTATAATTTGGCGGTAGTCGTCGATGATATCGATATGCTGATTACTCACGTCATTCGTGGTGAGGATCATATCGCCAATACTGCCAAACAAATCTTGTTGTATGAAGGATTGGGTGTCAAAGTGCCCGAATTTGCTCATACACCGCTGATTTTGAGTGAGGAAGGCAAGAAACTCTCCAAACGCGATGGGGTAACTTCGATCGATGATTTCAAACAGATGGGCTATGTGGCACCAGCACTAGTCAATTATATGATGCTCTTGGGTTGGTCGTCTCCAGATGCCGAGGAGTTATTTGCGCTCGATGCAGCGGCTCAACAGTTTGATTTCGATCGAGTACACAAAGCTGGGGGCAAATTTGATTGGGATAAACTCAATTGGATCAATAGCCAGTATATCCACGCCATGCCCGCCGAGCAGCTATTACCTGCCTTAATTCCCTACTGGCAAGCTGCGGGTTTCCAATTCGATCCCGCAGCAGATCGCGAATGGTTGCTCCGGCTGACTAGTCTCATTGGTGCGAGTTTAGCGCGGCTGGATGAATGCGTCGAAATTAGTCGGACATTTTTTACCGATACCGTTACGCTTAATGAAGAAGCTACTGCTAAAGTCACCCAACCAGGTGCCAAAGAAGTACTGACTAGTCTGCGATCGGCACTGCAATCCCAGCCCGAATTGAGCGAGAGCGCAGCCCAGGAGCTAATCAAACAGGTCACAAAAGAGCAAAACGTCAAAAAGGGTGTCGTGATGCAAAGTCTCCGTGCTGCCCTTACTGGCGAAGTTCATGGCCCCGATCTGATTCAGTCCGTGCTGCTCTTACACCAACATCAATTGGCGGTACCACGCATCGATCGCGTTTTGGGATAGAGGTAACAGTTGACAGTTGACAGTTGACAGTTGCGGCTCGCGCCCTGGAGGTTCCCTCCAGATTGAGCGAGACAAGACAGACAGTTGACAGCGAAAAGAGCGCGAAGTTTTTAGGCAGGGAATTTGAGCAACTGTCTGAAAACAATTCACCTAAAGGTGGGGGATTGAATTCCCTGCGCTTTGGTAAAAAGGTAATGGGACGATCGATCGATACCCATTACCTTGCTTTTCAAGTAGAGACATATAGCTCATATCGGTAAGTCATGTGTAAGTTAAGATTGGGTGTATCCACTCACTCAACATCTCGATCGAGCTGATTATGATCGCCAAATATTTATCAACAGCTACATTACTTATCTCTGGATTACTGATTGGAGCTGATATCAGTCAAGCACAAACTACCACCAACTCCACTGCGACTGTTACTGATACTGGCGGATTTCAGAACTCAGTTATTCAAGCTAATCCTCAAAATAGCAACAGCCAAAATGGGCAAAGCAATAGCCAAAGTATTAATTATCCTGCCATCCCACTTAGTCCCGTGATTCAAAATCCGGTTAATACCGAAAATGACTTTGGACTAAATTTAGGTGCAGCTCTAAATACGATCGATGGTAGAAATACAACTATCTACTTGGGTATTACCTATCAACCAGGGCGCACCGACGATCACAATGCGCGCATGGCAAAATTGAAATCCGAAACACAAATACTCGAATCTCAAAAACAAATTGCCCAAACTCAACTCGAACTGCTCAAACAGCAAGTTGCCGAGCAAGAAATAAGATTACAAAGAATGCGATCGAGAGAACAGGTTCCAGCTAAATAATTGGCTTTCTATCATTGATGAATGGGTGGATATTTTAAAATTACGCTGCTAACTTTAAAATATCCAGATTGTCAACCTAATCAGCTGTTGTTAATTTATGGCAACCAGGGATACTGCCGAAAATTGGGCTGGCGTTTTTCAAGGAAGGCTTGCTTACCTTCGGCACCTTCTTCGGTCATATAGTAGAGTAGGGTGGCATTGCCAGCCAATTCTTGCAAGCCAGCTTGCCCATCACAATCGGCATTGAGAGCGGCTTTGAGACAACGAATCGCGATCGGACTTTTGGCGAGGATCTCTTGCGCCCATTCGATCCCTTCTGCTTCCAATCTGTCAACAGGGACAACACAATTGATCAAGCCCATATCTAGTGCTGCTTGAGCATCGTATTGACGACATAGATACCAGATTTCCCGCGCCTTCTTTTGCCCGACAATTCGCGCTAAATAACTCGCTCCAAACCCACCATCAAAACTACCGACTTTTGGTCCGGTTTGTCCGAAGATCGCATTGTCCGCAGCAATAGTCAGATCGCAAATCAAGTGTAAGACATGCCCACCCCCGATCGCATAACCCGCAACTAGGGCAATTACCGGCTTGGGCATCGATCGAATCAACCTTTGGAGATCCAGTACGTTTAGACGCGGAATCCCGTCTGCGCCCTGATATCCGCCATGTCCGCGCACAGATTGGTCGCCACCAGAACAGAAGGCATATTTACCATCCGTATGCGGTCCCGCACCTGTGAGCAATACCACGCCAATACTCGTATCTTCCCGCGCATCGCAAAAAGCGTCGTACATCTCAAATACCGTCTGCGGACGAAAGGCATTTCGCTTTTCAGGACGATTGATGGTCACTTTTGCGATGCCATCGGCTTTATGATAGAAAATATCAGTGTAAGTTTTGACCGATCGCCAGGTAATTTCCATGCTTGGTATAAGGTTTTGAACAAGGTTTAGTTTAACGCAATCTCTATTCCCTATCCTCTACTCCCCTAAATGGCTATTTGGCAAGCAGATATTTCGAGTCGTCCTCAGCAAAATGAACAGGGAGAAACTCTCTGGGAATTAGTTATTTGTGCGGCGGATGGGGGTTGGTATCATACGGCTATTTGTCCCCAAAAGCAGGTAAATGCTGAATGGATTGCCACACAATTAAAGTTAGCCACATCTGATGAGTTACCAAAATTGATTCAAGTTTTTCGCCCTCAAAGTTGGGGATTGATTCAGACTGCTAGTGAAAAATTAGGGATTGAAGTCGTAGCAACGCGGCGGACAGTTGCTCTGAAAAAGTTATTGCAACAGCAGGCACAAAGTTATCGTAATCCTAATTATCAACCACTGGCGATCGAGTCACCGCCACCATTACCGATTCCCGATGATTTAGTCGGGGATAAGTGGCAATTTGTGACGCTCACCGCCGGACAATTGGTCGCAGATTTTCACGATCGACCGATCCCGATCGTCTCGATGCCGGACTATTTATTACCGCCGCATTGGGGGCTAGGCGCGAATGTAGCGATCCCTGGCGTAATCATCTATGGGGGCAGACAGTCAATGCGGTTGGCGCGGTGGGTTGCCGAAACAGAGCCGGTGAGTCTCAATTATCTGGGTGACGATCCGGGTGGGTTAGTTTTGGATGCAGGTTTGGCAGATCGGTGGGTGATGCTGACATTTAACGATCGCGAAGTCAGTCAAGCAGCGAAACTCTATGAGGCGCGGAAGCGGCTGGTACACGGGTTACATTTCCTGTTGGTGACTCCTGATGATTCGGGAGTCACAGATAGTGGGATTTGGTTATTACAAAATAATAGTTAACAATTGGAATTCAGTGCATTCCTAATTTTGGGAACTACACACTTTAACAATTAATTTTTGGAAATTGGGATCGGAATTAGATTGGGAGTATCATCGAGTGGTTGACTATTTCTCTGGAGCTGAGATTCCGGTGTTAATCGGGTTCTAGTTTGAGGACTAAAATAATCTGTGCTTGCGGTGTTTCGATCTGGTAGTTGGCTGAGATTATTTAGCGATTTTCCTAAAGGCTCGATCGTTTGGGCGAGTTTAGCTTGCTGTTCTAATTGCTCGGCGGAAGAGACTAATTTGCCCAAGCCATTTACGAGATTCCGCAAATTATTTCTAAACTCAGGGCTACCAGTAAGATCGTCTAAATCAGCAGTGATTTTTTGAGTATTTTGGAATGTCGATCGAGCGGAATCTAATGTTTGTTGTAAGGTAACTAGGGTTTGGGGATTATTTAAATTAGCAGTAATATTTTTGAGATTAATTGATGTTTGATTGGCATTATTAAGAACGCTCTCTAAATCTTTAGTTAGTTTATCTGAGTTTAATTTTGATAGCGTAGTGTTGAGCTTGATAATCGAGGGGTTAATCGCAGTTACTGTCTGGCGAAGATCGACACTCAGTTTGTCGAAGTTATTCAGGGAAGATGCAAAAGTTTTTCGATTTTCGACAACTAAACTATTGACAGATGTTGCCAGCTTTTTATATTCAGCAGCAGTAGTACTTAGTTCGACAGCAGTCACATTAAACTTCTCAGTACTTTGACCAATTTTTGTACTAGTACGATCGAATGATTTTGTCAAAGTATTAGCATTGACTGACAAGTTATTTAGTCCAGCTTCCACAGTTTTTGGTAGTTTGGAAAAATCATTAGTGACTCGATCGAGGTTTTTACTCAGTCGCGAAAAGTCTTGGGCGGCGTTACCAGTTTTGACTAGAGTTCGATTGAGATTAACGATCAATTCAGGATTACTATACAAATCGATTAATTTTGTTGCTCTTTGTAATAACTCATTAAAATTCGCACCGATTTGACCGTTAACTTTAGCATTGTTACAAAGAATTAAATTGCCATCGCATTTAGAATCTGTCGCTCTTGCTAGCGAAGCAGTATCGATTGTGACATTATTGCGGGGAGTAATTTCGATGACTGGTTCGCCAATTAACCCAGTTTGACTGACTTCCACCGCCACATCTTTAGGAATTATTAAATCGGGAGCGTCCATTTGCATCACCACGGCAACTCCATTGACACTAGGTTCAATTTTAGTAATTTTACCAACTCGAATGCCCCGGAATCTCACTATTCCCCCCGTCTGAATGCCTGGTGCTTGCGTAAATTGCGCGATAATACTGTAAGACTGAGTGCCTGGTGCCAATCCTTTGAGCCACAAGAAAATCGCCCCAAATAGCCCCAATCCAGCGATGAGCATCAATCCAACTGAACCTTCTCGGACTGCGCGTGATTGCATTTTAATTTATTGCTCCTAAACTCAACACGATCTAGATGAAATTTTGACTGAGTACTCGATCGATCATAGGGAATTTGAGTTACTAAATGCTCAATTTTCTGACAACAGAGGTGGTTTTGACTGCGCTTACTCTGAATCTGCTCATCAGCCAAGCCGATCGTTTGATGGCGATAATGTGCTGTAAAAACAGATTTTTTTTCATACCAGTCTCTATGTTACCGCTTCGGTCTCATAATTATTCCCAATCGAGACTAAATCTGCTCATTATTGGGGACTAATCATCCTAGTGCAGTTTTTTAGCAGTCCAAAAATGAACAAATAGCGGGGATTTATGATGATGAGTGTCAATTTAGTGAAATGGAGTACACTGACTCTGGCTGTGCCAGTAGTAATTGGAGGTACAATTGGTATCCTCACTGGCACGTCCTCAGCCGCCCTGCTAAGTGCCCTAGGATGGGCGACGGGCTGGCGGGAGTCTCACGGGTGGATGCTGCTGCTATTGCCCGTGGGTGGACTGCTGAGTGGTCTAATTTATCATTATTTGGGCAGGAGTGTCGAAGCTGGCAATAATCTTATCCTCGAAGAAATTCACGATCCTCAAGCGGTGATTCCGCTGAGGATGGTGCCATTGGTGCTAGTCGGTACGACGCTGGCGCATCTATTTGTTGCCTCAGTGGGGCGAGAGGGTACAGCGGTACAGATGGGCGCGGCGGTGGGGGGGGGGGTTTTATGGGGGCAAACCCCCCCCCCGGACCAGACCCCACAAAAATTGGAAAAAAAA
>JBBRVB010000064.1:0-13886 GCA_038247275.1 Chroococcales cyanobacterium
CATGTCTCGTAAAAACTCTTTCTTATTTTCATCAAGAAATTCGGCAAATTCCTTTTGCATTATAATTTGAACTGATGCATATTGATCGGATTGCATTGCTTGAGGCTTTTGAATATGTCGATCGTATACTTTTTGTAGCTCCTCTTCCTCTGCTTCTTCTAAGTGTGTCTCAATAGTGCAATTAGACTTAGGATAAGATACACAAAGTAAAACATACCCAGCTTCAATTTGGTCGTCATCTAAGAAAGATTGGTCTGATTGGTCGATTTCTCCAGCAGTAATTTTTCCAGCACAAGTCGCACAAGCACCAGCACGACAAGAATAAGGTAGATCGATGCCTTGCTCTTCCGCTGCATCTAAAATATAGGTATCATCAGCTACATCAATAGTTGTATTTAGACCTTCAGCTTTATTAATTAGAGTAACTTTATAGGTACCACCATAACTCTGTATATGCGTAGAAAGTGGAAGTACTCGCTCCTCTTGTTTTATTTGGGTTGCTACATTATTATCTATCTCGTTCGCGTAGCGTCTCTGAGAGAGAATCGCTTTCGAGCTAGATTGCTGGGTAGTCTTCAGATCGGATCGATCGAATACGGCTTTCTCTGCAATATCGATCCAATCACTCTTGTAGGCAAATTTCTGAACTTTGTGAGCAGGATTTTGAATCTGATAGATTTGATAATTATCATCGTCTAACGATCGTTCGACGACATAAAGCCAAAAGTTCGTATTTCGTTCTAAAGCGGTTTCAAATTGAGCTTTACTGACTAAGACACTATCCCACTTACCACCTTTAGATTTTACCTCGATCGTGCGGACAGCTTCACCATCAGCATTACGAGAGAGGATGTCAAAGCCACGATTGTTATGGGGTTTGACTTCGGGAAATCTTCCCTGTTGTTTTTCGTATGCTACTACTTTTTCAATTCCTCGCTCGTCAATTTCATCTCGCTTTTCTTTATGAAAATAAGGTTCGTAGGATGTTTCCATGACTTTGGATTTTGTCGATCCGTTCGTTGGTATATCGACTTCGGAGCTAGTATATTCTATTAAATTTGCTTGTCTGATTGAGACTTCTATTTCCTCTTGTTCATCAACTAATTCTAGATAATCTGGTTGAGCTATTAATTCTTGTGCGGAGTTGAAAATGGGATTAACTTCTGTGCTGTCATTATCTTCGTGTGAATCCTCCGACTCGTTTGTCTCGATTTCGGTTTGGGGAATTGGATAATTGTTAGAGTATAGACTATCTCCGACGCTTTGGATATTATTATTTTCCCAATCAGGGAGAGTATCGAGTTGACGAATTCTGAGATTATTTAATTTTCGATCGATCGCATGTGGTTCGATATCAAGAATAGATAATAGTGAAAGTAGATCGTTTAGAGGATGTTTACCAATTGCTAAATTTAGACAAGTGGCGAGGTAATTTCGCATGATATCTCGATCGTCTAAATCGCACCGTAGATAGAATTTAAACTGTTCACGATCGTAGTAATAATCGCCAGATACATCACTGGCTATTCGTTCATTCTGTAAATACAGATCGGTAATAATTGTGGCGGCGGGAATAATACTAACTCGATTTAGCCAATCTAGATTTAGATCTCCTTCGATGTCTTGATGACGTAACAATCGTGACAATCCATGATGAAATTCTCGCGAACGAATATTTTTCGCCCACCGATTACAAAGATCGATCGATTCTGCGTCGCGACTGATACTAAACTTTCCTTGGGGTTGTTCGATGACATCGATCGCCATCGACGGAGCCTGGGCTAGACGGGCGAGGAAGGTCGATATTTGAGGATGGAGGATAGAAACGACCCCCATCTCGCGGATACGCTCCAATCGCCACGGAGCATCGGGAATGATGACATCTTCTGCATCGAGTAAATAGCCATCTTCGGTTAATAGCGATAAATTCCAGTCATCTAAGATCGATCGATTTGCGACAATTTCATTGGCGATTCGGCGTAATAATTCGATCGTACATTTAGCATCATCTTTACCTAATGGTTCCCCATCAGCAGCTTCAGCAATTTCGTCTACTAGCTCCAGATAATCATCAATTGTAGGCGTTAATTTTTGCCCTAGCACTTCAAATAGTTTGCGGATTTCTGGCTTGTCTGCCTGAAGTTGGACGCGCCAAGGTTTAAGGTAACTAATATCTGACTGGAAAGTGTTTTTAGCCAGTATAAATTCAGTACCATTCCAAAGACAGGGTATATCCTCGAAATGCTCTCTTAACCAATTTCCATGCTGATTAATAATACTCCGACTTGCGAGAAAATCATATACTTTGTAGATGGCTAGATCGAAGTTGCTTGAAAGTGGTAATTCATTGGATCTACTTTTATCCCACAGAGCGATTAGTTTATCTAAATGAGCGACGACTTGTTCCCACTTATCCACCCCAAACTCTAAGCCTAAAGCCTTTTTTACTTCTGGCTTTAGATCTATAGATTGCGCTAATAATGGACGCTGACTAGCAATTAAATAACCATACTCGCATAGTGCTATTTGACTACCTGGGTATAGTCGATTTGCTGGAATCAGAGCGGCTGGATATTTTTGTAAACTATCGACAGATATCGCAACTGGGAGCCAAGCATATTCTTTAAGAGCATGAATTAACTTAGTTTCGCTATCATCAATCGTTGCATTTTCTAATTTACTCCAATGAGTATTGACATATTTGAGGATATTGAGGCAAGATTCTGTAACACCATCACCACCAATTCTTTGAGATCGTTCAATTAGTTTAAAGACAAATTCTAGTAAATCTTGTGGTTTAAGCTCATTGAGCATTCCTAACTTACTAAAGAAATCTAGCCAATCTTGCCAGTTTTCAGAGTCCTTAAAATCTTCAGATTCTTTAGAGTAAAAGCTGCGATCGGGTATCGGTGCAAGATCGTCTAAAATATCCTTAATCACTGCTTCCTTCGGATCGTATATATTTGCAATCGAATGTAAATAACCATCATCACAGTATACCAGTGGAGTATTAGTTATTAGCTGCTTAAATTCTTTGGCTTCCTCCAAGTCGCGTTTTCTAATCTCTTTGAGTGCAACATCATAATTCTCACGAATCCAAGTTAGAGATACTAATTGTTCGCACTTGCCAATCTTCTCATAGTTAGGAATAATAAAATCTTGAATAAAGGTAGCTCGATCGAGTGTTTTTACTCCTAGCATATCAAACAAGGCTTTCCAAGTTTGACTATCTCCCAATTTTAACAGATGTAAATCTCCATCGATCGTGGGTAAATCATCAGTACCTAATAGATAAATATTTTCGTCGATTAGCGAGACTAGCTCATTATTGGTAGTTGGATAAATCTTTAGTTGACGGAGATTTTTCTTGACAGCTTCATTGTTTTTAATGACTCCGAGATCGCCTACTAGCAAATCCAAAAGCTGATGATAGTAATTACAGTAGGTTGGTAGCTGGGAATTTCCTCGTGTCGATAGAGTACTAATTAGATCTAGGGAATTGAATCTCCAGATAAATCGATCTGGATGCTTTTTGATGAATTTATCGATCGCGAGGTGTAGAGCTTCTGGTGCTTCGACGGATATAATATTAAAGAAGATAACAATCTCGCTGATGGCTACATCTCTACCTAGATCGTTGCACAACAAAGGCGTTTCAATCAAACCGCCTCGATAAAGATTGCCGTCACTACCTGGTACTATTGGAACCTGCTTGAGTTCGTTAGGTAGATCTCCATTCAGGTCAGTAAAATACTGATAGACTTTAATCAACCACTGTAACTCTGGCGATCGAGAATCACCTAGTTTTAAGGCTGTACAAATTGCTTGTTCATCAATTACTTCCGATAGATTTTCTGATACCAATGTAGGAGTCATCTCGACAACTTCATCACACTTATTTAAGATCGGAAACTTTTCAATTAGCTCTTCATCAAGAAACCACTCAGGTACCTTAGTAAAAATTTCTCTAACGACAGAATCTTCAGTATAAATATGAGATTTGGGCTGATAGCCAAATACTTCTAGAGAACCATCTGATAATAAAGCTAAAGGTAAACCTTTAAGCTGACGGAAATTATTACCCAGATTCAAACATAAACATTGTTCGATTAGAATATAAATCCAGTCGCGCCGTCGTAAGCTAGGTAATGGTGCATTCTCCAGAGAACAGCCTAAAGGTTGTGATTGTTTTAGATGTTGTTTTAAATCTGATGGACTGAAATAATTTAACTCTATCTCTGCTTGTGTAAATGCTGAAGTAATTCGAGCAGGTAACGGTGGATTTGGGAAAATTAAACCATCAGCACTCAACGGATCGAAAAGTTTCTCTCTGCCTGTAGTTAGCAACTTAACAGCACTAGGTGTAAACCATTTTCCGGCAGGGGTAGCTCTAATTATGCGTAAATCGTCTAATAGTTTGAGTAAATATTTTGATAGTTGCTCTAGTGCAATATCTTTGACAGAATCAACAGCCCAGAAACTATAAAAATAGAGTGGATCTGTATCGCCAATATCGGTAACTAAATCTCGAACTAAGTTAGCACAAGCGTGAGCGACTGTATATTTAATTAGCAATTCATTCCACTGCACTCGATTTGCATCGCGCCCAGATAGATTACTACCACTCGTCAATTTAGTCCGGGAAGAATCGAGATCGAAAAAGCCATTGATATGAATCGGTAAGCCAGATTCAGATAGCGGCAAAAAGCAATAAGTCCGCCCGATAAAAGCTCGTTCTTTGCCGTCGGTACTATGTGTCGAAATTCTTGCGGCTGCACCCGCCCAAGGTACGGCTTTTTCCTGTTGCTGGGCTAATTCTTTAATAATCCCTAATAACTGCTCTTGTCTGTCTACCCGCAGCATTCCAACTACCCGCCAATCGGAGGTAATGGTATTTTCGGGAGTAATCGTTTGAATCTGATGCCGATAGGAGACGCTAGGCAGCTCCGAAGGTCGGTTTTGACACATCTGCCAAAAATCGGCGGGAGACTGCTTTAAGGCTGCTTGCAGTCGCTCTCGCTGCGCGATTACTTCACTGCCATTAGTCGTAGTGACGCTCAATAATTTACGAATGGTGCCATCACTCTCGATCGATCTTACCTCAATCTCAATTACAGATTTGAGGAAGATTAAAAATTCTTCGCCCATCTGACTCAAATCAGCTAATAACGGCTCGACATTCTTTTCCCGTAAAAATGGTTGAGTCCGAATTTTGCTGCATTCTGCTTGCGCTGGAGTTCGCAAGGGCAGCCGGAAAATCGTACCATTAAAATTAGTCGTCCCTAACTCCAATCCACCAGGCGCATAGACAGCCATAAATTCAGGAGCATCCCACCACCCATCGCTTAACAGCCAACTGCGCCCAGGTTCGCCAGCATTTGTGCCTGGAATAGCGGTAGCATGAGGATCGAAGAATACAATCCGATCTCGTGAGATAAAGCTAGGATAATCGGTGACATGATAAACCGAGTTAAACCCTACCCCAAATCGCCCCGTCTTCCATAACGTCTCGCGTTTGCCACTTTCGCCCAAGCTTTGAATATTATCAAAATCCGCATCAGAAAAAGTCGAATCATTGTAAACTACCATCGCCGCACCCATCAGCTCCTGCATTCTGGGGTCTGGAAGTCCATTACAAGTGTGTTGTCTCCAGTCAAAAGTAATGTGAATCCGCTTTGCACCCGCATCATCAGCATTTTGGATTAACTCTTTGACAATCCCTACCCCTTCGGGATAGTCATGAATCAGATTGCGGAGTCTGACAGTCAACGGTTCTCTTTGAAAGCAGGCAGTACCCGTGTTTTGAATTTGGAACGACATGGGGAGGGGAATTATAATTAAACTATACCTATACTTCCCACAATAATCTACAAATAAGACAAACACGTCTGGTTGCAAATTATTAGTTTGCTTATTACTATCAGCCAGATTATTCTCGTCAATTTGTCATTAACCCTACCGTTCCACTTTCCTCTCACCTCCCATGCAAAACCCTTCACCTCCGGCTCCAATTATCGTTGCTCAACTCGTTCATAAGTGGTACGGTCAATTTAACGTTCTCCGTGGTGTGAGTCTATCTGTCTATCCCGGCGAAGTTGTGGTGATTATGGGGCCTTCTGGATCGGGAAAATCGACCTTAATTCGGACATTTAATGCTTTAGAAGATTATCAACAGGGGACGATTACGATCGATGGCATCACGATTTCTGACGATATCAAGCATATCGATCGAATTCGCCAAGAGGTGGGGATGGTGTTTCAGCAGTTTAATTTATTTCCTCACCTTACCGTCCTCGAAAACGTCACTCTCGCGCCGATGTGGGTGCGAAAACGATCCAAGGCACAGGCGGAAGCAGAAGCAATGCAGTTACTAGAACGGGTGGGAATCTTAACCCAAGCACGAAAGTATCCAGGACAATTATCCGGCGGACAGCAGCAACGGGTCGCGATCGCCCGCGCTTTAGCAATGCAACCGAAGATCATGTTGTTTGACGAACCCACCTCCGCCTTAGACCCCGAAATGGTACGGGAGGTATTGGAGGTGATGAAGTCCTTGGCGGAATCGGGAATGACGATGGTAGTCGTTACCCATGAGGTGGGATTTGCCAGGGAAGTCGCCGATCGAATTGTGCTAATGGATAGTGGTTTGCTAGTAGAAGAAGCCAATCCAATCGACTTTTTTCAACATCCCAAAGAAGAACGGACTCGTCAATTTTTAGCCCAAATTCTCTAACTAGAGAACATAGCTCGAATCAAGCAATCTAACTAACGGCGGACATACTTTAAATGTCAAACAGCTTACACCAGCCAGATCGCATCTGAGCTTACACCGCAGTCGGACGTTGATGATTTAATCTTTTCATCAATGGTCGTTCGACCCGATCGTGAATTACACAACCGATCGCCATGCTCATCCCCACGATGATTGTTGCCACAATTGAATTTAGAATCCCAGATCCTAATACTGTTGGTATGAATTTTTCAACAGCCTTAAGATAAATTTTAGCAATCGTATTGATTAGTAGTCCATGAGTTAAATAGATGGAGTATGAAGCATTCCCTAGATAAATCAAAAATGATGGGATCTTGAGCGTCACCTGGTTTTCTACCTGTACCGATCCCATAATCAAGATTGCGAACGGAATTCCATAAGCAATAACTGGCGATAGTCCCGCCACATCATATTCACGATCGCCAGTATTAATAATGGCGGCAATTAGCATTGTCAATGCTAGATAAACCCAGATTTTTTGATATTCATATTGTCGATTTGATACAATATATGCCGCCAAGCAGCCAAACCCAAACTCTAAGTTACGAGGATTAAAAATAAACTCAAGTAACAGATCCTCTTGAAATGGCAAGATATTAACCAAATTTAAAATTGTGCCGACGACCCAGAGCATAATGAAGGGGACGTACAGCTTGGGCTTAAGTAAAATTAATAAGCTAAAGATTAGGTAAAAGAAGATTTCATAAGTTAGCGTCCAAGCGACACCGATAAAAGGGGTGAGATTAGTACCTGGTTGAGGTGTTAATAATACGACTTGGATAAATTGCCATAAATTAACACCGTCGAAACTACCATTGCGCTCAATTAATAACGAACCACAAATCTTGATTGCCAATAGGAGCCAATAGAAAGGATAAATCCGTAAGCACCTTTTTTTGACAAATGACTTAAACTGATGCGGCTGACTGAGATCGGATTGATGAATATAAAACATAATGAATCCACTCAACACAAAGAAAAAATCCACTCCAATCCAGCCAAAATGAAATAAGCCAAATAGCCCATCTTGTTTCAACTCCCGATCGAGGATAATATTAGCGTGGTGTAGTACCACTAATATAGACGCTATTCCTCGATACAATTGTAGTGAATAGAGCTGTTTTTTCATATTGAGTTGTTAGTTCGCCCAAGGGAAGTAAATGAGTAGACCGATGATAAATCTCAGCTCAATTTTAGATCTAAGTAACCTCGATCGCGAGCATAAGTCGATCGAGATCGCAATAAATTAGCGATCTGTATAGTATGATATTTAATGGTTAAATAGGTATAAACTACAGTATACATTATCTTAGTTTTGCCAATTGCCAAAAATCAATTTATTCAAATAAAGCGATGTTTCATTCTCAATCGGGCGGCTGGATTGGCGATCCGATCTACATCGATCGACAACCGCAGTTTACGGTTAAGAGTTTGGGCGATCGTCACTGCCAAAACTATCCATAGCCTACCTAATATCCGATCGTTCCCACAGCAACCAGGGTGAGATCGGTAGAGACGATCGCTCGTCCGATTGCTGCCTAATCCACTCACTACTATGAATAAATTTCTAGTATTATCTGAAAAAATATTTACAATATTTGCCTTTATTCATTACGTCGGCAGTCCGTTAATTTTGATCCTGTCTGGAGGGGTTAGTGAAGGCGATCTTCAAGATGATCCGATCGATGTTCAAATTGTCAAGCAGATATTTTCACTAATTTATGTGGTCTCTTTTTGCTTACTACTTCTAAGATGGAAACAAGTAATTCCGGTAGTCCTCAAAGGTGGCTGGATCTGGTTGTTGTTGGGATGGGCGATTTGTTCGATTTTTTGGTCATTCTCACCAGATCTCACCCAAACTCGCGTTGTCGCTTTAACTGGATCGATGATGTTTTCACTTTATTTTGCCAGTCGCTATACCCTGAAAGAACAACTTTATTTATTTGGATGGGTCTTTGGGATCGGCACGGTTGCCAGCCTTTTGTTTGCGATCTTCTTACCAAAGTTTGGAATTATGGGCGGGATTCATGCCGGAGCTTGGCGGGGAATGTATACCCACAAAAATGGTCTCGGTCGCACCATGTTACTAAGTGCCATCATCTTTTTGCTATTAGCATTAACAAGCAAGAAACATCGGTGGTTGTTTTGGACGTTGTTGGGAACATCCATCGCCCTGCTACTGCTCTCAAAATCATCATCACCGCTGATTAACCTCATAATTTTGATGAGTATCTTTTTTGGACTCCAAATTGTGCGGTGGAACTATCTATTTCTGGTACCGGCACTAATGGGGATCTTATCTGTGGGCATAATTTTATATACATTGCTGATAACTAATGCCGGACAAATTGCCGGTGCCTTTGGGAAAGATTTGACATTGACGGGTCGTACCGGTTTTTGGCCGCTAATTCTGGATAAAATCTGGGATAGTCCGTGGCTGGGATACGGATTTGGGGCATTTTGGCAAGGACTAGATGGGCCATCTGCTTATGTTTGGAACGCATCAGCTTTTAAAGCTCCAAATGGTCACAATGGTTACTTAGACCTTTGCCTCGATCTGGGATTAGTGGGATTGGCGATCTATACGATCGAGTTTGTTACCAGTTTTCAACGCGCATTAATCCAGATTAGAGTCGTGAGAACAGCAGATGCTTTTTTACCAGTTTTATTACTGTGCTTGGTAGTTTTGTCAAATATTACTGAAAGTTCGCTAGTCTTGCAAAACAACTTATTATGGACACTCCAAGTATCGACATTCTTATCTCTTTGCTCATCAGAAATGAGTGAAATTGACAAGCAAGCTTTTGAATAAAATTCGGTAGTTTGTCAGATCGAAATTTATATTTAAATATCTCAACTATTAAAAATTAGGGTTAACGATCTGGGTCGAAGAGGCAAGTATCAACTGTCAACTGTCAACTGTTTAACTGTCAACTGTGTAACTATCTATGCAAGCACCTCTCGATCGACAAAAATCAATTATTAAAGTATTAATGTTTGGGCCGGGGCTTAATATTCAGGGCGGGATTACTTCCGTCGAGCAGCTCATCATCAATAATCCCCTCGCAAATATCAAAATTAGGCATGTGCCGACCATCATTCGCGGTTCGGTCGGACAAAACATCCTCGTATTTGCTAAAGCCATCCAGAGCCTATGCTGGTCAATTTTGACCAAAGAAGTGGACATCATCCATATTCATTTTGCCGAACGTGGGAGTACGCTCAGAAAATCAATTCTGATGGCGATCGGGTTATTGTTTCGGCAATCGATTATTTTGCACGCTCATGGTGCCACTTACCAGGAATTTTATGCAGGATTACCGCAGCCCATTCAAAAACTATTGAGATTCTTGATTGGCAACTGTAGTAAGACGATCGTCCTCTCAAAAAGTTGGCAAAATTATTACTCCAGCAAATTTGCCCTAGCCCCAGACCAAACTGTAGTCCTGTATAATCCTGTCGAAATTCCAATTTCAATCCCCAATCGATTGGGACGCACGCACTTAAAATTTGTATTCCTGGGTCGGATTGGCAAACGTGGGGGTGCCTTAGATCTAGCCGAATCACTGATCTCTTTCCCCAAACAAGACAAAGGAGCCTTCGATCTGATTGCCGCATTTGCCGCATTACCAGCCGCCAGCCGCCACTGTACGGAGCTAGTTTTAGCTGGTGATGGCGATCTCGAAGCAGCCAATCAATTAATTATCAAGTTGGGACTTGAAGCCAAAATCACCATTCTCACTTGGCTGAACCCCGAACAACGGGATCGACTATTGTCTACTGCCGATGCGTTTATCCTGCCCTCCTACCATGAAGGGCTGCCAATGTCAATGTTAGAATCAATGGCGTGGGGACTGCCAGTAATTGCGACTCCAGTAGGTGGCATTCCTGAAGTAATTCACAATGGTCACAATGGCTTGTTAGTCGATCCCGGTCATCAGGCTCAATTAGTCCATGCCATGCAACAACTAATCGAAGACGAGGCTCTGAGAGTGTCACTAGGAATCGCCGCCCGTCAAAGTGTCGAACATTGCGATGTTCGTAACTACATGGAGTCCTTATCGAAGCTATATACTTTAGTTGCGAACCAGTACGCCCAAATCGTTGGCGTAGCCTACCGGAGGTAATGGCACTATGCAGTTAATTGAATTTCCGAGGATCGCCCCAAACATCAGCACTCACAACGAGATGAAACTACCACACGAACAACTACCCGCACTCGAACATCGCCATATTGTCGGGATGCGTGTCGATGCGACTAGCTATGAAGATGCCACCGCCCGAATTATCGATTGGGCGCAGACTAAAGTCGGCAAACGCGTCTGTGCGGCGAACGTCCACATGGCAATGGAAACTTATGATAGTCCCACATTTGCCCAAGTCGTCAATCAGGCCGATTTGGTCACTCCCGATGGGATGCCCTTAGTTTGGGGGTTACGCGCTTTGGGGATCGAACGGGCAAGTAGAGTCTGTGGTCCCACTCTCACCTTAACCGTGTGTGCAGCAGCAGCGCAGGCAAATCTACCGATCGCCTTGTATGGCGGTACCGCTGAGAGTTTAGTGGCGTTCGCGGATTTTTTAGTCCAAAAATTTCCCAAGATTGAGATTGCTTGTCAGATTTCACCACCTTTTCGCGAATTAACGCCAGCCGAAGATGATGCCTATACTCAGCAACTGATCGCTTCGGGAGCGCGGATTTTATTTGTCGGGATCGGGTGTCCCCGTCAAGAAATCTGGATGGCAGCACATCAATCGCGGATTCCTGCCGTCATGCTGGGAGTGGGAGCCGCTTTTAATTTCCATTCTGGACGCGTCAAACAAGCTCCGCTGTGGATGCAACAAACCGGTCTAGAGTGGCTATTTCGGCTGCTGATGGAACCAAGACGGCTGTGGAAGCGTTACTTCAAACAAAACCCCCGATTTGTCTTGCTGTTTTTGAGGCAATTACTATTTAAACAGTAAGTAAGCTGTCGAACATTTACACCGCACGATCGGCTGTTCCTTTTGCCTGCTGCCCTCTGCCTTCTGCCTTTTCTCCTCCAGTAATTTAAATGAGTAACAGCTTACCAGATGACCAGATCGCAATCGATCGCCAATCTACTAGAAATATAATCACTAACTATGGTTGAAATTCCCCGCAGCCACCGCTTATCGAGACGACAAGCCTTACAGATTGGGATTGGCTCTTTGACTGCTCTAATAGTTATAGCATTGGGCAAATTCAAGGTCTTGAGTTACTTGATTTATCCAATGACGATCGAGCAGAAACTCAAAAGTAGTCAACAGCGATCTTTTAAAGTAGTTGGCAAAAAATCACTCAAACAAAGGGCGCGAGCTAAAGGATTAATTTATGGTGCGTTGCCCCACATAGACAGTCCAATTTTCGATCCCAGTCCGCAACTCAAAGCGACATTTGTGCGCGAGTTCGACCTGGTGGTTGCCGGATTTTATTGGAGTGTAACGCGTCCAACTGTCGATACTTTTAATTTCAAAGAGACCGATTATTTTGCAAAATTTGCAGCAAAAAATAAGCTACTACTACGCGGGCATCCATTGATTTGGTCTTTGGCAATCCCTGACTGGCTTCCCACCACCCTCACGCACGAAAATGCCAACCAAATCTTCACCAATCATATTGAAACTGTTGTCAAACGTTATAAGGGTAAAATACATTCTTGGGATGTAGTGAACGAGGCAATTAATGTTAAAGATGGTCGTGCCGATGGTCTTAGAAAAAGTCCCTGGTTAGATTTCTTAGGTTCAAATTATATCGAAATGGCTTTTCAGATTGCCGCCCGTAACGATCCCAAAGCGTTATTAGTATATAACGAGGGCGAACTAGAGTATAACGAAGAGCATCAGACTGGCGTACTCAAATTATTAGAGCGGCTCAAAGCTAAAGATACGCCGATCGATGCACTGGGTGTACAGTCACATCTCTGGGGCAATCGGTTCGATCTAAATTATAAGAAGTTTGGTAAGTTCCTGAGCAATGTTGCCGATTTGGGACTGAAAATTATGATTACTGAACTAGATGTCATCGATAAAGATCTGCCATTAGATCTAGCCAAACGCGATCGACTAGTCGCGATCGCCTATGAAGATTATCTCAATACTGTACTAGCTGAAAAAGCCGTAATTGCAGTAATTAATTGGGGCTTTACCGATCGACATAACTGGATTACACCATCAATTCCCCGTCAAGATCTAGCCCCCGCCAGACCTCTACCATTCGATGCCGATCTCCAACCGAAACTGGCTTGGAATGCGATCGCTCGCGCCTTAGATCGCGCACCAAAACGCTAACTAAATGTTGCCACGATCGCGCATTCCCAAATCGATCGGGATGTTTTTTGACCACATCAACTTAACGGTCAGTGTTTTGGCGGATTTAATCTCCAAACCGGTTATTGTAACATTGGAGGATATAGAAAAAATGTATGGAATCCAAAGATATCGATCTCAACTTCAGCCATTACTTACTAGCAGTCAAGCGACACTGGCTACCTGCTGTTAGTATTTTTGCGTCTACATTTGCATTAAGTATTTTAGCCGCATCTCTACTGAAGCCATCTTATCAAGCAGAGGGGAGATTGTTATTCAAAAACTCTAACTTTAAAGTAGTCGGCTCCAACCTGACCCCTAGTAATGCTGAAGGAGAGTCAGGAGATCTCAAACCGCTAGTCGCTACTCAAAATCCGATCGTCACCCAGATGGAAGTAATTGCCAGCACCCCCTTATTGCAGCAAACAGCCGACCTGCTAAATCGCCAAAACCCTCAAGCTAAACGTCTAGATGCTAGCGATATTCAAGCTGGATTAACTTCGAGAATTGTCGGTGGTGCTGATATCTTGCAGATCAACTATAGCAATCCTAATTGAGAATCTAAAATATTAGTACAAAGTTATTGTCGCTTGGGTCTTGTTAATCAATGGTTTGAGGCGTGAGCAAATGTACAAATTTACGAGCAAATCAAAAAGTATCGCTATATAAAGGTCGTAATGCTCAAACAGCGGCAAATATCGTCAATACCTTGATGGGTGTCTACTTAGAAAATGATATTTTGACGGCTCGATCTGAGGCCGAATCAGCTCGTCAATTTATGAAAAAATCG
>JBBRVB010000065.1:0-13837 GCA_038247275.1 Chroococcales cyanobacterium
CCGGGATTGGCTAATTCTTTGGGATTAAAGACATGACGTACCCATTGCATCGTCTCTAGATCTGTTTCGGTAAACATCTCGGACATATAGCAGCGTTTATCAGCACCGATGCCATGTTCGCCGGAGATACTCCCGCCGACTTTGACACAGAGCTTGAGAATTTCACCACCTAAAGCTTCTACTTGTTCTAGAGCACCTTCAATGGCATTGTTATACAAAATCAATGGGTGTAAATTGCCATCGCCAGCATGAAAGACGTTGGCGACAAAATAGCCATATTTTGTACCTAGTTTCTCGATTTCTTGGAGGACATAAGATAGTTGGGTACGGGGAATTACGCCATCTTGAACGTAATAATCGGGACTGATTTTACCCATCGCGGCAAAGGCAGCTTTGCGCCCTTTCCACAGCCTTAACCGCTCTGCTGACTCAGTAGCGATGGTGATGTCTCGTGCCCCATTCTCGCGGCAAATTTCGGCGATGCGGGCTTGATTTGTGGCTACTTCCAACGCCGAGCCGTCGATTTCGATGAGCAGGATTGCAGCAGCATCGCGGGGATAACATTTAGTCGCGACGACATCTTCAACGGCGTTAATACTAAAATTGTCCATCATCTCGATGCCAGCGGGGATAATTCCCGCGCTAATGATGCCGGAGACTGCGCTACCTGCTGCTTCAACGCTGGTAAAGTCGGCGAGGAGGACACAGATGGATGCGGGAGTTTTGAGGATTTTGAGGGTAATTTCGGTGGCGATGCCGAGGGTGCCTTCGGAGCCGACAAATAAGCCGGTGAGATCGTATCCGGGCATTTCGCCGATTTCCCCACCGACATCGACGATCTCGCCACTGGGGATGACTAATTTTAAGCCGAGGACGTGATTTGTGGTCACGCCATACTTGAGACAGTGAACGCCGCCAGAATTTTCGGCAATATTGCCCCCGATCGAGCAGATAATCTGACTGGAAGGATCTGGTGCATAATAAAAGCCGCCGCCACTGACTGCTTGCGTCACCCAGTTATTGATAACGCCCGGTTGCACGACTACCCGCTGATTTTCTAAATCTACCTTGAGGATCTGACTCATCAATGAGGTGACAATCAACACGCAATTTTCGACGGGTAATGCGCCGCCAGATAAGCCAGTTCCCGCACCCCGCGCAATCCAAGCCACATTATTTTCGTCGCAAATTTTGACGGCTGCGGCGATTTGCGCGGTAGTTTTCGGTAAAATAACTAAGGCGGGACGTTCGCGATAGCTAGTCAAACCATCGCACTCATAAGTAATTAATTCCTCCCGCCGCTGAATGATGCCTTTGATACCGACGACTGCTGTGAGTTGTGCAATAATCGGTTTCCAGTCAAGTTCTATGGATTTTTCTGCAAGCAGCATATAAATCAGGGCTTAGGGCTTAAGGGCATCTGTCTTAATTATCAATTATCAATTATCAATTATCAATTAATAGCCAGTCTTAATCTCTCCATTACCTGAATTTTACCTTGACCGAGTAGATTGGGTTCAGATTTTGGAGCGAAAATTATGCTGTCGATCGTTCAAAGTACAGACTTAGATTATTCACTACAACAGCAGCAACAGTCTTCAGTCCTAAATAAACGGCTATATTTTCACACCAAAGGTGATGAAATCCCGTTGTTTCCAGAGGGGGTATGGCAAGTTACCGAAGGATTAGTACAACTGAGCGCGAACTATGAAGATGGCGAACAAGTATTATTTGGCTGGGCGGCTACTGGAGCCTGGTTTGGCACTCACGGATCGGAAACTCTAGATTACCAAGCGATCGCATTATCTCCTGTTTATCTGCGCTGGCTGCGACTAGATGAAATTGAGGCTTCGATGCGATTGTCGCAGCTTTTGCTACCACAGTTGGTCAAACGGATGCGTCAAGCTGAATTACTATTGATTATCAATGGCCGCCGTCATACGGTCGAACGGTTAAAAGGTTTGCTATCATTACTGCGAGATGAATTGGGTGAATCGATGCCCAACGCTCAGACGCGGATTAATTATAAGTTTACCCATCAACAGCTTGCTAGTGCGATCGGGACGACTCGCGTTACTGTTAGCCGGATGATGGCACAGTTTCAAGCTAAAGGATTCATGAGTCTCGATCGTCACCGTCATTTAATCTTGGATAATAGTTATTTCAGCAATATTGGTAGCTAAATTAACGATCGGTTGTGATTAGAGATTGGGGTGGTATCTATTTCACTATTAACATGTAATCAAAAAGAACGGGACAATTCATGTCCCGTTCTTTTTGATAAAGTGCTGTGGTAAGAAATACAACTTCTTCAAGCAGTCGAGCTTCTCTTATTAATTGGTAGTATTTTTTTTACGTTTAGTAAACAAACGAAAATAGATAGATTGAAATGATTCTTTAAGTGGGAATAATAGATAAGTAATCGGATTAATTGTGACGACAATATTCCGAAAATCTCGTTTGGCTAGGAAAATAATTGCTTTAGCCACCCAATGTGCAGACATAATACCAACAGGATTGAGCTGACTTTTGAATGGGCCTAATACTAGCTTGCGAATGATGCAGGGTGCATCCAATCGCTGGAGGGTAATTAAGTCGCCGAGCGTGCGTTTTGATAATTCATATAATGGGCTGAAAGCTGGATTCACTTCAGCTTCAGAAGTATTAATCCAGAGTTCTTTGGTGGCTCGATCGCTTGAAGCTGTAACTGTGCTGAGAAATAATTCAGTCAGTCGGAATATTGAAAAAGTATTAACTTCAAATGAATCATTAACTGCGGCAAAAGATCGATCTCCATAGACATTCACACCATGATTGATAATGAGAATATCGATCGATCGCAGGTGAGTTAATAGGTTAGATTCTGCGCCCAATTGCCATTCTACAACTTGAACACCCTCAGGAAAAATCGTGGTAGGATTTGTCGTAATCGCCATGACTTTAGCACCTTGACTGGACAATTCTGCAACCAATCCTCGTCCCAAAGCACCTGAAGCACCAGTCACCGCCACCACTTTTCCTTTTAACGATAAACTGGTACCAATAATTCGATCGACTGATGTAAAATGTCCAGCATAATAAGCATTAGTTTCATCGAAATGATGTCGCCAATGATAGGTACGATTGACTCGCCACTGAGCGGGAATCCCGACGAGATCGCCAGGTTTGTGACTCAGATCCGTGGCGAGTAGCATCCCCTGAGAACGTAGAGCAGCAGGAACCAAAAAAACAAAAGAATAGATACACCCCAGCCACATCCACGGGTTCTGACTAACCAATGCGACTGCGGCTGTCAACCCCACCATACAGAGGGCTTCAGGAACATCATTGTAAAGTTGGGATTTTTGGTAGACTTCCATGTTGGCAATGGAAAAATCCTTTCGGTAGGCTTTGTGATGCAGTAGATGGTACTGTTTGATCGGTTGCCAATAATGTCCGGCGATGTGATAAAGATCTCGCACCACTTCAGCGAAGATAATGGAGACTAGTCCTAAGATAAATTGCATGGTTAATCGATGCGATCGCCGTTATTGCTATATTGGGGTTGCCTAATCTACTTTATAACACCTAACATTTAAAATCTCCGTCTGGGAGTAAATTAATTTCCCACTTTCAACTAGCGGATTAGTTGACGCACAGTGAGATCTTAACAGTCTACGATCGCGATCGTCTCTAATGTAGGATCGGTACAACCAGCAATCTCACCACCCAGATTTAGCACCTGTTGCAAATAATCCAGTGCGGCTGTAGTCACGATTTCACCCGGCATAATGACGGGGATGCCTGGTGGATAAGGACAGATTGATTCAGCACTTATTTTACCGACTGCATCGACGATCGAGATCCGCTGTTGATGGGATCGATCTGCTTGGCGTGGTGTCATTGCCATCGTCACGAGCAATTCATCTGGTGGTACGATCGAGTGTAATTCTAGCGATCCTTGACGATGATTGGCGGCTAACTCGGTAAATGCGTCAACTAGTCGATCGATATCTCCGAGCGTATTTCCCAAACTGATAATAAACGTCAGATGGCGCAGTGAGGGCAATTCGGCAACGACACCCAATTGGTAAGTTAAAATTTCATCAGCAGCAAAACCAGTCAGATTTAAACCCGTGACTGTCACTGTCAATCGTGTCAGATCGACATATTTACAGCCCGGTGTCGCCGCAGCGAATGAGACTACTGAAAGTCCCTCAATCTGCGCGATCCTAGCTCTGGCAATTCTTGCCAACTCGATCGTTTTTGACATCAATTCTTGACCATGTAACGCCATTTGCTGACGCGCTGCATCGAGAGTAGCTAATAATAAATAACTGGGACTAGTGGTTTGGATCGATCGTAACGATCGACTCACTCGATCGCGATCGATTCGGTTACCATTGACATGCAGCATCGCCGATTGTGTCAGTGAACCCAGTAACTTGTGAGTCGATTGCACACTCAAATCTGCGCCGAGACTTAACGCCGAAGGTGGTAAATCAGGATGAAAGCCAAAATGCGCTCCATGCGCCTCATCTACTAGTAGCGGCATACCATAACTATGAACGATCTCCGCTATGGCACCGATATCGCCTCCTGCGCCGTAATAAGTCGGATAGACCAACATTACGGCTTTAGCGTCGGGATGCTGTTCTAGAGCGAATTTAACTGACTCTGGCGTAATGCTATGGGTGAGATCTAACTCTGGCTGGTATTCGGGATTAATAAAGATCGGTACCGCACCTGCGTGAATCATCCCGGCAATTGCTGAGGAATGGATATTGCGCGGCAAAATAATCTTGTCCCCATCGCCACAGGTGGCTAGAATAGCGGCGATAACTCCCGTTGTCGAACCGTTGACCAAAAACCAGGTTTGCTGTGCGCCAAATACATCTGCGGCGAGAGCTTGGGCTGATTCGATAACGCCTGATGGTGCGTGGAGATTGTCTAAGCCTGGTAATTCTGGTAAATCCCATTTCAAGACATCTACACCCCACCGATCTTTTAACAACGGATTCATCCCGATGCCGCGTTTGTGTCCGGGTGTATAAAAGGGGGCGTGAGACGTAGATACCCACTCTTGCAGTGCATCGATAATCGGGGTTTGGGATTGGTTTGATTTGTCCATTGGCGGCTGATGAATTATGCCTAATTACTTTGTTGCGTTACCCCACGGAATAACACACCCTACTCTGGTTCTAAATTTTTTGACAGATCTGTAGATTTGTAGGTTGGGTTGAACGAATGTGAAACCCAACATTCTTCACCGGCAATCTATGACTGTTGGGTTTCGCTATGCTCTACCCAACCTACAAACCTAAAATTCCACCGTCAATGGTGCGCGGGGGAACGGAATCACGTCGCGAATATTGGTCATTCCGGTCATAAATTGTACCAACCGTTCAAAACCCAAACCAAAGCCAGCATGAGGCACGGTACCGTAACGACGGAGATCTAGATACCACCAGTAATCGGCGGGGTTTAAACCCTGGGCGATCAATCTTCGTTCTAATACGTCTAGTCGTTCTTCACGTTGAGATCCACCAATGATTTCACCGATTTTGGGAGCTAAAATATCCATCGCGGCAACGGTTTTACCGTCATCATTGAGCCGCATGTAGAACGCTTTGATTTCGACAGGATAGTCGGTGAGGATCACTGGCTTTTTAAAAACTTGTTCGGCTAAATAGCGTTCGTGTTCGGATTGAAGATCTAGTCCCCAACTGACCGGGTATTCAAATGTTTGTCCTGACTTTTCGAGTAACTCGATCGCGTTAGTATAAGTAAGGCGTTCAAATTGATTATTAATAATATTCTCGGCGGTGGCTAAGACTGATTTATCGATTCGTTCATTGAAAAATTCCATGTCTGCTTGGCAATTTTCCATCACATACTTAAAAATATATTGGAGAAATGTTTCAGCCAGATCCATATCCTCTAACAGATTGCAAAATGCCATCTCCGGCTCGATCATCCAGAACTCAGCGAGGTGACGAGAAGTATTGGAATTCTCAGCCCGAAAAGTCGGCCCAAACGTGTAAACATTACTAAATGCCATCGCCATTACTTCGGCTTCCAATTGACCGCTGACGGTCAAATATGCCGCTTTACCGAAGAAATCTTGGCTGTAGTCGATCTCTTTGTCTGGGGTGAGTGGGACATTTTTGAGATTGAGGGTAGTGACATTAAACATCTCCCCGGCACCTTCACAGTCGCTAGCACTAATAATCGGCGTGTGTACCCACAAAAAGCCACGTTCTTGGAAAAATTGGTGAACCGCTGTCGCACAGGCATTGCGGACTCTAAATACCGCACTAAGGGTATTAGTACGCGATCGCAAGTGCCCGATCTCGCGCAAAAATTCAAAGGAGTGACGTTTTTTCTGAAGCGGGTAGGTTTCGGGGTCTGCTTCGCCGTATACTTTGACCTGACTGGCTTTGACTTCTACGCGTTGTCCTTTAGCGGGGGACTCTACTAATTCGCCGACGATCTCGATCGAGGCACCCGTGTTAATTTGTTTGAGGATGGTGGCGTAGTCAGGAACATCTTTATCGATTACAACCTGAATATTTGCCATACAGGAGCCATCATTGATATCGACAAAGGCAAATTCCTTGGCTTCTCGCTTACTCCGAATCCAGCCCCGCACTGTAATCGCATCTCCAGGCTTTCCGCCCCGGAGGATTGTCGCAATATAGTTAGTAATCATCTTTAAGATCGTGCTAGTAATTCGATATGGGTAAATCCCACTCTACTAGTCTGCCATATTCGACCCAATGTAGTGCCGACACGCTAGGCATTTTATCTGAAATATCGATGATGTATCGAGCGTTTAGGATGTCATAGTTTAGAAAACTATCTATAAGTTACTAGATTTAGGTGCCATCAGGAAAACAGCATAGAAGATCGCAAGTTTGATTAATGATATTACTATTGCAATACTTTCTAACGATCGTTCTATTCTACGAATATCGATCCGTGTAGACAGGCTGTATATCGATACAGGTGCTAGTACGCCCAACTTGCGATCGCTCATTGCCTGCGTCGAACGCCTCTCCAGCGAAATCGTCGAAGTTCCCTTCGATGATAGTGGTGAAAACTCAATCTGTCTCCGGGTTATGACAGGAGAGTAACAGAAAAAATCTAAGTCAAGCTCATCTTGAATTATTTAATTCAGTTATTCATTATCTGCAACAATCTCGATCGTGTATCCCAACTCTTCAGGAATTTTCTGTATAAAGTAATTAGTTCCTTCTCTCCCCCATTGATTACATACAGCTAATTCTCGATAGTCAAGAGTTGTAATTAGATCTGCTGGGTCTAAAAAGTGTCGTTTGTGTTTATGCTCTGTGCTATTTCTAATATTATGTGCATTTTCGCTAGTTGTTACAACATCATAAGTAGGGTGCATTTTCGGAAATAGCTCTTGGAGCTTTTCTAGATTATAATTTGGGTTGTCTTCACATGTTTTTTTAATAACAGCGAATACTAGTCTTCCCGCTCCATAAGTATTTCCATCAAATATATATTTAGCTCTCTTGTTTGACTCGTTCTCCTTCTTCGCCGCTTTCTGGATAATAGCTTGTTGCTTGACTTTGATTTGATAGTCTTGTGCTTCTGGCAAGGGGATAATTTGCTCGATATCTATTAAAACTGTTTCTCCTAGCTTATATGGTTTCATTCTCACGCAACGAATATCTAAATCTTTTTGGTTTAGCCACATGACAGCAGTAGCAATCTCTTTAGAGAAATCAGCCGCAGCAAGAACAATTCGGACATCTTTGGGAAACTCAGCTTCCTTTTCTTCTTCCCAGTTTAGGAAATTTCGTAACTTTTCTTCGGCAATACCAGAATCACCTAGAAATCTTTGATAAATATCTACAACTTGTGAGAATGTCATAGTAGAAACCATCGCAGCATATCGTAATGCTTGTAACTCCATGTGTCCGCCAGTTTCGTCTCGTTTTAACTCAATAACAATAATATTACCTTCTCGATCGATTCCTAAAAGGTCAATTCTACGGTTACTATCATCCCATTCACAAAATTCTTCAGCAATGATGAGTGTATTCGGAGAAATAGCTTCAATATTCTTTTTAAGAGCTGCTTGAAGGTGTCTTCGTTCGAGAATCCTTAGCGAACCAAAGTTTGTAGTTTCTACTTTAGTGATTGTGGGATTTTCATGTTCAAAGGTATAAATAGGCATGGGGATGGATTTATATGCTTTAGGGTAGCTATAGTCTTATTACAACTACACTAGAGCTATAACCGGATAGTTTTGAAAGAGAATTGTGTTAAACATCCCCCATGCTGGTAATTTACGAACAGCCAGCAAACTATCGATCCATAAAAAAGCACAGGTCAAATTATGACCTGTGCTTTTTAAAAACTAGCTAATCTGGAGATCTAAATCTAGGTACCAGAAGTCCAAGAATTAGCATAATCGATTTGATCGGCAGTCAGGGTATCGATTTGGATGCCCATTGCTTCGAGCTTCATCCGGGCGATCTCTTTATCCACATGTACGGGGATCGAGTGAATGCCTGGAGTCAGTTCGCCCCGGTTTTTGACGAGGTATTCGCAAGCCATCGCTTGGTTAGCGAAACTCATGTCCATTACAGCACTAGGATGTCCTTCGGCTGCTGCGAGGTTGACTAAGCGACCTTCACCGATGACGATGATGGATTTGCCATTGTTAAGTTTGTACTCTTCAGTGAAGTTACGGACGGTGTTCACACCAGAGGATTTGCTGGAGAGAGCTTTGAGATCGATTTCGATATCAAAGTGACCGGCGTTACAAACCATCGCGCCATCTTTCATCACATCAAAGTGTTCGGCGCGGATGATGTGCTTATTACCAGTTACGGTGATAAAGATGTCACCGACAACCGCTGCTTTTGCCATTGTCATCACGCTAAAACCGTCCATGACGGCTTCAATTGCCTTGGTAGGGTCAATCTCAGTCACGATTACATTTGCACCCATCCCACGGGCACGCATGGCGGTACCTTTACCACACCAACCATAACCGGCGACGACGATGGTTTTACCAGCCAAGAGGATATTAGTAGCGCGGAGGATACCATCAAGGGTTGACTGTCCGGTACCATAACGGTTGTCAAAGAAGTGCTTGGTATCGGCATCATTGACGTTAATTGCTGGGAATGTCAGGACTCCAGCTTTGAACATTGCTTCGAGACGCACGATACCTGTGGTGGTTTCTTCGGTAGTACCGATCAGTTCGCTGAGTTGGTGCTGGCGTTCTTGAACCATAGTTGCGACTACATCACAACCATCATCGACGATGATGTTGGGGCGATGATCTAGGGCAGTTTGAACGTGACGTTTGTAAGTAGCTTCGTCTTCACCACGGAAGGCAAATACTGGAATGCCATAATCGACAACTAAACTAGCTGCAACATCATCTTGAGTAGAAAGTGGGTTACTAGCAATCAAGATTGCGTCAGCACCCGCTGCTTTGATTGCGATCGCGAGGTGAGCAGTTTCAGTGGTAATGTGGCAACAAGCAACAATGCGGATGCCAGCTAAAGGCTTTTCTGCTGCAAATCGATCGCGGATCTGACGTAGCACGGGCATTTCCCGCCCCGCCCACTCAATCCGTTGCTTACCTTGAGGCGCGAGCGATAAATCTTTTACTTCGTGTTTCAGTGCAGTTGCAATCATAGATACAATTTGTAAATATATTTAAACTTAGATCTTTCTTTAGGTTACAGGAAAATATCGGATTTATCACTCCGCACAAATAACTAGAGTCGTAGTACACCTAGCTACTCTCCCTAGAGATTGAGTCCACAACCATCGCTGTGACTGGTATTCAAACCTAAATCGCCGTCGATAATTATTTAGAAATCCCGGTATCAAAATGTGTTTGATTTTACTTGCCAAACTCACTCGACAGCCAGTACTTACTCTTAATGCCAAGCACGAACGATCGGATTTCCCGTAATTTGGATATATTCGAGAGTTGGAAATTAAATTGACGATCCCGATTGCCACACAATTTTAGTAAGACCGAAATGATGAAATGATGTTAGATGTATTGTTGGATTGGATCGATCCTAATCTGCATAATCCGTGGTTAGTCGCGATCGCCTTAAACTCGATTTTATTGGTAGTTGCGATCGTTATTCCCAAGAAACTATTAACACCAGCCGGATTGATTAATGCTTGGGGGTTGGGGGTAGTCGTTTGGGGGACTTTGGGATGGCGTGGTTATGGAGTGGTAATGTTTTATTTTCTGGCAGGTTCGGCAGTGACGCGGATTGGCATGGCTCAAAAAGAAGCTGAAGGGATCGCCGAAAAACGGGGTGGTGCTAGAGGGCCAGAAAATGTCTGGGGTTCGGCTTTTGCTGCTACAATCTGTGCGATCGGTGTCGCGGCAATCGATCTGGGTTGGCTCGATCCTAGTTGGAAATCTTTATTATTATTGGGCTATGTCGCGAGTTTTAGCACCAAATTATCAGATACAACAGCGAGTGAAGTGGGGAAGGCTTATGGCAAAAGTACCTTTTTAATCACGACGTTACAACCCGTGCCCAGAGGCACTGAAGGCGCAATTAGTTTGGAAGGTACACTCGCGGGGATTGTTGGCGGAATCCTGATTTCTTTAGTTGCCTATAGTGTCGGACTGATTACATTGACGGGCGTAGTTATTTGTACGATCGCGGCTTTTGTGGCGACAAATCTCGAAAGCGTGATCGGTGCCACTTTACAATCAAAACTCGACTGGCTCACTAATGAGCTTGTCAATGTTATCAACACCATTATCGGTGCGGTAGTGGCGATCTCGATCGCAGTTTGGTGGCAATAATTAAGCTGCCAACTGTCTGCCGTCTTGTGATAGCATCAGATTCAAGATTTTGGGCAAGATCGATCGGTGTCAAGCATCGAGCTTACGGTCACGATTGTCTACCTGACGATCGACCAACTGTCAACTACTCAAACCTTTACCCCGATTGCCATGCCGAATAAAATGCCCAACCGCAAGTCTAAGCGACCAACTGTAACCAAAAAACAACTGCGACTGAGGCGGATTGTTGGTGCGAGTGCGGCGACGCTGGTAATAGGATTAATGGTTGGTGGGGTCTGGAAATTGTTATCGGGGTCTAATCAGCTCGATACTAGTAATGGGGTGGGTTTACTACCCCAAGATACGTTTATGTCCCTCTCGATCTCGACAGATCCAGAGCGATGGCAGAAATTTACTGAGTTTGGCATTCCGACTAGTCGCGGGATCGTGGCGCAACAACTAGCCAAATTTCAAACTGATTTTTTGACTGCTTATGGCTATGACTATCAACGCGATATTCAGCCCTGGATTGGCAAGCAAATTTTACTGGGATATCTCAATAATCCGGGCGTGATTGCCAGTAAAGCCGTGCCAGGGACAATCCTCAACCAGCAAACGATCGCGATCTTGCCGATCGCCGATCGCGGTGCCGCCCAAAAGGTCGTAGAACAGCACCAAACGCCGATCGATGCAAATTTAGTTGAAAGTAACTATCAAGGGGTCGCTATTCGGGAATACAAGCGGAAAACTGGGACGATCTCGATCGCCATCCTCGATAATTTTGTGGCAATTGCCACCGATCGATTGGGATTGCAACGCATTATCGATACTCAACAAAGCGGTAAATCCCTCCTGACATTACCAGGCTATACCAAAGCTTTGACTTCAATCGAGATCGATCGACCGTTTGCGCGGGTGTATATAAATATTCCGGTTGCCACAGCGGTAGCAGCAGTTAATTCGCCCCAAACACTAGCTGCCGATGAATTGGCTCAAGCTCAGAGCCAGCAAGGGATCGCCGCAAATGCCACCCTGGAAGTAGACGGGATTGCTTGGAAAGGTATATCCTGGCTCAAACCCAATGCCAAGCAAAAATTGACAGTCGAAAACCAAGGTAAAAACTTTGCTACCTATCTCCCCGCAGATACATTGGTGATGGCATCCGGTGGCAACTTACAGCAGTTGTGGCAAGATTATGTTCGCAGTGCCGAACCCAATCCCTTGGCACCATTTAAACCTGAAGATCTAGTCAAAAATCTCGATAGTACCACTGGCTTAACCTTGGAGCCAGACATCCTCAATTGGAGTAAAGCCCCCTTTGGAGCCGCGATCGTCCCCAAATCAGCTAAAATCGATACTGAGTTTGGGGCGGGATTGGTCTTATTTCAGCAAGCTAGCGATCGATCCGCCGCAGATAAAGCCTTTACTAGATTAGATAGTACGATCGGTCAAAAGTACTCATTTGAGATCGCTAAAACCCAAATCGGTGGCAAAGATGTCATTAATTGGATATCTCCCCTCGGTGGTACCGCAGCTACTCATGGTTGGCTCGATGGCAATCTCGCTTTTCTCAACTTGGGCGCACCTGTTACCAATACTTTCCTACCACAGCCCCAGCAAAAACTTTCAGATACACCCCTATTTCAACAAGCGACTCGATCGACTCTCAATCCCCACAATGGGCAATTTTTTATCGATGTCGATCGTACCATCAATGCGGGAAATCTCCCCCTACCTTACCTATCTCCAGAAGTAAAAGCTGGATTTAAAGCGGTGCGGAGTTTAGGTGTGACTAGTGCCATCTTGGACGAAGTTAGCAACCGATTCGACATCTTTGTCGCACTCAAAAAAGAGCCAGGAATTGCTAAGTTACCCATACCACCCAAGTAATTAAGATGCTATTAAAACCAGGTTAAATTACGGTAGAACTTAACCACAACTGACGTTGAATTACGTCAATGATGAATTGCCTCGTGCTGCATTCATCTCCTTGTATTTAATCGTCTGCTCCAATCTGGGTAAAGCACTAGTAGCCGATTCTCGCACATATTCATCGAGAGTTTCATCCTCGATCGCCGCAGCTAAGATTGGCTCGGCACGAATGTCGCCAATTGAAGCTAATGTATTTACTAAGATCACTTGGAGCGCGATGTTGTCAGTTGTCTGGAGAGCTGCTGCTAACAGCTCAAAAGCTGGGGTACCAAGTTGCCCCAAAGCCATTACCGCCGCAATATTTACCACAGGATTGTCATCGCTCATCGAAGTCTTCAGACATTCAAGTCCCGCTGGGGGTAGGGGTTCATGGGGATAGTTGACAATTACCTGCGCGATCGCTTTGACGGCACTCCCCCTTGCGGTAACATTATCACTGGTAGCTAAGATATCTACTAAATATGGAATTGTATCCATCCCGATCGCGCCGAGAGTTTTGACAGCAGCACGTCGATAGGTAGTATCATCTTCATCAAGGATGCTTATCAGTCGCGGAATTGTGGTTTCATCCCGAGTCTCGACTAGTTCTAGCATTGCGCGATCGCGTAAATTGGGATTGGGATGTTTGAGTCGATCGAATAATGCTTCCATAAATCAGGCTTTAGGCTTTGGGTGTTAGGCTTTAGGGTTGGATTGTATATAGTATTGAATTGTAAATACGGTAAGTTACTTACTGTCTGTAGGGTGGGGACTGCCCACCAGCTAGGTTTCAGGCATAATCTATTTGATAAATCATTGCGCCTACCTGCGTGACTTATCAAAATTGTCTGTTAATCGTTAACACTAGCTCTGGCGCGAATTAACCAATCATCATCATTAGCTGTCAATTCTCGCCCACTATCATCACCGAGTTTGGCTAATGCCATTAAAATCGCGTATTTGAGATCCCAAATTTTAGTATCCAAACTGTCAACCAACAGGGGAATCGCGCGTTTATCGCCTAGTTCACCCAAAGCTAGCGCAGCAGCGGCACGGGACTTCTGGAACTGTGGTTCGCGGTTATGAAGAGCTTCAACCAACAAATCGTAACCCGGCAGATATTTAAGCCACCCG
>JBBRVB010000066.1:0-13570 GCA_038247275.1 Chroococcales cyanobacterium
ACGGGTAAATTTCCCGCAATAATTGTCTTGATGGAAGCCTTCGGGTTGAATAACTGGTGTAAGAGTATCTGCGATAGGTTAGCCCAATCGGGATTTGCGGCGATCGCGCCAGACTTTTATCGGGGGACTACTTATGCCTATACTGATATAGCTGGGGCGATCGGCAAGCTAAAATCTCTCAATGATGATGACATCATGGTCGATGTCGGCAAAAGTCTCGATTTCCTGGCGGGTAAATCCGAAGTCAATGCCAATGGGATTGGTGTAGTTGGTTTCTGCATGGGCGGGAGATATGCTTTTCTCACCAATGCCGTCTATCCTACTCAAATCAAAGCCGCAATCTCTTTCTATGGTGGTGGGATCGATGCAACAGCAGGTAACCCACTGGGACAAAAATCGCTACTCGATCGAGTACCAGCCATGCAATCACCGATAATGCTGATGTATGGTAGCGAAGACCAACTCATCGCCGCCGCCGAACATGGGCGAGTCGCCACTGCGCTATCCAAAGCCAAGAAACGCTATATCCTCAATCTCTTTCCCAAAGCTGGGCATGGCTTCATGAGCGATAGACGGGAGAATTATTCACCCGAAGCAGCAGCAGAAGCCTGGATGATGACGACAGGATTTTTTAGCCAAAATCTCAAGCCCAAGAAGTTGAAGGCGTAGATCTGCCGTCCTCCCCATAGTATCTCTGCTGTGAGCGTTTGATGTTTGCGTAGTTCTCGCGCCCGTTCTAGTAAAGCTTGAGGAATAGATCGACCACTGCTAGAAATTTTCCGCAGATTTTGAGATCCTGTCGTCATAATTTCTAACCCGATCGAATCCAATCGCATTGGTACGTTAAAGCCTCTAACACACCAATGCCAAATTTAAGCTTAAAAAGCTCCTAATAGTACCGCTACCGTAAAAATAGAAAACACACCAAGCACACCTAAAATGATTACAAAATATGGTGCCCGATTAGTTTTCTCGATATATTCATTAACTTTTTCATCTTTTTCCTCTGGATGCCAAATCATTGGTTTCATAGCGTTTACCTCGATCTTAAAATTCAGATGTACATCTACAATATAGCAACCGCTATCCTGCGTTGAACTACACCAAAAGACAGATTTTTAGTAAAGTTTAATTCATCCCAAAAAATGATATCTTAGCTCTGTCGAGCAGGTAATGTCTTCATCAATGTTGCCATTTCGATCGCATTGAGCGCGTAGCCCCAGCCGTGATTGCCTTTAATTCCCGCCCGTTCTAGGGCTTGAGTCATCGTATCGACAGTTAGTACTCCAAAGATCACTGGCGTACCACTTTGAAACCCAACTGCCGCCACACCTTTAGCAACTTCTGAAGATACATAGTCAAAGTGGGGAGTATCGCCTCGAATTACTGCACCCAAGCAAATCACTGCATCATAGCGACCGGATTCCGCCATCCTTTTTGCCACCAGTGGCACCTCAAAGCAACCGGGCACCCACGCATAGTCTACTTGAGTACCATTGGGGTCGATATCGATACCGTGGCGTTTGAGACAATCCTGACAGCTATCTAGGAGCTTATTAGTAACAAGGTCATTAAATCGACCAACAACGATCGCAAACCGTAAAGAACTGTCGCAGACAAGAGTGCCTTCAAAAACTGACATTTAATTATAAATCACGCGTAAAACTAGATAATACTATTATAAGGCTGTTCTGGAGAGTTGAGATCGGCTGCAAGTGAGACAATGTAATCATCCTAGCAGCCAACCACAGCAATCTAGACTACCAGGAAGTTGAGGACACCAACGACGACTACCAGTAGCGTCCAAGCTCCCGAACCGACGAACAGGAGTTGTTTCGATCGATCCCAGTTTTGTGGTGCTGCATAAGCAACAGGCACGCCGACGATCATCACGAAAGACAGTAGCACTAGGGCAAATAGTGCCAGGTTGAAAATTACGATCATTATTTGTACGCTCCCAAAACAGCAATATTTTAATTCAGCTATTAAAAATTTAGCATCTCTTTGTTGGTTGGTGGTGATTTATCAGTAGTTATGTATACCTTCACGCCGTTGGATCTAGCTGCGATAATTCTATGTAGCTTTGCCCTCATCGCTAAATCGTCAATCTCACCTCTTCAAACCCGGTGGTTGTGCCTACGGCATCGCCCAACCACTGGGTGTGAGCGCGTTATTGGTAGAGGCAATTGATGATTTGCCTCTACCGATGGCGTTGTCGAACCGTGCGAGGGCGATCTCTGTTGGCAAAATTTCCGATTGTGGTTGCCGGACTCCTTCGATCTTGATTTATTGGCAGACTACCTACGAAACAATTGCGTATGTAGGCACCTGAAGAAAATAGTTACGATTGAACTGTTCCTCCTCAATCGCGGCAAAGAATCTTTGAACTGTAATGAGCGAGTATAAATCCACATTTCGATCGGGTTGAGGCTGAGATAATGCGATCGCTATTAGATTAGTTTGTGGCTGTAGTGATATCTGGAAACCAATTTCAACCAGAGCGTCTAAACCCAATCTTATCGATCGATCGCTAATATTTATTTGTGTTCCCAGTCGCTCTAACTCGATCTCTTCCTTGGTATTTACCAGATATTTAGCAATACCAACTAGCTGCTCGAATATCTCGCGACTAGTAGCTAAATTAGTAGACTGATAATCGAGAGCTAATTTACTATTTGTCTGAATTGCCTTTTGGCGGTAGGATTGCAATTCACTCCAATTATTAGGACATTTTTCTACCCAAGTAATTGCACCCAAATTTGGATCGCGATCGACTGAACCTTGACGAAAATCGAGTACTTCTAATGGATGATGACTGCTCAAATTGGATTGAGCTTGATTGAGTTGTGAAATTGTAGTGACGATCGCCGCCGAGCGCACTTCAACTAGTCGAATTTCAAATTTCTTTTCATAAGAATTGAAATCTAGTTCGACGATCGCATCACAATTTACGCGCGGAATCTCATGCTCGTAATGTCCCCACCAAATCCCTGGGAAACCCTTGGAGCTACTCGCATCAATTAGCTCGAACTTAGTCCGAATGTATTGAACAGTTTTACCTTTAAAGTCTTGAATATTTTTATTCTTTATATTTTTAAATTGGCAATTTTTGATTAACAATTTAGGTACGGGATTGCCCATGCCATAAGGTTCGAGCAATAGTAGATCTTCAAATAAGTCTCGTCCACTAGATACGCTTAGATCGAAAACTGTTATTACTAAATCTGTCTGAATTGATAGTGATGGTAATTTATCGATTTGGGCGTGCAACTGTCGATCGATCGCTTCAGTAAAGATGGGGATATTTTCGACATTAATACTCATTCCGGCTGCAAATGGATGTCCGCCGAAACTATTGAGTAAATGTGCTTGAGAATTAACCAACTGATAGAGATCGACATTTTGAGTCGATCGAGCCGAACCTCTGGCAATTTTAGTCTTATCTTTACCAGCATCGCCTTCGTCATTCGTACTTAATAAAATTGTCGGTTTGCCATGCTCTTGAGCAATTTGTCCGGCGATTAAACCTAATACTCCTGGCGACCAATTATTATCTACTAGCACGATGACTGAAGTAGTAGACAGATCTAGTTCGGCTAATTTAGCCTGAACTTTGAGCGTCATATTCTTTTGTAATTCCTTCCGCCGGGTATTCGCTAATTCAGTTTCAGCGGCTAATTCATGACAACGCTCGACATCCTGACTAGTTAATAACTCCACCCCAAAACTAGCATCACCATGAATCCGACTAATTGCATTAATACGCGGGGCAATCCCAAACGAAATATCGGTCGGTCGATCGCCACTACGTTTACACAATTGTAATAACTTATTTACCCCCGGACGAAAGCCTTGAATACCGGTTTGATTTTGTAACGTCAATCGCTTAATACCCATCTGGGCGAGATAGCGACAATCACCGTTAAGCTTAACCAAATCGGCGATTAATCCGATCGCGACCAAATCTAATAAATACTCTACCGGCTGCTGGGGAATATCTGGCAAGGTTGCATAAAAAGCCTCCATTAATTTGTAGGCAACCGCAACACCAGCTAGATGAAATAAAGGATGACTATCTTCAAAATAGCGCGGGTTAATAATTGCCGCTACAGGTGGACGTTTGGTTGGTAAAGTATGGTGATCGGTGATAATTATATCTACACCTAACTTAGTTGCATATTCAACTTCTTTAATATTCGTACTACCTGTATCGCAAGTAACAATCAAATTCACCCCTTGCGCCGCCAATCGCTTAATCCCCGCGATATTCAACCCATGCGATTCCTTCATGCGATCGGGAATATAGTAACTGAGCTGTCCCTGCCCGAAAAACTGCCCCAAGCCGTCCCAAAGCACGCTCGTCGCTGTTACCCCATCCGCATCAAAATCACCCCAAATAGCCACCTTTTCAGCATAGATGTAGGCTTTTTTCAATCGCTCTACCGCCGCTGTCATTTCGATCCCAAACGCAAAGGGACTAGTCGGTTGATATTTGTCACAATCTAGATAACCAGGGATGCGATCGATCTCCCGGATTCCTCGCTGCCATAATAATTGGGCGGCATATTTACCATTGACAGTCGGTTTACACGATCGCACCACCGCAACAAATTCAGGTGGGATGTCTAATTGGGGTGGGAGTTGCCAGTCTAAGCTCATATTGCACCGTCTTTTATAGTAATCCTAAACTATTTTTGAGACTATTACTCGACCTGGAATGAAGTCGTGTGCTTGCTGTTATATTTGTACTTGTCAATAACGACCTAAATCTAAAATTTCTACTGATTACGGTTAAAATTACTAAAAAAACCTACCCAGTAAAACTAGATAGGCTTGAAGAAAATAATTAAAACTCAGTCTAGAATAGACCTAAAGTTAAAGAGCTGTCGATCGGTAAGGTTGCACCAATACCCAAGTAGATGGTGAAGACAGTACCGAAGAGGAATACTGCCATTGCAACTGGACGACGGAAGGGATTTTGGAATTTGTTGACGTTTTCTAGGAAAGGAACAATCAAAAGACCTAATGGTACGCCAGCCATGCAAGCGATTCCTAACAGTTTATTAGGTAATACGCGCAAGAGTTGGAATACAGGCCATAAGTACCACTCAGGTAAGATTTCGAGAGGAGTTGCAAAGGGGTTTGCAGGTTCGCCCACCAGAGCGGGATCGAGAATAGCCAGAGCAGTACAACAACCGATCGTACCAAAGATTACGACTGGGAAGATGTAGAGCAGATCGTTAGGCCAAGCAGGTTCGCCATAATAGTTATGACCCATGCCTTGAGCTAATTTGGCTCTTAAAGAAGGATCGGATAGATCCGGTTTTTTGAGAGTTGACATATTAAATAATGGCGTAAGTTTTTATCATTGAGTGATGTCTCGATCGGTGGCTGGCTGGTCAACTAACTGTGTAGCATTACCGCACCATGCCACCAAATCTGCCAATTTACAAAGGACCAGAGATCCCTTGTTTGCGAATCATGATGAAGTGAAGCAACATGAATACGGCAATCAACCAAGGCAACACAAAGGTGTGCAAGCTGTAGTAGCGGGTCAAAGTTGCTTGACCGACGCTAGCACCACCACGGAGGAGATCGGCCATCGCGACACCAACTACCGGAATTGCTTCAGGTACACCCGATACGATTTTAACTGCCCAGTAACCGATTTGATCCCAAGGTAGAGAATAACCAGTTACACCGAAACTGACTGTGAGTACTGCCAGGATAACTCCAGTAATCCAGGTAAGTTCGCGAGGTTTTTTGAATCCACCAGTCAGATACACGCGGAAGGTGTGGAGGATCATCATCAACACCATCATGCTGGCACTCCAGCGGTGGATGGAGCGAATCAACCAACCGAAGTTGACTTCGGTCATGATCTTCTGAACGGATGTGAAAGCATCAGCTACGGTCGGCGAATAGTAGAAAGTCATCGCAAATCCAGTGGCGAACTGAATTACGAAGCAGACTAAGGTGATCCCACCAAGGCAGTAGAAGATATTAACATGGGGTGGAACGTACTTACTAGCAATATCGTCGGATAGTGCTTGGATTTCGAGACGTTCGTCAAACCATTGGTAGGTTTTACTATTTGTGACTTGCTTGGTAAACATTGACGGTTGCCGTGCTTCTCTCTAATGTCGTGTTATATATTATAACGCCAGTCGGATGTAGATCCCATGGCTCGAAATAATGGCTGGGTAGGATGTGTTATGTTGCCAAGCAGCGATGTATAAACATCACTGCTTGTACCAAATATGCCCAAAATTGTTTAATTTAGTAATATTTGGTGGCAGGTCACTCATATTACCTCTACAAAATTTAACACACCTCGAAAGGACAGTGGTATCGATCGTGAGAGCTAGTTTTTGGTTTGGTTGGATCTTGAGTCTGCAAGCGGCTCTATTTTGGCTCTGGAGTACTCCTCCCGCTGCGGCTTTTACGACGGAGCAACAATTGGTGTTGCAAGCATGGCGGACGGTAAATCAGGCTTATTATGACAATGGCTTCAATCACCAAAATTGGTGGCTGGTAAGAGATCGCACCCTCAAGCAACAAATTCCCAATGAGGAAGCCGCTTACCAGGCAATTACCAAAATGATTGCCAGTTTGGACGAACCATTTACCCGCTTATTGCGCCCAGAGCAATATCGGAGTCTCCAGGTGAACACGGCTGGAGAATTGTCTGGAGTGGGCTTACAAATCGGCATGAAGCCTGGTAGCAAGCAAATTGAGGTGATTGCCCCGATCGCTGGTTCTCCTGCTGCCCTAGCCGGAATTTTGCCCCATGACACGATCGTCGAAATTGATGCGACTCCTACCGCCGAACTGACGCTCGATACGGCGGCGGTGAAAATGCGGGGGGCGACAGGTACAAATGTCAGTTTACTGATCCAAACCGCCGACAACTCGCCCCGCGAGGTGATCTTGATCCGTCAGAAAATCGAACTCAATCCGGTTACTGCCGAACTGCATACCGAAAATGGTCGTAAGATCGGCTATCTCCGCCTCTCGCAATTTAGTGCCAAAGCCGCTAAAGAATTGGGTGAAAATATCACCAACTTAAAACAACAAGGTGCGACGGCTTATATCCTAGATTTACGGAACAATCCGGGCGGACTAGTCCAAGCCGGAGTCGAAATCGCTCGTCAATGGATTGAGGAAGGGACAATCGTCTACACTGTCGATCGACGGGGCGCGATCGATGAAATCGATGCCAATAGTACCGCCCTTACCGATGCTCCCCTCGCCGTACTCGTAAATGAAGGAACTGCTAGTGCTAGTGAAATCCTCGCCGGAGCATTGCAAGATAACAAACGAGCTACACTGATAGGTACGAAGACATTTGGCAAAGGTCTGATCCAATCCTTGTTCGATCTGCCTAATGGTAGTGGTTTAGCCATCACCGTCGCCAAATATGAAACCCCCAACCATCACGATATCCACAAGTTGGGCATCACACCCGATCGAGTCATTCCCACTACCGAAATTGGGCTAGAGTCGATCGCCACCGCAGCAGACGCTCAATATTTAGCAGCCGTTAAAGAGTTAGGGGTGTAGGGATTTAGGCATTGGGTTTTAGGCTTTAGGACTTAATCTTAGGAGAGTGGGCACTGCTTACTATCAAGGTTGTAGATATCTAAAATGTTGTAAGTAATTAGACTCTTGCGCTTGCAACTGACAAATAGCAAATAACAAATTGATAATTTTATGATGGACGTACAAAGTTTACAAGAACGGATTATCCAGGTAGAGAATAAAAGAGCATTACTACTCAAATTTCAGACAGATCCAACATTGAATAATTTATCGATCGACATCGATCAAGCCTTAATCGAAATGGATGATTTGATGCGTGAGTTTCAGCAAACCTTTCCAAATGGAGTAGTACCTCAAATCAACATCGATTAAATAATAGATCGAGTAAAATCGTCGAGATATTGATAATTAGGTATTGAACAAATGTAAAATCCAACTCGATCGTGGATGAGTCTCTCGATCGAGTTTTCACTATAAGTTGGAAGTTCACTCTCAAATAAACAGACTGGGAGATATTTTAAATCTCTGCCCCAATACTTTTGCTTGTGCTTTACTAATTGCCCGCTTACCACTGACAATTTCAGAAACAACTCCGCTAGATGCTCCGATGATTTTTGCTAAGTCTACTTGTCTTAAACCACTGGATTCCATAATATGCTCTAAGACTTCAGCGGGAGAAGATGCCGGAATGGAATGCTGTTGAGACTCATAAATCTCAATCAGTACAACAAGTAATTTATATATATTTTTTTCTTCAAGAGTTCTATCTTTTTTGAAGTGTAGAGATTCTGTCAGTGTCAACAGACGTTGGTATTCTAATTCTGTTTCAATTACACTGGGGGCGATTTCGGAGAGAAGATCGCTATAAATATTGGGATTAAAAGTAGGAATCTTGTTTCCACTTATCTTTGTCATATTCTGCATGAGTTAAAAACTAAATACTACATTTATTTCCTACTCCACTACCCAATTATTATGGCAATTCCACCGAGCTGGATCGTGAAAACAGGTCGATCGATCTGGACGCAAACCTGGCGACTGATGATGTCTCAACTCGCGCCACCAAACGAGCGCGGCGAATATCAACGTCCACAAAGTGAGTTCCGCAACGGCATCGAGGGTAAATATTCACCACAGCCACATCGCTATCGATTGTATGTCGGCTGGAGTTGTCCCTGGGCGCATCGGACGCTCGTAGTTAGAGCCTTAAAAGGTTTAGAAGATGCGATCGAGATTACCCTAGTTCGGGGGGATGCCAATGCTGGCGGGTGGACATTACCAAAATCAGAACATGATTGTCAGACTTTAGCGCAATTGTATCGGTTTGCGACTCCAGACTATCAGGGTCGATCGACAGTCCCAATGCTATGGGATACGCACACATACTCGATCGTCAATAATGAAAGTGCCGAAATCATCGAGATCCTTAACTCCGAATTTAATGAGTATGCCAAACATCCCGAACTAGATCTGGCTCCAATTGCCATCCAAGAGTCGATCGCTCAGTGGAATGAGATAATCTACCAAACAGTCAACAATGGGGTCTACCGTTGCGGTTTTGCCCAGACACAGGCGGCTTATGACCAAGCTTATACCGAATTATTTGCCACACTCGATCGAGTCAACGACTTACTTTCAACTCAAGCTTATCTCTGCGGCGATCTGCTCACCCTAGCTGATATCCGACTCTTTACCACCCTGATTCGGTTCGATTTGGTTTACCATCACCTGTTCAAATGTAACCACCGCCGAATTCAAGATTACCCCCATCTTCAAGCTTATCTTTCCAAGATCTATCAGCTCCCCGGTGTGGCGGCTACTTGTGATTTTCCCACCATTTTGCAAGATTATTATGGCAATCTCTTTCCGCTCAATCCTGGTGGAATTATTCCGCAGTTACCAGATCTGAGTTATTTACAAAGCTGAGTATTGCCAGATCTCAAAAGACAATGGCAAGTAATTTGATTACTTGCCATCGCTTGACCCCAGCGCGGAGTAGGATTAGAATTTTGAATCATCTACAAAGCTCACTGTGCCTGTCAAACTAAGTTTGGAACTTGAGTTTGCTACCATTCTTAGGTGTCGTATAATAAGCACTCTGGAGATTCGGGATTGTCCGAACAGAAGCGTTCGAGGGAATTTTTGGGTTGAGCACTGCGTTGGTGTCCAGACTCTTGGTGTAGCTCCTCTAGGATTTCCATGGCAACAGCAAATTCAGGAGAAGTTTTGCCAAACTTTTCGCCAGCCTGATGAGCAGCTTCTCGGGCTTGCTCGATTCGGTCTTCGATTGTTATCTTGGTTTCTTGAGAGTTGGTCATAATCTTGGCTATGTACGGTAAGTTGGGCGTAATGTTTTAGAGCAGCTTGCCTTATATTGTATCTTTCCCGTCTTCAAAGACACGATCGCAAATGTAGAGGTTTCCACACATTACCGTAGTAACTGTCTGCTAGTGGCGATCTGAGCCGATCGAGTCAAGTTAAAAGACCGCTCGGGTACACAATAACTATTAATTCTTTTGTCAAGGAGTTTACCAAAAATTAGTCGAAAATTAAAATTTTTCTGAATTTAAACAGACGATCGGCGGATGAGAGTGTTAGAATTGCCTTGCAAAATAAGCACTCATTGAGGGTCTGCTGTTGTGAACCGTTCTGCCACCTTGACGCTGCCCACAATCCCATCGATCGGTGACAACAGTCGTCTTCGACTGTTTTCTGGTAATGCTAATGTCCCACTATCCCAAGAGATTGCTCGTTATCTAGGACTCGATCTCGGTCCGATGATTCGGAAGCGATTTGCCGATGGCGAAATTTATATCCAGATCCAAGAATCGATTCGCGGTTGTGATGTATATCTGATCCAACCTACCTGTCATCCAGTCAACGATAACTTGATGGAACTATTCATCATGATCGATGCTTGTCGGCGGGCTTCGGCACGCCAAATTACGGCGGTAATCCCTTACTATGGTTATGCTCGTGCCGATCGCAAGACGGCGGGACGCGAATCGATTACTGCCAAACTTGTCGCTAACCAGATTACTACAGCTGGTGCCAATCGAGTCTTGGCGATGGATCTCCACTCGTCACAAATTCAGGGGTATTTTGATATCCCCGTCGATCATATTTATGGTTCGCCCGTAATTATTGATTATTTGCTCAAAAAAAATCTGCCGGATGTCGTCGTCGTATCGCCAGATGTCGGTGGTGTCGCTCGGGCGCGGGCTTTTGCCAAAAAGCTCAACGACGCACCACTAGCCATCATTGACAAACGTCGTCAGGCACATAACGTGGCTGAAGTGATGAATGTCATCGGTGACGTGGATGGCAAAACAGCGATCCTGGTCGATGATATGATCGATACGGGCGGTACGATTTCCGAGGGTGCCAAGATCTTGCGACAACAAGGAGCGCGTCAAGTCTATGCTTGTGCGATTCATGCCGTATTTTCACCACCCGCGATCGAACGCTTATCGAGCGGGATATTTGAAGAAGTGATCGTTACCAATACACTCCCGATGCCAGAGCATCAACGGTTCGAGCAACTCAAGGTGCTATCAGTGGCTAATTTGCTTGGTGAAACCATCTGGCGGGTACATGAAGAAAACTCTGTAAGTAGTATGTTTCGTTAGATGTGACACATGGGACGTGAGGCAGCTAGATTGCTCGGTACCCGCTCCCCGTCTAATCGTCCTCCCCTGTGCCCGATGAATCTACCGATCTTTACCACGCCAACTGAATTGGGACATTATCTCCAATCCCACCGCTCTCAATCGATCGGATTTGTACCCACGATGGGAGCGTTACATTTGGGACATCAGAGTTTGATCGATCGAGCCAGACGCGAAAATACCGTCGCCATTGTGAGTATTTTTGTCAACCCCTTACAATTTGGGGCAAATGAAGATCTCGATCGCTATCCACGTCAGTTGGCAATCGATCGAGTTATTTGCCAGACAGCCGGTGTCGATGCTTTATTTGCCCCTACACCAGCAAGTATGGGCATCAACAACGCACTCACTCAAGTGATGCCCCCACTTATCATGATGAGTGGTTTGTGCGGACGGACGCGGGCGGGACATTTTCAAGGGGTGGCGACGATCGTCACTAAATTACTCAATATCGTCCAACCCGATCGAGTCTACTTGGGTGAAAAAGATGCTCAACAGTTAGCCATTATCCGCCGGATTGTAGCAGATCTAAATATCCCGGTCGATATTGTCGGTTGTCCGACGCTCCGCGCTGAGTCGGGTTTGGCGCATAGCTCTCGCAATCAATATCTCTCTGCCGCAGGGCGATCTCAAGCAGCAGCGATCTATCGCAGTCTACAGCAAGCCCAAAAACTAGCAGATCTTCGAGAAACCAACGCTGAGACACTTTTAGCTGCTGTCACTACCGAATTAGGTACCGCACCAGAATTTGAACTAGAATACTTGGAACTGGTCGATCCCGATACCTTGCAATCGATCGATAAACTTGACAAGCTAGCTTTACTCGCGATCGCTGGACGGATTGAGGGTACTCGCTTGATTGATAATATTATTCTTGGTGGCTAGCGGTGAAGGGTGGGTTTTGCGCTTAACTTTTAGATAATCGCCAACATTTCTAGCATAAACCCACCCCTACAGGTTGTCTGCAATTCGATCGATCTGAATCCTCATATCAACTCCCCCAGTCTCCAATGTCACAATTACCCACGATCGCGATCGATGGTCCCGCAGGTGCGGGAAAGTCTACTGTCACCAGGCTCGTAGCTGCCCGATTAGGGTTGTTGTTTCTAGATACGGGGGCAATGTATAGATCGATCGCTTGGCTAGTGCTGGAGGCGAATTTAGCCCTGGATGATGAGCTAAAAATTGCTGAGTTGGTGAGTCGAGCGAAAATTGTCCTCGTGGGGGAGCGAGTTGTGGTAAATGGCATCGATGTCACTGAAGCGATTCGGACACAGACAGTAAGTGGTAAAGTTTCGGCAATTGCTAAACTAGGAGTAGTTAGAGCAGAATTAGTCAAGCAGCAACAGGCGATTGGCGCACAAGGTGGCATTGTTGCTGAAGGTAGGGATATGTGTACGCAGGTATTTCCAGATGCCCAGGTGAAGATTTTTTTGACGGCATCGGTAGGAGAACGTGCTAGGCGACGACAACAGGATTTGCGCGATTGCGGCCAAGGTGAGGTAAGCTTGGCAGAATTGGCGCAATCGATCGCCGAACGGGATTTAATTGATAGTACCCGCGAAATTTCCCCATTAAAAAAAGCGGTTGATGCGGTGGAAATTATTAGTGACGATCTGAGTATTGAAGAAGTAGTCGATCGGATTGTAAATATGTATCGACAAGTTCAAAAAAAATCATCGCTCTAAACCATTAAACAATGCTCAGTCATGCTCAATCATTAGATCGATTGCTGGTTACCACCGATCAGATGCAGCAGATCGAAAGCAAGGTATTTGCTGCTGGTATGCCTGTCGCTGCACTAATGGAAAAAGTGGGGGGATTAATTGCGCGGCGGTTTCAAGTTCTATATCCTCGTTCTAGATATCAGCGAGTTGGTATTTTAGTCGGGATGGGGCATAACGGTGGCGACGCGCTAGTGGTTGCCCGTGAGTTATATTTTCAGGGATATGAAGTTGCGATTTATGTACCATCGGAGCAACTCAGCGAACTCACCAATCAACATTATTGTTATGCATCGAGTTTGGGTATCAAAATTGTTGATGATGTAGGCAGTTTAGCCGATTGTGATGCGATCGTGGATGGCTTATTTGGGTTTGGCTTAAATCGTGAAATCACTGGTGGTCTATTTGAGGCGATCGAGTCAATTAATCAGTTAGTAATTCCGATTGTTAGTATCGATCTACCTTCAGGTATTCATGGTGATACTGGCAACGTTTTAGGTACGGCAATTAGAGCGACGCATACGTTTTGTTTGGGGTTGTGGAAGTTAGCATTTGTACAGGAACAGGCGATCGAATACTTGGGCAAAACTGAGTTAATTGATTTCGATCTATCGCTAGCAGATATTCATCATGTAT
>JBBRVB010000067.1:0-13439 GCA_038247275.1 Chroococcales cyanobacterium
CCTTTACGAACACCGGGGAACTGGATATTGCCGCCGTCAAGCGCATGGTGGAACATCACCTTCGGCTGGGGGTCAAGGGTCTCTTCCTGGGCGGGACAAACGGGTAACCCAATTAAATCTGGCTCTATTAGCTGGTTTCAGGCAAAAGATAATGCTTATTTAAATAATTTCCGCTTCGCTCCAATTATTTAAATAAGCATTACTTATCACCATAGGGGGAGGAGAGCCGCTAATACCAGATCGCCATACCCTAATTCATAACAATCGATCAATCGATCGTTGTTAAGGAAGGCAGAGAGCAGAGGGCAGAAGACTATTTTTACAACAGGAGAAATATCGTGACAAAAATGTTAAATAGAGTACCAGAAGTTACGGCAGTCTTTTGGATTATTAAGGTGCTAGCAACTACGGTAGGTGAAACTGGGGCAGATTTTCTCAATATGGATATGAAATTTGGTCTGAGCAATACATCCTATGTTATGAGTGGTATATTGCTGATTTTACTGTTAAATCAGCTTAGACTCAAACGTTATGTACCAGTGAGTTATTGGTTGGTCGTTGTGATGACTAGTGTTGTCGGTACGCTGATTACCGATCGATTGGTGGACGATCTAGGCGTGAGTTTGGTCACAATTACAATTACCTTTAGTATTGTTTTAACCGCTATTTTCGGGTTCTGGTATGCCAGCGAGAAAACATTAGCCATGCACTCAATTGATACAGCTAGAAGGGAAATATTTTACTGGGCAGCGATTCTATTTACATTTGCTTTGGGCACGGCAACAGGCGATCTGTTTGCTGAGACTTTTAAATTAGGCTATGCACAGGCAACACTCATATTTGGCGTAGCGATCGCCATCATCGCCTTGAGCTATCGTTACTTGGGGATGAATTCAGTGTTAGCATTCTGGATCGCCTATATTTTAACTCGTCCGCTCGGGGCAGCTACTGGAGATTTATTATCGCAACCTGTTACAAATGGTGGATTTGGGTTTGGGACGGTGGGGACTAGTATGCTGTTCTTGTCGATTATTGCCAGTCTGATTATTTATCTAAGTCTCAAACAAAAGAGACTAGTTAACGGCTAATTTTTTAGGGCTATTTAATTTCACGGTAAACCTGTAGTTAAATAGCCCTGATTTGACGATCGAATGTAAGTAATTAATGCTAACGATCATTTCCCTACACTAAATAGATGTTGTTCGATACCACTTAGATAACTTCGATCTGTTATCAGATCTGGAGATAATTCTTTAGCATCAATCGCGGCTTGGACTAAAACTTTAGCCGTGATTCTTCCATTGTGAGATTCAGAGATAAATGAGCCAAAACCAGGAATTCCTTCCAGACGATAATCACCTTGATAAGCACGGGAAACTAACTCAAAAGGGGTGATTACTGTTTGGGCGATTTTACTATTGGTGGCGATTGCTACCTTTGCCGGACATCCTACTTGAGGTGCTGCTTTCACAGCGGTAACTGTGGTCAGCGATAAAGTAAGAATTGATAGACTAGCAACTATTAGGCGGTTCATAAATGTTGACTTCTGACTTAAGAAGTCGCGATCGAAGTAAGATCTTTCCTACTCCTCCAGATTAGGCTAAAATAGTTAAGAACTCGGAAAGATTTGAAGCCTTTAATATATTTGACGTGTTGCCATATTGAAAAGTTTCGGCTATATAAAGAACGGAGTAGACAGCTTTAACTAGCGAACCTCAGTTAAATTGGTAATCGAACCGTAAAACAACTACCTTGATGGCGTTCGCTACTCACAGTTATTTTCCCACCATGTCGCGTGACGATCGACTGCACGATCGACAATCCCAATCCCGAACCGCCTTCCCACTGAGTTCTCGATCTATCCGCCCGCCAAAAGCGATCGAATATTTTAGGTAGATGTTCTGGTTCAATTCCTCCGCCTGTATCTCGAACCTGAATCAGGATATGTTGTTTCGCCTGTTCGGTGCGGACGATTACCTTACCCCGATCGGGAGTGTAGTGAAGCGCATTTTCGATTAAGTTAGTAAATACCCGCACCAATTGCGATCGATCTCCAGTGACTAACAGCGCGGGTGCTATTTCTGCTTGAAGATCGATTTGTTTGCTCAGTGCCAATGTTTGGTGAGTTTGGATGACATCTGCCAAGATCTGAGTGAGATCGATCTTCGTCCATTGCTGGCGATCGTCTCCATCCAGCCGCGCCAACCAGAGCAGATCTTCAGTCAAGCGAGTCATCTGGGTAGTTGCACTGTCGATCGATTCAAACTTGTCCAAATCCCCGTCTCGTATCCCTGTGGGGTATTTGAGAGCCACCTGAGTATTACTTTTAATCGCCATTAAAGGGCTGCGTAACTCATGGGAAGCATCGGCGGTGAATTGTTGGAGTCGTTGAAAACTCGCCTCGACGGGTTGCATCGCCTGTTTCGTCAACCAAATCCCACCGATACTGCTCAGAATTAGTGCCAGCAAAATCCCACCACCTAAGCCCAAGTCTAGTTTAGTGAGATTTTCATCGAGTTCTGTCAGTGGTTGACTCGATCGAATATAGCCGATAGTTTGAGTAGTATCACCATCAATTATCGGCATGGTAACACCTTCAATCCGCACTTGTCCTGATTGAATTTGAATCGGTTGGATCGATAGGGGTAAAGTCAGGCTAACTTGCCCTGACTGAGCGACGAGCTTACCCGTGCGATCGAATATTTCTACTCCTGTTTCGGTTAATAATTTTTGGAGTTTCGGATTAACGGTTGATGAAATTTGGCGAGTTGGTAGATCGCTGTCGAATTGCAATCGTCCATTTTTCATCTCCACACTCGTCATCGAGCTTTGAGCGATCGTCGTGAGTTTTTCAGTAATTTTCTGACTGAGGACATGATGAAACAACACTCGCACACCTAATGCAAAAGTGATGAGAATACCCGCTAAAACTATTAGATAAGTGGTAAGTAACCGAAGGCGAATTTGTTCAAACACTAGTTTTAGAGATGGGGAAGATCGATCCTAATCTATCTGACGCAACCGATAACCCACACCATAAACTGTTTCAATGGGATCTACCGAACTACCAGCTTCTTTGAGTTTTCGGCGCAAGTTAGTGATGTGAGTTTTAATTGTTTCTTCACCTGAAGATTTGTCGAAATCCCACAGTTTATCCATCAGGGCTGACTTACTGACTACCTGTTGGGGATGGTGGAGAAAGTATTCTAAAATAGTATGTTCTTTCGGCGTAAGTGATAGTATTTGACTGGCATATCTCACCACACAACTAACTGGATTGAGTTGAATCTCGCCATAGGTCAAAACTAGCGGTTGAACTTCCGCACTACGCCGAGATAGAGCGCGAATTCTGGCAGCTAATTCGTCTAACTCAAAGGGTTTAACCAAATAATCATCCGCTCCAGCATCCAAACCCACAATCTTATCGCGAGTAGTATCTCGTGCCGTTAGCATCAGAATTAACGCTTGGGAACCAGCACTCCGCAACCGCTTACACAACTCGATTCCATCTAACTTCGGTAGCATCAGATCGAGCAAAATCAGATCGTAAACCTGAGACTGGGCATATTCCCACCCCTGTAATCCATCGACGGCAATCTCGACGATGTGATGTTGATGGCGCAAATCTTCAGCTAGGGGTTTAGCAATCCGTTTGTCATCTTCAACGATTAAAATTCTCATGGCTATTTTGCACTAATATCTACCGCAACATCGGGTAATCGTTTATTTGCCAATAACTTAACTTTAGCAACTAAATGTTAAGAACTCGGAAAGATATCGATCGCTGAGTGGTTACAGCAAGATGTAAAACGATTTATTTCACGATCGATCTCCAGTAATCTCGATCTGTTTAGATCTAATGTATCTATTCATAAATCAGGTACTCCGATCGTGTCCTTACTCTCTGCTCAGAAACAGTGGTGGCTTAGATGGCTACTCGCTTGCAGCATGATCCTCACGATCGTGGTGACGAATATCTCCGTCGCCCACCCGCAATTAAGTATTCCGACAGCTAGTCCTACCCCTAGTCCGGCGGTGACTACTCCGCCCCAACTAGATGCCAAGGGTGCGCCCGTATTTTTAGGCGACGAGGCGTTATTTTATATCCAAGCGCGGATTGCTTCGTTCTCGCCAGAATTTCGAGCGCAGGTAATCTCTAACCGGATCGATACCTTTGCCAAAGAATTTGGCATTAGCACTGATGAGTTGAAAATTGTTGATAATGACATTGCCAAAACTGTTGATATTAAAGTAGGCCAGCGAACGCTAGTAACGATCGCCGATGTCGATGCGGTGGCTGCCGGGAAAACCCGCCAAGAACTCGCTGATAAATATCTACAGAAGATTAAGGAATCGGTAAATAATTATCGGGATTCCCGCAGTACCGAAAGCCTGATCCGAGGCGGACTGTATACACTCATTGCTACGCTGTTGCTGTTAGTGAGTTGGATCGCCATCTCCAGATCGATTCCGGTATTCTATCGTCGCTTGCTACGGTGGCGGGAAGCTCGCCCCCTGGCGTTGAGATTATTAGGCACCGAAATCCTGTCTGCCGATCGAGTCGTCGATTTGGTATCGGAAATTATTAAGATTCTGCGACTGGCTGTGGTATCGGCGATTCTCTATCTCTACCTCAACCTCGTCTTGAGCTTTTTTCCATGGACGAAGGGATTGTCGCGGATGTTATTTGGCTATATCTTACTCGCCGTCAATACGCTGAGTCAGGGCATCCTGGCTTACCTACCGAATTTATTCTTTTTGGCAGTTATTTACTTGTTCACATCTTACGCCCTCAAAATCGTCAAATTTTTCTTTGTCGAGATCGATCGGGGCAACATGACGTTTCCTGGCTTCTATCGCGAGTGGGCAAAGCCGACTAATAAGCTGCTGCAATTTTTGACGATCGCTTTTGCCGCGACGGTGGCGTTCCCCTACTTACCTGGTTCCGGTACGCCAGCCTTTCAGGGAATTTCGATCTTTCTGGGGTTACTCGTATCCTTGGGTTCGTCATCGGTCATCTCGAATATTTTCGCAGGTATAATTTTGACCTATACACGGGCATTTCATGTTGGCGATCGGGTGAAAATTGCCGAGACGATCGGCGATATCGTCGATAAAACCCTCTTTGTCACCCGCATCCGCACGATTAAGAATGTTGTAGTTACTCTCCCTAACGCGACCGTTTTGAGCAGCCACGTTGTCAACTATAGTGCAGCAGCAAACGATCCAGACATCCCCCCCTTAATCCTCCATACCACGATTACCTTGGGCTACGATGTGCCGTGGCGGAAAGTACATCAAACCTTAATTGATGCCGCCCTAGCAACATCCCAAATTTTGCCAGAGCCGACTCCGTTTGTGCTGCAAACTAGTCTCGATGACTTTTATGTCAGCTATGAAATCAATGCCTATACCAACAGCCCTGGCATCATGGCAAAAATCTATGGCGAACTATATCAGAATATTCAGGACAAGTGTAACGAAGTCGATATTGAAATTCTCTCGCCCCATTATCGCGCCGTCCGCGATGGCAACCAAATCACAATTCCCGCCAATTACCTACCTGCCGACTACCAAGCCCCAAGCTTCCGCGTGGCGAGGATTGACGATCCGGCACAGGAGTATAATAAGGATGAAACAACATCTAAATCTAATGGTGAATCGCATTAGGAGCCTCTAGTGAAAATATTAACGTTGTTGGCGGTGGTATTTACAATTGTGGCAGTTGCTTGTGCTGTCCAAAACCCCATGCCGATCGTCGTCACTTTTTTTGGGTGGCAAGCTCAAGAATCATTGGCAGTGGTATCAATCGTCTTTGGTGCTGGGGTATTGACTGGGTTATGCGGGTCTTTTCCGTCAATAATTAGGAGAATGCGGAAGATCGCTCAATGGTCGATCGATCGTGTCGGCACAATTTTTCTAGCTCGATCGAAATTATTACCCCAATTTAACCGTGACCGATATTCTCGCAACATCACAACGCTGGCTCGCCGATCCCAATTTCATTAAACTCATCGAAGTTGCAATTGGGATTCTGATTATCTCGATCGTTTCCAAAACTCTAGGGCGGATTTTGCCGCGTCAGATTCAAGATGGCGATTTGCGCTATCGCATCCGCAAAGCCATTAATATCATTGGCTATGTGGCGACTGTGCTGTTAATTATCACCGTCTTCAATAGTAGTTTGGGTCAACTGACCGTTATTTTCGGGGTAGCGGGTGCGGGGATTGCCTTTGCCTTGCAAGAAGTGATTGCCAGTATTGCAGGCTGGGCGGCGGTTTCCTTTGGACAGTTTTATAAACCAGGCGATCGAGTCCAATTGGGCGGGATTACTGGTGATGTGATCGACATTAGCCCATTACGCACTACCGTGATGGAAATCGGCGGTTGGGTCAAATCCGATCTCTACAATGGGCGGATCGTGAGGATTGCCAATAGTTTTGTCTTTAAAGAACCCGTTTATAACTATTCGGCTGATTTCCCCTTTGTCTGGGATGAAATTTCGCTGCCAATCAAGTATGGTAGCGATCATCATCTCGCTAGAGAAATTCTCTATCGGGTCGCCGATGAGGTGGTAGGCGAATATGTCCCACAAGCACAAGCTTCATGGAGCAAGATGGTACGCAAGTATTTGATTGAAGATGCCAAAGTGAAGCCAATGATCACTTTAGTCACAAATGATAACTGGATGGAGTTTACTTTGCGATACGTGGTGGATTACAAATATCGACGGCTCAAAAAAGACGAATTATTTACCAGGATGCTAGATGAATCCTTAGCGACCAATGGTCGAGTCGAATATGCTTCTTCTACGTTCAATCTAGTTGCAGCACCGACATTTAATGTTAGGCTTACTGACGATCGAGTCGATCTAGCCGCCACTCCCAAGCAAATTGAAAATCGATCGTTAGAATGAAAAAGCTGAATAGTTATTTAGGAGCAAGACCAATCGACGTACCATCTGAATCAACTGATTATCGCTTGTCTGTATGTCAGAGTATTGAAGACAATTCATCACTCACCATTCCCTATCTGGTGATGAATGCTCTCGCCACCATTGTGGCTTGTTATGGACTAATTTCTGATAGTACCGCCGTCGTCATCGGGGCGATGATTATCGCGATGCTACTAGGTCCGATCGTTGGTGTTGCCTTCGGCTTAGTAGAAGGTAATAACCAACTGTTGTACGAAGCCATTCTTGCCGAAGTTGCTGGAGTCGCTACTGTCCTGTTCATCTCTGCCATTATTGGTAAAATCCATCAGGATGTCCCCTTGGGCAACGAGATTTTCTCCCGCACTAGACCGAATATTTTGGATTTAGCGATTGCTCTAGCTGGCGGTGCGGCGGGTGCCTATGCAACTATTTCTCCCAAACTGAGCGTTGGTTTAGTCGGTGTGGCAATTTCTACCGCCCTGGTACCACCGCTCTCTACTTGTAGTATTTTATTGGTGCGGGGAGAAACCCAATTAGCGACAGGTGCGTTTCTGCTGTTCTTTGCCAACTTGGTGGCGATTCAGGTTGCTTCTTCTGTCGTGTTGTGGCTGCATGGCTATCACAAGATCGTTAGTAGCGATCTTGGACTAACACAATTATTCCTGCGGAATACAGTCAGTGTTGGACTGCTAATCTCTCTGGTCGGATTGTTAGGTCTCAACTTTCAAACTTCTTTGGCAAAGCAACATTTCGAGCAAAATGTGCGAAAAGAAATCACTAAAAGTATTAGCAGTTTTCCAGGTACTTTTGTGACCGATGTGAGATTTACAAAAGATGATAATAAACACCTGATTACTGCCTTGCTGACAACGCCCATTATCATCACCCCTCAATCCGTTGCCACCCTAGAAACTAAGTTAGCAAGACTGACTGAGCAGCCGCTGGAACTCATCGTTCGTTCGGTTTCTACGAGAGTAATTAATAAAAGCGGTTATATCTATGACGATCGTGGACAAACAGCTCAAGAAAAATCTATCCAAGCAGTACCCGAAAAGTTTGTCGAGCTAGTACCTAAAAATTCTGTCGAGCTAGTACCCGAAAAGTCTGTCGAGCCAGTACCCGAAAAGTTTGTCGAGCTAGTACCTAAAAATTCTGTCGAGCTAGTACCCGAAAAGTTTGTCGAGCTAGTACCTAAAAATTCTGTCGAGCTAGTACCCGAAAAGTCTGTCGAGCCAGTATCCGAAAAATTTGTCGAGCTAGTACCCAAAAATTCTGTCGAGCTAGTACCCGAAAAGTCTGTCGAGCCAGTATCCGAAAAGTTTGTCGAGCTAGTACCTAAAAATTCTGTCGAGCTAGTACCCGAAAAGTCTGTCGAGCTAGTACCCAAAAAGTCTGTCGAGCCAGTACCTGAAAAGTCCGGACAATAGTTTGAGGGAATTATAGTTTGATGGGATTATCGTAATTGCTCCCAAGCAAAACTTTAGCTTCGATAAAAAATCATCGATCGAATATAAATTGTAAATGCCAAGTTTAGAAATTTTGTTCAAATTAACGATCGAGTAAATTTATGTGGAAACTAGAAAGATTTATTTTCAAGTATGCTGCACTCGGTTTGATTTTATCAACAGCTTTTGGAGTTGGTCTGCCGTTGGCTAGCCTACGGTCGGTAATTGGGTCGGCTCAGTCCAAAGTGGTACAATCTACATCGGCAACGTCTGTGCCAATCGATCGCCTCCAGATTGCTAAAAATCGCGTTCGAGTGAACGAGAAGAATCCTTGCTTAGAATTCTCTCACGGCTTTGTCCTCGCCAAAACCAAGAGCTTTTATATTGAAATTTGTGGCGGTCGGACTAGACCGATGAGTTATTATATCTCCACTAATCGCAGGGGTAAATCCCAAAAACCTGAGAAAATTTTCGATGTTGTTTTCAATAGATTCAATCGCCGAATTCCTAGCGATCGCGAAAAATTTATCGTCATCCGAGGTAACATCAGACATACACTAACTCCCAAATATCTGCGAATTCAACAAAAGGGATTGATTATTGTCACCGAGCCAGTCATTTATTATCGGCGATTGCGATAGTTGCAGAAATTTTGAGCGTAGTACTTACTACGTTATGTTAGGTCAAAGCCGCTCTTTTTTACCTGATGTTTAGTCCAAATTTGATTTTTTATTGAACCCATGCTTTTGACGAAAAACCCGATCGTGCAACCACTACTTGCGACACTGCAACCAGAATATTCACCAATCGTTTTATCTGGAGTCTTACTGACTTTAATCGTAATTTTTATCGCCAGTAAAATCGGCTCGGAAGTAGCCAGGAAATTTGATTTCTCCCCTGTGTTGGGAGAATTAGTGGCAGGTGTAATCGTGGGAGTTTCGGCTCTCCAGCTAGTCATTTTCCCCGAAGGTGGACTAGCTGGGGCGGACTCACTGATTATGACGATACTTCAAGCCCTCAATCACCTCTCACCCGCTGGGATAGAAACTGTCTTCGAGTCTCAGAGCGAAGTTATTACAGTTCTTGCCGAAATCGGCGTAATTATCCTCCTATTTGAAATTGGCTTAGAATCTGACTTGCGCCAACTCCAGCAGGTGGGGGTGCAAGCCGTACTCGTTGCCTGTGTCGGGGTAGCATTGCCCTTTGCGGCAGGAACGGCGGGGTTGATGATGTTATTCCACATCGCAGCGATTCCGGCGATTTTTAGTGGGGCAGCATTGACAGCTACCAGTATCGGAATTACGTCGAAAGTTTTAGCTGAATTAGGACAACTCCAATCGAAGGAGGGTCAAATTATCCTCGGTGCGGCGGTAATTGATGATGTGCTGGGGATTATCGTCCTAGCAGTTGTAGCCAGCCTTGCCAAAACTGGTGAAATTGATGTGACTAATGTGATTTATCTCATCGTCAGTGCCACCGTATTTCTGATCGGTTCGATTCTCTTGGGGAGCTTTTTTAATAAAGCATTTACGTCGATCGTCAATAAGATCAAGACTCGTGGCAACATTATTATTCCCGCATTTACCTTTGCCTTTTTGATGGCATTTTTGGCGAATGCCATTCATCTGGAAGCGATTTTGGGGGCATTTGCCGCTGGGTTGGTATTGGATGAAACTGAGGATCGCAATGAATTAGACGAACTAATTAAACCGATCGCCGATTTAGTGGTGCCGATCTTTTTTGTCACTGTTGGCGCACGGGCAGATCTGGGGATTTTAAATCCCATGCTACCGGAAAATCGGGCGGGATTGTTAATTGCCATCTTTTTAGTCGTCGTGGCAGTAATCGGTAAATTAGTGACGGGTTGGGCGGTCTTCGGCATCCCCGGCGTTAACCGTTGGGCGATCGGGGTAGGGATGATCCCCCGTGGTGAGGTAGGATTAGTTTTTGCGGGAATTGGCGCGGCAAGTGGGGTTTTGGACAAGCCATTACAAGTGTCAATTATTGTGATGGTGATTATGACGACTTTTCTGGCTCCGCCATTTCTGCGGGTGGCTTTCGATCGAGCGGCTGAAGTTCCTGCTCCCGAAAAATCGCTTGGTGAGTAAGATCGACTGGTAATTGAATCTTGTCCTCATCACTCGACGATCCCACCCTCAAGATGCTGAAATTTCCGCCCACTCGCCTGCCTTCGTCTCGATTTCGCTCGATCCAGATCGGGATACTGGTACTGATATCAATTCTCTGTTCTGCGATCTTCACACCTGCTCAAGGGACATTAGATCGTGCGGCTGTAACCGTTGGCAGTCGGCAAATTTTTCAAGTCGCTAGTTCTGCACAGTTAAAAGCCAGCGAACGGACAGACTGGATTAATAACCAACTTCAAGCAGCCGTCGAATCGCCACAACCGCCCCAGGTCAAACTCGAACTGCGAAATAAAGCTCCGACAATTATCGTTAACGATCGCTATTTGCTCACTGTCACTCAAAACGATACGAGCGATGGTCAAACGACCACAGAGCAGGCAACGATCTGGACAAATCGGCTTCAGACGGCGATCCTTCAAGCCCAACAAGAACGCAGCCCTGAATTTATCAAACAGATGGTTGTGTTAGCATTAGGTGTGCTTGTCGTGGCGATCGCGCTCCACTGGTTGTTTGGCAAAATCTGGCAGCGCGTAAATCGCCGGGTGACCCAACTCCAAGCTATATCGACTGACAGCAAACCTCAATCCATTAATTTATTATTCAAGTCAACGCTGTTTTTGGCACGCACGGCTCTCTGGATGAGCGCGTTGCTATACATTACCAATCTGTTTCCCCTCACCCGTCAGTGGAGCTACAATTTCACCAACAGCTTGATTTCTAGCCTCACCAGTCCCATTTTTGCGCGAGGGACGATGTCCTACTCGATTACGAGTTTAGTTATCCTACTCGGTTTACTCATCGGGACGATCGTCCTATCGGGAGTAGTGACAAATATCTTGCGGACGCGGATCTTACACGCAATGCACCTGAGTCGCGGTGCAGAAGCCAGTATCTCGATTTTGGTTAAATATGCCCTAATTACCATTGGCTCGATCGTCCTCCTCCAAGTCTGGGGGCTGGATCTGAGTTCTTTGACAATTCTAGCCAGTGCCTTGGGGATCGGTCTTGGCTTTGGCTTTCAGAACATCGCCAAAGACTTTGGGAGTGGGTTAATTTTATTATTCGAGCGACCGATTCAGGTTGGTGACTTTATTGAAGTGAATGATTATAAGGGTACTGTCGAACAGATTAATGCTCGTAGCACTTTGATTCGGACACTCGATCGGATTTCCATTATTCTCCCCAACTCGCATTTTCTCGACCACGAGGTGATCAACTGGAGCCACCTCAATCCTACTTCTCGGATACATTTACCCGTAGGTGTTGCCTATGGATCTGATGCCAATTTAGTTAGATCTACCTTGATTGAAGCCGTCCGCACTCATCCCGAAGTTCTGTCCTCACCACCACCACAAGTATTGTTCAAAGGATTTGGCGATAGTGCCCTGGATTTTGAACTACTGGTCTGGATTACCATGCCAGAACGACAATTGTTAATTAAAAGCGATTTGTATTTTCTGATTGAAGCTGCCTTTCAACAACATCAAATCGAGATTCCCTTTCCGCAGCAAGATGTAAATTTTCGCTCTGGATCGTTACCAATTCAATTATCTCCAGAACTGGAACAAGCTATTTTAGCTTTCTCCAAAAATTTTAATCAGGGCGATCGTTGAGCGCACCCGAAATGCGGTTGTGATGGGAGCCGTCACTCGATCGATAGTCCTCAAACCTAACTAACTTATATGTACACAGTAGCCTTTTGAAGGGAGGTTTATGGTTTGCAGGAGAGGTAATTACCCACTATCCACTATCCACTATCCACTATCCACTAGCTTATGTTAACTATTGAAAAAGCTGAGTTATTATTACTGATTGCTGGTGTCGTCGCCATGCTCGCCCGACGATTCAAATTGCCTTATAGTGTCGGGCTAGTCTTTGCCGGAATTGTTTTGGCATTGTTTCAATTTGTGCCAAATGTTCAACTGACCAAAGAACTGATCTTCAGTGCTTTTTTACCGCCACTGATCTTTGAAGCTGCTTTTTATATTGATTGGCAAGAACTGCGTAAAGACTTGCCTGTCGTCATTACATTAGCAACAGTGGGCGTAATTTTATCAGCAGGAATTACCACAGTTGGGATGCACTATCTCGCCCATTGGAGTTGGATTACCTCGCTATTATTTGGCGTATTAATTGCTGCTACCGATCCCGTTTCGGTAATCGCCACCTTTAAAGAAGCGGGAGTTCGCGGACGACTCCAACAACTAGTTGAAGCCGAAAGTTTATTTAATGATAGTACGGCAGCAGTAGCATTTGGGATTGCGCTGGCGATCGCTGGTGGCACCGAGCTGGCACCAGTAGATATCGCCCAATCTCTAGTCGTGACGATCGCGGGTGGTGTCGCCTGCGGCGCAGTAGTAGCAGGCTGCGTGTTGTTATTAGCAGGACGCACCGAAGATCATCTCGTCGAAATCACCTTCACCACTATTGCTGCTTATGGCTCTTTTCTCCTCGCCGAACATCTGCACGTTTCCGGGGTACTAGCCACTCTTACAGCGGGGCTAATCGTCGGGAACATTGGTTCGCTCGGTGCGATTTCCGATAAAGGGCGAGAAGCTGTCGGTTCGTTCTGGGAATATGTCGCTTTTGTGGTTAACTCCCTAATTTTCTTATTGATGGGAATTCAGGAAACTCATCAGAATTTTCTGGCAGTACTTATTCCCATCGCGATCGGGATTCTCTTTGTAACCTTTGGTCGTGCTGTCTCTACTTATCTATGCTGCGCTGTGTTCGCGCGTTCTCGCCTCGCAGTGAAACCAGAACATCAACACATTTTATTTTGGGGTGGGCTGCGGGGTGCCTTAGCACTGGCTCTGGCTCTAGGATTACCGCCAGATTTGCCCGATCGCAGTCAGATTGTCACCGTATCATTTGCCGTGGTTGCCTTCTCGATTTTCGTTCAAGGCTTGACGA
>JBBRVB010000068.1:0-13395 GCA_038247275.1 Chroococcales cyanobacterium
CTAGCAACTAGGTAGTAATAGGTTTGCATATAGGGGGTAAGGGGTAAGGGGTAAGGGGTAAGGGGTAAGGGGTAATGGGTAATGGGTAAGGGGTAAGGGGTAAGGGGTAAGGGGTAAGGGGTAAGGGGTAAGGGGTAAGGGGTAATGGGTAATGGGTAATGGGTAATGGGTAATGGGTAATGGGTAGCGAAAAGTGCGGTCTTGGGGTTTCCCCAAGTAGAGCACCTTTTCAAGACAATGGGTAATGGGTAAACTATTCCTTGTCTCCCTATACTCAGTACACACCATTCACTGCATTAACTGTGCGGACTATAAAATTTTAACTATTAGTAAATAACTCCAAACATTGCGGCTTTCATCTCGCGGATGGCGCGATCGAGTCCCACGAGTACCGATCGACTGATGATACTATGACCGATATTTAATTCTTCCATCCCAGGCAAACACGCGATCGGGCGGACATTCCAATAAGTCAGTCCGTGTCCTGCATTCACCCGCAAACCAGCCGCGATCGCCAGTTCGCAGCCCTTGGCTAAATCAGCTAGTTCTCGATCGACTTGAATCGGCTCTCTGGCCTCCGCATAGCGTCCCGTATGCAATTCGATAAATTTTGCTTTTACCTGGGCTGAAGCGTCAATTTGGGCGGGTTCTGGGTCGATAAATAAGCTCACTGGAATCCCCGCCGATTGGAGCTTGTCTACCACTGACTTCATCCGATCGAGTTGTCCGGCAATATCCAAGCCCCCTTCGGTCGTCACTTCTTCCCGCTTTTCCGGTACGAGCGTGACATAATCAGGCTTCACCTCTAGCGCGATTTGCACCATCTCTGGTGTCGCCGCCATCTCTAGATTCAAGCGCGTGCGAACGATTTGGCGCAACAGCCGAATATCCCGATCCTGCATGTGTCGGCGATCTTCACGCAAATGTGCTGTAATCCCTTCAGCACCAGCCAATTCAGCCAATACTGCCGCCGCGATCGGATCGGGTTCTACAGCGCGTCGTGCCTGCCGAATCGTGGCAACATGGTCGATATTTACTCCCAGCGTCAACAATTTTCAATTCTCCTGCGTGCAATTTTAGGATAGATTTGGTAGTAGCTCGTATCTTGTGCTAGCACATCAAATTACAGAATAGTAAAATTCTGGATTAATTTATGGGCATTGTGTAAATATATAGGCTAACATTAGCCAGTACCAGAAGGAGGACTGTTCCTTGTCTCGTAGATATCTTTTTACTTCGGAATCCGTGACAGAAGGTCACCCTGACAAAATCTGCGATCAGATCTCTGATACAATTTTGGATGCATTGCTCGCTCAAGATCCCTACAGTAGGGTCGCCGCTGAGGTTGTAGTCAACACCGGACTCGTCTTGATCACTGGTGAGATCACCACCAAAGCAACTGTTAATTATATCGATCTAGCCCGTAAAAAGATTGCTGAAATCGGCTACACAGATGCTGACAACGGATTTTCAGCGACTAGTGCTTCCGTGCTAATTGCCTTGGATCAGCAATCGCCAGATATCGCCCAAGGAGTCAATACAGCCAAAGAAAATCGCGATGATAGCACCGATATTTTCGACCAAACTGGTGCTGGCGACCAAGGAATTATGTTCGGGTATGCTTGTAACGAAACACCCGAATTAATGCCCATGCCCATCAGTTTGTCACACCGAGTCGCGCGGCGGTTGGCGGCTGTTCGGAAAACTGGCGATCTTCCCTATCTGCGTCCCGACGGTAAAACGCAAATCACCGTTGAGTACAAAAATGGGATACCTGTGGGCATCGATACCATCTTGATTTCCACTCAACATGACGCAGCAATTGGCGACATTACCGATGATATTGGTATTCAAGCCAAAATTAAAGCCGATCTTTGGACATATGTAGTATTACCTGTATTTGCAGACTTAGATATCAAGCCTGACGATAAAACGCACTTCCTAGTGAACCCCACTGGCAAATTTGTGATTGGTGGTCCTCAAGGCGATGCTGGTTTAACCGGACGCAAAATCATTGTCGATACCTACGGTGGTTACTCCCGTCATGGTGGTGGTGCTTTCTCCGGTAAAGATCCTACCAAAGTCGATCGATCTGCGGCTTATGCTTGTCGCCATGTCGCCAAAAATATTGTCGCGGCTGGGTTAGCCTCTAAATGTGAAGTGCAGCTCAGTTATGCGATCGGGGTTGCTGCTCCCGTGAGTATTTTAGTCGAAACCTTCGGCACTGGAATCATTAGCGATGACCAACTCTTTGAACTGATCGAAGAGCATTTTGAATTGCGCCCAGAAGGGATTCTCGCTACCTTTAACCTGCGGAATTTACCAGCCGAACGCAATGGTCGTTTTTATCAAGATGTTGCCGCCTACGGTCATTTTGGACGCTCCGATCTAGATCTACCCTGGGAGCAAACTGACAAAGCAGCTACTCTCAAAGCGGCAGCCGCTAAGTTTCTCACAGCAGCAGGTTAAATTAATTAATAATTACTAATTAATTTATAGCAATCCTAAATGAGCAGCTATCCAATCTTTTTCCTGCCCTGCGCTCTCTGCGGATGGTGTGCGGTTAAAAATATTAGTGGTTCGGTACTAGTAAATTTGGAAATGATTTAGGATTGCTATAGTTCTTAGGAGAGGACTTAAATCCCTGTTTTTTGTTTAAAGCTAAGTAGTAGCAACTACCTTAGATCTCTTGACTATTAACGCAGCCCTGATGTGATGGCAATTCATGAATTGCCATCACATCAGGGCTTTGACGTGGAGGTGATTCATCAGTCTAAATTCAATTGTCAGTGACATCTTCACCAGAGAATTCTATTTTTAATCCCTCAACTCCACAATCTTTAAGACCGAATATGCCAGTAGTAGAGGTCATATTAAACTGGAGCGGCACGATCGTAATAAAGTTACGTTTAATCGCTTGCACATCGGTTTCAATTTCTGGCGGAAGATGGAGATGTTCTGGTTGATCCAAATCTTGGACTACTTCACCAGATAGCCAATAATAAGTTTTCCCGCGTGGATCTACCCGTGTTTGGAAAGTGTCGATATAACGTCTGATCCCTTGCCGGGTAATTTTGACACCAGCAATTTGGGAGGCGGGAACGGGGGGAATATTGACATTTAGTAATGATGCCTCAGCTAGTGGCTGCTGGGCTAAATGAGCGATTAAATCTTTGGCAAAATCTGCTGCGGGTTGAAATTCTTGGCAACTAAAACTAGTCAGACTAAAGGCAATACTCGGAATCCCCTCGATCGTGCCTTCCATCGCCGCAGACACCGTACCAGAGTACAAAACGTCCGTACCCAGGTTGGCACCATGATTGATGCCTGAGAGGACAAAATCGGGGAAACGATCCAATAAGCCTCCCAGAGCTAGTTTGACGCAATCGGCTGGAGTCCCCGAACAAGACCACGCCTTGACGGTATGATGAAAGATGCCACTAACTGCTTCTGCCCGAATCGGATCGTGGAGAGTTAAACCGTGACCAGTTGCCGATCGTTCGCGATCGGGACAAACTACAATTACTTCATGTCCGGCGATCGCGAGTGTATCCGCCAAAGTCTTGATACCCAGAGCGAAGATCCCATCATCGTTGCTAATTAATAATTTCATGAGGATCTCTGCGAGGTGGCTGTTAGTGTCTTTTTAGCACATCACAGCCGCACATTGGTAAGTTAGTTGCGATCTTGGCGTTGCTGAATTGGAGGATGAAATAGATAGTGAGGGGGTTGGGAGCGAAAAGTGCGGGAACAGGGGTTTCACCTGTCTTGTCTTGTCTCGCTGCTTGGTGCGCTGCTTGGTGCAACACATGGGTCGGGAACCTCTGCGTGATTGCATCCGCTTTTTACGTCGGGGAACAAAGGCGTGCGCGCATCCGCATAATCCGGGAGGTTTCCTCCCGGCTGCGAGCCGCTGTCTCACCTTTTTTGACGGGGAAAATAACCAAAGGTGAGCCGCAAGTAGAGCACCTTTTCAAGAGAGATGGGAGTTGGGAGTTAGAGAAATTTGTGTTTCTAGTTCTGGTTGGGCTTCGGATGAATTAAATTGGATTAACTTCAACATTTCTAAATCTAAGGTCGTATTTTGACGCTTCATGCCATGACTAGATATCGATAGATGAAATACATTGTCCATACTTTCGCCGTGAATTTTGTAGTGGGATATATCCTCAGAATGCCCATTGTGCTACCCAAATTAACTGCGATCTTTGGGGCATTCTAAGTATGTGTTTGAAAAATTATGCTGTGAGGACAGAGCTAGATCTGGAAAACATCTTAGTGAAAATTGAGGAGCGATCTTTAGCCAGTTATCGAGGATAGTCTACTTAGCGAAAATAATGCTCGATTCGATGTTCACACCATCCGCACTGACGGCGGCGATGATTCGTCATCCACTGGTAGTCACGCCCGATACAACTGCGATCGAGGCGATCCTTCAGATGAGCGGCGGCTCCGGCTCCGATCGTTACACCGCCAATACTCTTGCCCATGACAGTCAGAATGACACTCACAGCGAGCATGGCTTCGCACCACCATTGGATCGATCGCGCCGCCAGCAATCGGCTAGTTGCATTTTAGTTGTGGATACTGGGCAGATCCGGGGAATTTTGACAGCAGGGGACGTGGTGCGCTTGACTGCCGAAGGTTGGGATTTGGACAATCTGGCGATTTCCGAGGTGATGAACGCTCCTGTGGTGACTTTATCTGTCGCTAATTTTACCGATCTGGCTATGGCGATCGATCTACTTGCACGGGATCGGATCGACCATTTACCACTAGTGGACGATCGCAATTGCTTGGTTGGGCTATTGACATCGGCAAGCCTCCAACTGCAATTGACCGCAACTCTCACCGCCCAAGTAGCGCAGCTCGAATCAACCACCGCCGAACTGACAGCAAGTCGCAGGTTAGATTCCCGCGCCTCCGCACAATTTCTCCAAACTGTCTTTGATACCTTCCCACTGGCAGTATTTTGGAAAGATCGCGAATCGCGCTTTTTGGGTTGCAATCACAACTTCGCTCACGATGTCAATTTAAGCAGTGCCACGGAAATCGTCGGTAAGACTGACTACGATCTGCCCTGGGGGCGTACCAAAGCGGCAGCTTATCGTGCAGACGATCGTCAGGTAATCGATGCGGGCATTGCCAAATTGGGGATTATCGAACAGCAGACACGGGCGGATGGCAACTCGATCTGGGTAGAGACAAATAAACTCCCACTGCGGAATCTCAACGGTGAAACCATCGGCGTACTGGGAACTTATCAGGACATCACCAATCGCAGACAGTCCGAAACTCAACTACACAAACTCTCCGAGCGGCTATCGTTATCGCTTAAATCTGGTGCCGTTGGCTGTTGGGAGTGGGACATCATCAAAGATTGTCTAATTTGGGACGATCGCATGTATGAACTGTACGGGCGCACTAGCCCAAATCCAGCCGCCACTGGGCAAGAAACCTACACCACCTGGGTGACAAGTATCCATCCAGACGATCGCGCTGATGCCGAAGACAAGCTCGCCGAATCACTCTTCGGGCAAGCTGAGTTCGATACGGAATTTCGAGTCATTCATCCCGATGGCAGCATCCACTTTATCAAAGCTTATGGTTTGGTGCAACGAGACGAGCGAGGTCGCCCGTATAATACGATCGGGATTAACTTTGATATCAGTGCCACCAAACGCGATGAAGCTAACCGCCAGCAAGCCGAACAGACGATCCGCCAACAAGCCGAACGCGAATTTGTCCTTCGCGAAATTACCCAACGCATCCGCAGATCGCTAGATCTGCCGACGATTTTTGAGACTGCCGTTCATGAGATCCGGCACTTTATCGCCACCGATCGCGTGGGGATCTTCCAATTTGCTGCTGGGGACTTCGATGAGGGTAACTTCGTTGCCGAATCTGTCGGTAGTGGCTTTGAATCGATTTTGGGTGCCAAAATCCACGATCCGGGCTTTAGCGAACAGTTGGCACCATACTACCAAAAAGGTCGGATCAATATCGTTGAAGATATCCATGCAGTGGGACTACTCGATAGTGAAATTCGGGTATTGAGTCAGTTTCAAGTGCGGGCAAATTTAGTAGTGCCTTTGTTTGATGGCTCCCAATTATGGGGATTGCTCTGCCTCCATCATTGTGTCGCGCCGCGCTGTTGGCAAGAAAGCGAGATTAATCTGATCGAGCATATTGCCGAACAAATCGGGATCGCCATTCAACAAGCCACCCTCTATGAAAAAGTCCAGTCAGAACTAGCAATTAGATGGCAAGCCGAAGAAGCGATCGCTCTCCAACTGCGTCAACAACGGACGCTCGGCGCGATCGCCCAGCAAATTCGCAATTCCCTGAATATCAAAGATATTCTCGCCACAGCTACCGCCCAGGTGCGCGAATTGATGATGGTCGATCGAGTGGTAATTTTCCGAGTCTTACCCGATCTCAAAGTTCGCGCTGTCGAAGAAGTTGTCCTCCCGGGATATCCCAGCTTAGTGGCGATCGATTGGGAACGCCCCCCATTTAGCAAAGAAGAACTAGAATTCTATCTACTCGGACAGCCTCGGCTGATTGCTGATGTCCGAGCGGATGTCTGGTCATTCCGGCTCAAACACTATATCGGAATGTCCGAAGTCAAATCCAAAATTGTCGCCCCGATTTTGCTACGGATTACCGACACGCATCGTTCGCGCCCCCATACTCAGGTAAAGCTCTGGGGACTCCTCAGCGTCTATACCTGCGCCGCCTACCGTCACTGGCAAGAAGCCGAAGCTCAATTACTCCAACAAATCGCCGACCAACTCGCGATCGCGATTCAGCAGGCAAGTCTGTTTGAGCAGCTACAACAAGAATTAACCGAACGTCAACAAGCCGAAACCCAATTGCTCCAAAGCAACCAACAACTAGCAGTTTCTAACCAAGAACTCGCCCGCGCCACTCGACTCAAAGATGAATTTTTGGCGAGTATGAGTCATGAACTCCGCACCCCGCTCAATGCCATTTTGGGAATGTCCGAAGGATTGCAAGATGCCGCTTTTGGCCCTGTCAACGAGCGACAACACAAATCCCTGTCTACGATTTTCAATAGTGGCAAACACTTACTCGCTTTGATTAATGATATTCTCGACCTCTCCAAGATCGAAGCGAATCAATTACAACTCGAACTTACCGATGTACGCATACCAGCACTGTGTCAAAGTAGCCTTGTATTTATTAAAGAACTCGCCCATCGTAAACAAATTCACCTAAGTACCCAACTCCCTGACTACCTCAACCAGATCGAGATCCGGGTAGACGAGCGTCGCTGTCGTCAAGTTCTGATCAATTTACTCAGTAATGCCGTCAAATTTACGCCTGAAGGTGGCAGTATTACCCTGGACGTGCGGCTGATCGATCGAGTCGATCTCCAGCCCAAAATTGCCGGATTACCCCTAAACATCGATCCACTCCCCAGCCAACAAGCGACGACCGAATGCCCGTGGCAAATTACGTTCTCGATTATCGATACTGGGATCGGCATTGCTCCTGAAAATATCCCCAGGCTGTTTCAGTCCTTCGTCCAAATCGATAGTAGCCTCAGTCGCCAGTATGCTGGCACCGGACTGGGATTGGCACTGGTCAAGCGGATTGTCGAGCTGCACGGGGGAACTGTCGCTGTGGAGAGTCAAGTCGATCGCGGCAGTTGTTTTACTGTCTCTTTACCATTTTGTCCGAGCGCAGCAACGATCGTCCCACCCGCGTTGCCGCCGCTAGTGTATCATCTCACGACCGAGCCGCCCCAAGCTCCTCCCGCAGTTACGCTCAAAGCCTTGGTACTGGTCGTCGAAGATAATGATGCCAATCTGGAGACGATGACAGGTTATCTGGCAAGTCGCGGCTATCGCCCGATCGAGGCGAGAAATGGCCACATGGCGATTGAGTTAGCCCAGACACGCCACCCCGACGTGATTCTGATGGATATTCAAATGCCCGATCTCGACGGATTTGCCGCAATTGGGCGGATTCGCCAGATTGCGGAGTGCGCCACGATTCCAATTATTGCCATAACAGCTCTAGCAATGCCCCACGATCGTCAAAAATGCCTCGATGCGGGTGCCGATCGCTATGTCCCCAAGCCGGTCAAATTAAGTCAACTAGTTACCACGATCGAACAACTGCTCCACGGCAATTCATAGATCGTTGAAGTAGAGAAAACAGAGTGGGAGTTAGGAAAAAAGAAGAAAAGGATTAATAAAAAAGGAGGAGGAAGACCAAAAATTCTCACCTATTTTGAATAATATTTTTCTGTCTCGATCGCTATATCAGACATCAATTCAGCAACGCCGTATTTTGAGACACGTAAAGAGACATGATTCAGACGTGTCTCAAATTGTCTACTTTGTGAGATGGAGTTTATCCCAAAATTTTAGCTGGCAAGGGTTTTAGGGTGAGAATGTTAAACCTCATTCTCCAGAATCCCGCTTTTAGAGGGGCTATCCCAAAAACCCCACTGAGGAGACTTTTTGAAGAACCGATCGCTAGCCACCAAATCTCTGTTACCGATCGTCTCTCGGCGCACCACCCAAATGGAACTCTTGTTGGGGAATGCCGATCTCCACTCCTTTGGCAAACATTGTTTGGTTAAGGCGACGGCGAAACTCCCGTGCGACAGCCCATTGTTGTAGTGGTTTAGTCTTGATCCACATCCGAATGAGCAAGCCCTTATGGTCAATGCGATCGATGCCCAGCACTTCAGGCTGTTCAAGCATTTTAGTCCGCCATTGGCGATCGCTGTAAATTTCATTCCCCAACGTTTGCAGCATCGTTAAAGCACGATCGGGATCGGTGCTAAAGGCCACTTCAATGGTTAAATCCACCCGTGACCAGTCTTTTGACAGGTTTTGGACAACCCTAATTTCACCATTGGGAATCGTGATCAACCGTCCCTCATCGTTGCGTAGTTGAGTAATCCGAAGGTTCATATTTTCAACAAACCCGCCGACCGCTTCTACCACAATCACATCACCGACCGCGTACTGATCTTCCAGCAAGACCAAAAAGCCATTGATCACATCCTTGATGACGTTTTGGGATGCAAAGGAAATCGCTAAGCCCACAATGCCGGCCCCCGCCAGCAAGGGCAGGAGATCGATACCAATCACAGCTAAACCCGCCAAGGTTCCAATCCCCACGATCAGGATTGCCGTTGCACTTTTGAGTACTCGTGAAACTGTCGAGATCCGCAATGCTAAGCGTTGGGATTCTTGCCGCGATTGGACATACCCTGTTTGTACAGCGTTAAACAAACGATTAATTACCGCATCACTGAGCCGGATCGAGACATAAACCCCCAGAGCAATACCGACTAGCTTGAGAGGAGCCGACAGTACCATTAGTTGCAGCGATCGGGTGTAAGGAAATAAGCCCAAAATTACAAAAATGCTACTACCCCAAAGCCCCACCTGGGTAAGCCGCAAGATCCTTTGCTTCAAATTGTTGACGGTATGTTGCTGTTGTTGTTGCAGTTGGGAAACGGTTGGTGCACACGATGTATCCTCGGCCGCCATTAGCCCCAACGCGGTCTGCTCTTGCGGCTGGCTTGCGACTAGCTGCGCTTGCTGTTGACGCAGTTTGCGCTGCATGTAAGCGATCGCGACACTCGTCACCCCTACAGACAACAGGATAGTGCCACCAATCACCCCTTGATGCACCAGGAAAGCGAGTTGACGTTCTTGGTAGGATCGCAATAAGGCATGTTTGATAATCTTACGCAGTTCCTTTGCCCAGGCTTCTGGATCGATACCGCGAAGTTGAGCATCCAAAGTGGTTACAGTCATCAAATACTGACCATTCACTGAAATCACAGGTAAAGCGGCTTTCCGATCGACGGCAGACTCCACAGTCAGTTGCTCAGGGTTAAAGTCACTGTTGGCAATTTGCTCTAGGGTTTGCTCAATACCAAGCACCCGCTGAGTCAGAGGGGTGGGACTAGAACTTGTTTTATTGTCTGTCACCGGAGCGGCGATTGCAAAGAGTGAATAGCCATCCAAACGGACTTGAGCCGTACTCAGATTATCATTTTGCGCTGACCATAAAGGTTGGTCAGTCTGCAACAGTTTGACTCCTGGTAAGTCCGGCGATTGGCTCTTGGCAGGTAAAGCAGCGATCTGGATGAGCATGAGCGCGATCGCCCCGATCGCTGCTCCAGTCTTGGCAAACCAGGTGAGTAACCGTATATGTCGCCTGTGGGTTCGTTTTGTCAGCAGTCTTTTCATCGTTCACGATCCCAAATTTTATCAGTACTAGAAACCCGTTTACGGGCATGAGACTTTAATGCAACACCGCTAGGTGGTCATAATTATGGACACAGCAATTTAAGATCTTTTCTGGCCACCACCGCTGAATCATTTGCTCCGGTGGCACAAATTCATCATTGTCATCTTCAATCATTTGCAGTTGACTAATCTGACAGATGCTGCGGATTGTTGTTCCACCAATGCGGCGCATCCGTTCGGCTAAAGGATCGATTGACTCAAAAATGGACTCCGCTTGCTCTTGAAACAGTAGATGGTAGTGGCGGAAATGAGAACCAGACAAGTGCCAGCGATCGTTCTTCGTTTTGGTGTAGAGAGCCAAAGCATCGGTAATCAAAGGATTGACAGCCTCAACTACCGCTTGCGCTTACTCAGGTTTCAATTAGCTTGGGGTTGCCAACTGCTGTGGAGCTGGATATGGCTTGACTTTGCCATTTTGCTTGGAACTAGGATCTCCAGCAGATTGAGAAGTCTGAGAGCTAGTGACCATAAAATCTTTCTCGTTTTGCTAGCAATGTGGTTGTTTTCGTACCGTCTATATTGTAAAAAAGAAGTATCACTAAGGCTAGACTATCTAATCATAGAAAATAGAGCCACTCTGGACTTCACGCCTTCATAACTGCTCGAAAATTTTCTACTTTGTTGAAGTCCGCTAATTCGATCGATTTCAAGTTAATTAATTTTTGGAGCTGCAATGTAAACAGATAGCGATTATTGTATCGCTCCCATTATCTTTTCTCGTCATCCTATGTGAAGATATAGTATCTGAGCCTATAGACCGATGAAGGCTGAAATTACTAGATAAAGCGCGACTTATTAGAGAGTTTTAGAGATCCGTGGCACTATTTTACCGTTATCCTGATTACATCCCAACTTGAGATTTAGTCACTCATGCCGGAGGTTCGTCGTTAATTGCCTCGATCGCCTCTACAGAATGGCAGAAATTATCAATCTTTCGATCGATTGATGCAGGTTACTAGCCCACGATGCTTTGCCGATCGAAAATAGAATTTATCTGAGCCGATCGTTTGTGAGAAGTGATTGAAGATCTGCGCTTGTATATAGCAAATTGCTAAACGTGCTATGTTTTCCGGTGCGATTCGTTTACATATAGCACTTCGCGGGATGGAAAATCGGATGACGCAATTAGCCGATTCTCTAAAGGGTGGTAGACTCAAAAATCGCTTTAGCCTAACGTTCGTTAGATATGCCGATGACTTTGTTTGCCTCCATCCAAAACGAGAAGTAATCGATAGGGCTAAGGTCATTCTCGAAGAATGGCTCCTCCAAAACAGCCTGTATATTGCTACCCATAGACAGCAGAATACGGCTCTCAGGACATGATTTGTTTCCTAAAAGCCTTACCAGTACTTATCTTTCCAACCAATGGACGTACCCCGACTCGAACGGGGGACCTCATCGATGTCAACGTGGAATCGATCGAGGCTGAAAAGGTTGTCACATAAAGGTTTTGGGCATTCTCAATAAGTGGGCGGGGTAGATAGCGGGGCAAAGAGTTAATTTCAGGCTAAAGAACTTACTCTTTGCTCTGTATCCGTATTATTAAAGTAGTTGAATTTTTTAGCTGGTTAATAGATGTGGCTATAGTCTTTGACATGTTAACCTCGGAGTGGTTCTTGTTAACTTCGATCGCGCTGTTGCAAGCAGTCCGTCGATCGAAATAGCCCTCACCTTCACTGATGGGGGCTATTTCGATTATATGGGAAAGCGTAGCCACTATCGTAGAGATGACCTAAAAGGGTGATTTTTAGATATTTTCCGATATATTTTTTGTCAGATCGTTTTAATAGAATCCTAATTTCTCTATTAAGTCTATCACTAGTATTTTTTAGTGTGGTACTCTAAGATGGTTCGAGTACAGTACTTATCAGCTAAAGAGATCGATCTAGTTTCGTACCTATCGAAAGTTAAGACACCTAGATAAATTTTTATGTAAACATAATGAAGGACAAACTGACGCAGCAGTATACCGAAAAGCTTGGAACGCCACCCAGTATCGATAACGATCGGGTAATCTTGGATCTCCAGATGCTGGGGGTAGCAGCCCCCAGTTTTGGGGCGGCGCATACACTCAATCTACTGGTTCATGGATCGCCGGAACATACCACTACAGAGCAAACTTTACAGATTCAAGAGGCGATCGAGGCTCAAACACAGGCATTTATGACTGATGAGGCAACTGCGGCGGCTGAATTGCTCTATGGGCAAGTGGCAATCCTCAATGCTACGTTCAATAGATATATGCAGTTTGTTACACTCTCAGCTAATACCCCGCATTTTGGCACTTTTTTTGATGCGGCGATGAAAGCGCAGGAGCAGGCTCGCAAGACGTTACAAACACTGCATGACATCAAGAACCCTAAACCTAGAACGGTGTTTATCAAGAACGCGATCGCGCAACAGGTGAATCAATTAATAACTAAGACTGAAGAACTACAAAAACAATTGGAGGCTCAACCCTATGCCAAGGTGGACTTTGGAAGCGCGGAAACAACAGAGCGATCGCATGAAGTTATCAATTTACCAGCAGCGTCCGTGGGAACGATCGACGGGACCAAAAAGCGTGGTAGGAAAGGCAAAAGCAGCGCGGAACGCACTTAAACATGGGTGTAGATCGAAAGCGATGAGGGAGTTATTTTCTCGCATGGGGCGAGAGCGGAAGGCTTTGTCAAAAAAATTCTCTGAAAATTTTTAGTGAGATTTTGGCAAACGAACTGAGACACTAACGATGTTTGAAACAGGTGAGTTCAAGATATTCGGTGAATGTATCAGATTCAGTGTAGTATCTTCGGTAAGACCGCATGTCAGTTTTAGCTTCTAATTGTCCAACTGTAGCTGTGACTTGGATTATGCTATTGATATTGTGGACAAATAGTCGCCCTGTTGAGTCAATTTGGCCACCTGTTGCTTTCCAAAAAATTTGGGCTTCGATTAAGATGTTTTTTCCCAGAAGTGTTGAATGTTAAATCTTACTTCTCCTGAAAATAGGTACAGCATTTCTATGAAAGGCTATTATTACGACTCAAATACTATCTTTCTAAACCAATGTACATAGCTGATATTTTCACACATAAAAGCTTGCAAATAC
>JBBRVB010000069.1:0-13362 GCA_038247275.1 Chroococcales cyanobacterium
AAAAATAGACAACCTTCGATCCACACTTCTCCTTGAGATCGAGTCACCAAAATCAAATGTTTCGTACACCTAAATTATTATCGATTTGGACAGCCGTCAGTCGCCAACTACCAATACAGGTAGTGACGGTTTTGGGTGTCAGTTTGGGAGTGACGGGATTGGTTATCGGTGCCAAAAATCTGGGGTGGTGGGAGATGGTAGAGCTGACGGTTTATGACCAAAGCGTCCGCTGGAAGTCACCGCTACCACCAGATTCACGATTACTGATCGTAGCAATTACCGAAGAAGATCTCAATCGTGAAAAAATTTGGCCGTTACCAGATCGCACGATCGCGAAAATTATCCAAAAATTAACTGATGCCAAAGCCAAAGTGATTGGTTTAGACATGTTTCGCCCCAATCCCGTCGAGCCGGGACACGCTCAGTTAGCTCAGGTTTGGGAACACAACGATCTGATTATTCCTGGCTGTCACCATCGCAATCTCAAAAGTCCCGGCATTGCCGGCCCGCCGGGGATTCCCGCCGAACAGTTGGGGTTTGTCGATTTATTAGTCGATCGCGATAGTATCATTCGGCGGAGTGTATTATTTATGTCTCGCGATCCCAAATCGCCTTGTACTAGCGAAACCAGTTTCGCGCTTCAACTCGCTCAAGAGTACCTGATCCGGCAGCATCAAATCAACGGTAGGTTTGACTCAAACCAAGAGTTTCACCTTGGTAAAGCGCATTTTAGACCCATTTCCAGTAATGATGGCGGCTATCAGCACGCAGATGATGGTGGCTATCAGATTTTACTCAACTACAGGCGCAGTGGATCGAGTACCGGCGCACAAACTGGTGTTGCGCCGATCGTCACCATGTCAGATCTGTTAGACGATCGAGTCGATCCTAGCTTAATTAAAGACCGGATCGTCGCGATCGGTTCGACAGCTAGTTCGCTCAAGGATGAATTTCTTACTCCATATAGTGCCGGAAAATCTGAAGATGCCACGATGCCGGGAGTAATCGTTCACGCCCAAATTATCAGCCAAATTCTCAGTGCGGTACTCGATAATCAACCGCTGTGGTGGTTTATTCCTGACTGGCTTGAAGGGATTTGGATCGGTGGTTGGTGTCTGACGGGAAGTTTACTAGCTTGGTATCTTCGTCATCCGGTGCGCCTGTTAGTAGCGGCTGGTGGAGCGACGATCCTACTGTGTGGCGGATTTGCGATCGCCTTCATACATGCGGGCTGGCTCCCGTTAGTCAGTCCATTTATCGGATTAATCGGTAGCAGTATCGGTGTCTTGGGCTTAACTAGCTACAACACCCAGCAGCAGCAAAAAGAGATGGAGAGTTTGGTAAGCGATCGTGAATTGGCGATCGCCGAACTCAAATTATTGCTCAGTCAAACAGCCCCACCAGCTACCGCAGCCACAGCATTATTACCAGTGACGAGCTTCCCCGCCACGACAATGGCGATCGCTACCTCCAGTGGCGATCTCACCATTCCCTATCAACCCAACATCACCATCAACCAAGCGCAAACCCCCAATTCAGCTCTAACGATTGGGGTAATGGCACCAAATTATTTGCTGGATGGCCGCTATCAGGCCGAGCATACCCTCGGTGCTGGCGGATTTGGGATTACCTACCTGGCGCGAGATACCAAGCGTCCTGGCGAACCTCAGTGTGTAATTAAACAATTAGTCCCCGCCAGACGCGATCCTAACTTTGTCAATTTGGCACGCCGGTTGTTTAATACCGAGGCGGAAATTTTATCTAAACTCGGACATCACGCCCAAATTCCGCACCTACTGGCTTATTTCGAGCATCAACAGGAGTTTTATCTAGTTCAAGAATTCATCGACGGGACACCACTCGATCGCGAGTTGGAGGGCGCAACCGTACCGTGGAGCGAAGCCCAAGTGCTGGATTTACTCCGCCAGTTATTGCCAGTGTTGGGTTTTATCCATTCTCAACGGGTGATCCATCGAGATCTCAAGCCGGGAAATATCATTCGCGTTGGCGGAGCCTCTCCGCAAGAGCATCGCCATCAGGGTAAGCTAGTTTTAATTGATTTTGGGGCGGTAAAAGAGATCCAACCCCAAGACGATCGAAATATGACGATCTCGATCGGGACGCGCGGCTACACGCCGCCAGAACAGTATGCGGGACAGCCCAACTATACTAGTGATATTTACGCTTTGGGTTCGATCGCGATCGAAGCTTTAACCAACACTCACCCCCGTTATTTGCCAGTCGATGACCATACCGGTAATCTCATTTGGCACGATTTGGTCACCATCACCCCCAAACTTGCCAATATCCTAGATAAAATGGTTGCCTACCACTTTAAAGATCGCTACCAGTCAGCAACTGCGGTTTTAATGGATTTGCCGTAAACAGTTGACAGTTGACAGCGAAGTTGTTGTTTGGGAGATTTAAACGGACTCATAACAACTATCTGCCTAAAGGCAGAAGGGGCGATCGATTAACAATGATTACCCAATACCCAATACCCAATACCTATTACCCATTACCCATTACCCCTTCCCCCCTACCGCCCCGATTCAACATTAGCAGCATTCGGCGGGAGGAGATCGGGCTTAATTTCGAGCGATCGCACTTGTCCTTCGCGGTTGACCTCTAATTTGAGGTTTTGACCGATCGTGCTAGCTTCTACCTGCTGCTGGACATCCCTGGGGCTAACGATCGCGCGACCAGCAACCTTAATAATTACATCACCTGGGAGAATCCCCCCGGCTGCGGCTGGCGAACCTGGTACTACTTCCATGACGATCGCGCCACGTTCGGTGGTAACTTTTGTGCGGAGACTGGGTTCTTTGGTGATTCCCGCCTTGAGTTCGGCGGTAAGGGGAATCATCTGAACGCCAAGATAAGGATGTCGTGCTCTGCCTGTGGCAAATAATTGGGTGGTAATCCGGGTGACTGTCTGCATCGGAATGGCAAACCCCACACCCTGAGCATCGGTAAGGGTGGCGGTATTAATCCCGATCGCCTCACCACGTCCCTTGAGCAAAGGACCACCCGCATTACCGGGATTAATCGCTGCATCGGTTTGAATAAAACTGACGCGCTTGTCGGGGATGCCCACTTGCGAACTCGTTCTTCCCGTCGCGCTGACGATCCCGACAGTGACAGTATTATCTAATCCGACAGGATTGCCGATCGCGATCGCCCATTCGCCCGGTGACAGCCGCTCGGAGTCGCCCAACTTAACTGTGGGTAAATCGCGGGCATCAACTTTTAATACGGCAATGTCTGTTAGCCGATCGATCCCAACTACCCTACCCTCGAAGACACGACCATTCTTGAGGGTGACCTTAACTCGATCGACACCATCAACAACGTGGGCATTGGTGACGATTTTACCATCAGCACTTAAGATTAAACCCGAACCCGTACCGCGTTCGACTATTTCCGCTGGATCTAGATTACCGACCGATTTTTTGGAGTTAGGATTTTGACTCACCTGCTGAGTGGCATCAACTTTGACTACGGCTGGGCCGACCTTTTCTACTATCGTGGGGATGAAGTTGGTGTTCTTGGCTTGAAGTAATGGGGTGAAAACTGGTGGTAAGGCGATGGCGGTTGCATTGGAATTAGGAGTGGTAGCTAGTGGTGGCAATTGTGACTGCTGTTGCTGGCGCAAGTAGCTACCCGTAGCCGCACCAATGATGCTACCAATTACTAAGATCGAGCCTATGGTGAATTTTTCAGAGCGGATACCCATAGCGATCGAATTACAAATAGATATATCTAAATTCTCGCTCCGATCGCTGAAATACTCAAGCTCTAAGACTTTTGGCTCAGAGCCAGACTACTAACAACGTCAGTATTTCCTTTCCTGCTTTCCAAGAGGCTTCGCCAACGCCAAAGCTGTGCCTACGGCAGGCTCCGCCAACGCTAACAGAGCATCTGAGCCGATATTTAAATCGGCTCAGATGCTCGGAACGAGACACTCACGTTAAGTTACAACAGCGTTAACTGAGGATGCTTGACGATTAATAACAGATCTTGAAGGCGTTTTTGATAGCTTTCGGTCGAGAGTGTGCCTGCTTTAGCAGCTTTGGTAAGTGCTTCGATTTGCAGTGAATGTTCCTGTTTTTGAGCCTCAATTGTGAGTTCGTTGTAATCATAAATAGCTTCTGCTGCCTTGCGATTTTGTTTGAATAATTGTCGCAAGGCGATCGAGTCTAGAATTACTTCAGGATGAGAATTAGCCGCCTCAAAATAAACAACGGTCGTTTGTCCCATTGCCCAAGTCGCGGTAAATGCATCGGCAGCTCCCAGACTCGCTCCGACTTTAGGTACCAACTTTGTCAAATCCAACGCCATCAACCAGGCACTAACTAAACCCAAACTCCCGACCATTTCTTCAAAAAATGGCTTAACGGCAAACTCCGCAGCCCCCCAAATTTCAGCAATTTCGGTAATCAGAATCATTTGTAAGCCCAGTGCTGCCGACTGCGTATAAGACCCCAACAACGGGGATGGATCTGCCCCTAGCACAGCAGCAGCCATCGCATAGCGCAGAATTTTTTCTTCAATTATTGCTGCTCTTTGAGTGGGGTCAGATATCGATTGTCCCTTGCCCATCTTTTGGAAGTTGGCAACTCGATTTACTAAGCCTTGCAACTGCTCGACTTTTGCTACTGTCAACTTAAATGTAGTCGCAATTAGATCGATCGCTTGCCGTTCGGCAGGATGATATTTAGCATCGGTATTTGCTAATAAATAAGCCGCATAATAGGTTAATTCTTGTTGGGCTGGATCGACAATTTTGGCTAGCTCTTGAGATAGATTCACCGGTTCTGTCAATAGTGTTTCCCAATCGATCTCAGCCGGGAACCGATCCTGTTGCACATTCGACTCCAACCACAATCTTTCCGGTTGCTCGATATTCCCATCTGCTTGAGCCACCCCAATCAGCACCTTGAGCCGCGCTAATGACTCAGATGAGATCGTCGTGGGCGGTACAGATTCGATCTGAAGCATTTTATAGGCTAACTGGCGCGTGGTGGGTTCTGGCACGATTAGCACCGGACATGAGGCGCGATGCAGTACGAATTGGCTCAAACTCCCCGTGACCATTTCGAGCATCTGCCCCCGTCGTCGTCGCCCCATCACGATCAGATCGACTTTGGTCGCATATTTGAGAATCGTATCGCCAAGGGCTTCATTGACTACGACATATTGCAACTTACAAATATCGGCTAGGGGCTGGAAAATATGCCGGAGTTCGTGCTCGCTAGTCGGGACAGCTTGCCAGTTTTGAGTTGGAGCGGCTTCCGTATAATCTAGTTCCGGCTCATAGACGTGCAAGATCGTGACTTCGGGCGTGTCTACGGCTAGCGGTTGGAGATAGTTGTGCAAAAACTCACAAATCTGCACGGCGGTAGGTGAAATATCGGCAGCAACTAAAATCTTCATCGGACAATACTCCCTAATTTGCTGATTTCGGCGGAGATCTACCCACCCCACTGGGCGGGTGACCCTCAATACGGTTCGGTTAAGACAAAAATGCAAGGTTTTTGAACGAGAGAATAAGCTGTTCAGCCGCTAATTTGGGGTCATGAGGAGCTTATCCGAACCGTATTGGGGTGACCCTTACGAGCACCCCTGTCTTGTCGGTTTTTTGATACAGAGGGAACCTCCGCATCAAACCGCCGCTCCGTAATGCCAGAGGCAAGGCTCCGCCAACGCGTAGCGTCTCCGACAAGAGCGGAGCGGATGGCAAGTCTAATCTTCGATTTTTAATTGACGTTCGGCGATTTCTTGGGCATCTTTGAACTGACCGTTTTTAGCTGCCCAAATTAATGATAGTAATGCTAAAATCCCGATCGGTAGTAGCACCCAGACTAGTGACCACATAATTACCACCCCGTCACCAACTCCAAACCAACTACCCATCTGGGCATGATTTGGATCGGATGCGGTCATCGCCACATATAATCCCACAACTCCATTCACGGTACAGCCTCCCATATCGACACATAGCACGATCTTAACTTGCCTGTTCCAACTTAGGTGTCAACTTCCCGTGGTGAGCGTGGGCGAACTGGCAACTGACTTAACCGCATCTTTCCATGCCCCCAAAGATTGGATGTAATCTGTCAGATCGGATAGCTCTTGAGTGGAGAGATAATCGAAAGCAGGCATGATCGAATTGGGATTGTACTGACGGGGATTGATAAAGTGTCCGATCAGATAATCCCGCGCTGGTGCGCCGATGTCGCGTCGCCAAACTCGCCCCTCATTGGACAGATCTGGCCCCTGGCGGGAGGTACCGAGGAAGTGTGGCAAGTCGTAGAAGTAGTCGCCAGCTTTAGCAGCACCAAATGCAGCCACCAGATTTTCATCGGCTTTGACATTGCGAACCTGCTGCGAATGGCAGTAAACACAGCCTTCACGGGCGTAAATTTTGCGCCCGTTGGCTTCTGTGGGTGAATAAGCAACTAAGCCGACGCTGGGAGAACGAACGACATCTGAAGCCACTCCTGGCGCGATCACTAGTCCAGTAAAGGCCGAGCCAAATAGAATTGATAGAATGACAACGATCGGAAAAACACTAATATATCTCATGATGTGACCCCCGATTTTTCGAGCGGATCGGTAGCAGTGGATAGATCGATCGGGTAGTTCACGGTTTGATACACATTTGCGACGAACAGAAATTGTCCCGCCATCACGATTAAACCGCTGATAGCCCGGGCGACGTGGTATGGATACTTGTCGAGCATTGTACCTTGGGGCGAACCGCCAGCTTCCCAGGCTGTGCCCTCCATCCAGCCACTAATACCCATCGAAACTACATAGCCGATGATGCCCACCATCGTCAGCCAGAAGTGCCATGTGGCGAGATTTTGTGAGTATTTGAGCTTGAGGGAACGTTCTAGATAGAAGTAAGTAAATGCAATCAAACCCGGTACGCCAAAGCCCAAAAAGCCGAGATGGACATGGGCGATCGTCATATTGGTAAAATGCAACTTAGCATTGAGCGACATGACCGCCAGTACTGTGCCCCATAGGGATGCACCGACATAGCACGCGTAAGCCATCAAGCTAAAGCGATAGCCGATATCCCGCTTCATAATCTCCCAAGTCCCCCACGCGGTACCGCCGAAGTTAATCATCGTCGCACAGGTGGGAATAAACATCGCGATCGAAGCTGTGACGGAAGCCGTCATGACCCACATCGGCACCGGCCCCCAAATCACATGATGTCCGCCATTCCAAGGGTAAAATGCTGCCAATGTCCAAAATCCCACGAAGGAGATCGTGTGGCTGTACAGAGGCTTATTTACTTGCTTGGGCACGATGTAGTAAAGTGTGGCTAAACCCAGGGTAGTCAGCCAAATTCCAAACAGATTGTGACTATAGAACCAGTTGATAATTGCATCTTCAATCCCGCTAAACTTAGACGCATTACCCAATGTGTAGTAGATCGGAAAGGGAATAATCGCCAGGAGGATGTACCACAGCGAGACATATACCCGCCGCTCTTGTCGTAAAGTAATCGTCGAGAATAAGTTACCGGCGATCGCAATTACCAAAATCCCGATCGTCATATCAAACGGAAATGGAATCTCCGTATACTCCTTCCCCTTGCTGAAGCCCATCATAATGCCCAGACAACCCGCCAGCAAATTGAAGTTCCAGAACCAGGCTGTCAGAGACCCCAACCGTTCGGAAAACAGCGGTGTTTGAGTCAAACGCGGCACCATATAAAATGTCGCGCCCAAATAGCCCATGCTCATAAAACCGAATAAACCGATATTGATATGCACGGGGCGGAGCCGCCCATAAGCCAATGCTGGCACGCCTTGTAGAAACTCAGGATAAAACAGTTTGACCGCTTCTACAACACCAATGAGCATCGTTACCGACATCCAGAAGATCCCAGAGTAAAGCCAGACTTGAGCCGCGCCGTCGGGTCGATCGATTGGGAGGATTTCGGGGCTTGGCTTGGCAGCATTGGCAATAACTACTAAATCATTGCGATCTTGGATCGAGGTCATAAAAAATGTAGGGAGATAGAACTTGTTGCGCTCTAATAAGAATCTATAAGCTTTTTTATAACTCTTTCCAATCTAACATTCAAATAGATCGATCCGCCAACGACAGAGCGTCAAACTATTCATTTCTACAGAATTTATTCAGGATCGTCGGCGAGTAATCTCCAGTAGCCCAAGTCTAGAACAACGGCTAGCAAGCGTCGCTAGTAATCAAAAGTCCGCCGAAGTTATACTCAATCGAGTATAATTTCGGCGGACTTGGGGTGCCGTTAGTGGTGTCAGCCACCTCAAAGATTGCTAGGTAAGGTCAGTCTGGTTTCAACCTTGTAACCGATCGTGATTAGTTGAAATCAACTAAAGCTCTGACTGGTAATCCCGCTGTCGCAGAAGTATCGACTGGTAACAAACTCGCTACTATCGAAGGTGAAGGCAATGGTTGAGAGCCTAAAATCAATCCACCAAGATTGTTCCGTTGACTAACTACCATCCAAGGCTGTTTGGGAGTAGAGGCTAGTGTCGTCACGTATTTGCTCTGGCGATTGCTGGTAGTCGCGATCGCCAATCTCTTAGGCGTACTTTTGGCAACCAGTAAATCGGTCGCGGGCTTGAACTGCTTGGCAGTCAGTAACGTCTCACCAGGAATGTTAAACTTCGGTACGTTGGTATATGCTTGCGCTGTAGCCAACTGGAGACTAGCCGTATTCACTGCTGTCGGTACCAGATCCATGCTCGGAGACACTAGTTGTCTCAGTGCTAGCATTGGATTGACAGTCTTGGCATTTGCGTTGGCTACAGTTGATACAGCTCCCATCGGCTGGGAGTTGAGGTTGTTACCCAATAACCGTTGGAGTCCCGATGGGATTGCTGCAATGGGGTCGAGGGACTGATAAGGAGTCGATTTGACTTGGGGAAAGATTGTTTTGGGTGCTACAGCTTGAGATCTGGCTGGTGGAATTGTCGCGATCGGGTCTAGAGCGTAGGGTGCAGTTTTGGTCGTTGGCAGGTTGGCTGCCAGATCGCGTTCTAGTTTCTGCATCAGCTCTGGACGCACCACTGGATATGGATCGACAGTAGTTTTAGCAGCCATCATTGCTGATAGGGGAGTCGGTGCGCCAATTTCAACAGGGACGGCAACTGGCTTACCAGTTGGAACAAATCTACTAGCTACGCGAGGATTACTATTGCCGATATACAATCCTGGTACTGGTACCGTCTGGGGATTGATGGCTCTGGCAAGGGCTAAAGCGACATCAGAGTTTTTGGGATTCTGTGTCTTCCTCGGCTTGGTCACTCTGGCTGAGAATTGCGGGAATTTTGCACCCGGTGAGACGAAGCTAGCTACTGGATCGCGGTTGATTTGACGAGTTTTAGCAGCAGTTGCATCGGCAACTGGTCTACCGAGTGATTTGAGCGCGAGCTGGCGAACGGCGAAATCTGGGGTAACTGCCATCCCACTTAATAATTCTCGATCGATCCGCGTGCCAGCGGATTTGAGATCGCTCCATTGAGTAGCTTGAGTCGGTGCTTTGGTAATAGTGCGGGGTGCTGGTTTAGTTGCGGCAAAAGTACACAAGGGGTTAGATAGTACTAACACTGTTCCCAACACACCAAGACTAGGTTGCAACCAGGTAAGCCAAATTTTTAACATGTTTCAATTAGCTCTATGTAATGGAAATTTGTAGTCACTGTCACTCAATCTGTAACTGTTGACCTCAGTTTGGATGTAAATCAATTCCAAGCTGTCAGGAGATAGCGATCGCAGATCGAGTGGAGGGTGATGTAAAATTACACCTGCATTTTTCAGTCAACCGACAGCACAACTGCGTTAGAATGGCTTCTGTATGACCGCTTACCTGACTTGAGGTTAGGGACAATAGCGAGATCTACACGCAATCTTTGGTCGATCGCTCCTTAAAAACTCGGTAAATTAGCATGATTGTGATGCTAATACTGTGATTGTATCACGCTTTTTTTACAGACCCATCAGTATTTATGCTGGCATTACCCATAAACAAATCTGTCCGATCTGCGTACCAGTGGCTAAGTACAGGCGATCTGGATGCCAACTCAGCTTGGTAAATCCACTGACAGTCGGATGGCTGAGGATTTGGGTGATTTCACCAGTTGATTGCCACACACAAGTATAACCATCTGCTCCCCCAGATGCCAAGCTGGGGGCATGGGGATCGGAGATCGTCATGGTGATAATATCCTGATGACCCGTTAATAATCGACCATCCCAAGTGGTCGCATCTGCGCTCAAATCCCACAGGACGATCGTCGAGCCACTGGCTACTGCCAAACAGGGGGTATCAGTGCCCACCAGCCACGCTAACTGCCGAATTTTGCCCGGGCAACCTTGTAATGTCCAGGACTCACAAGGCTGCTGTCGATCGACGATCGTGAGCTGGCGATCGAGATTTGCCGCAGCCAGATAACGACCATCCGCCGACCACGCAATCGCGATTGTAGCGGTATCCACATCGATGCGCTCGCTCGCTGCTGTTGGTGCGTGCGGCGACCAAATTTCGATGCCTTGATATCCAGCTACTGCTAGCTCTGCGCCCCCTGGATGCCATGCCAAATCGAAAATTGAGGATTTTGTCAACTGCCACGTTGTCACTTCCGCCTGGGCGATCGCATCCCAGATTTTTACGCGATTGCCAGATCCGATCGCGATCGTTGGCTGGCTGGGATGCCAGACGAGGTGTTCGATCCATTTGTCGATGTCTACGACCTGAACCAACTGGGGTAGGAGCCGATCTTCACAATCCCAAATTAATAACTTGCCAGCTTGTCCGCCAGCAGCCAGCCAGCGACCATCGGCACTAAAAGCGACATCCTCGATCGACTGCCCATCCGCTGCCTTTAAGCTGACGATTTGGCTCAATCCGGTGTTCCAGACTACTTCCCCCGCCGCCGAACTCGCAGCCCAGCCGCGACCATCGGGCGCACAGCTTAAGCCGGTGACTAAATCTCTCAGTTGACATTGCCAACCTAGCTCTAATTCCGATTGCGGGTCAACTGTCAATAATTTAGATGAATAATAAATGTAAATAAATTACCAGTAGTATTACTGAGACTGAAAATTTCAATCTCAAATAACTACTACTGGTAACTAACTGAAAGTATGGCTCAAGTCAGACTTGAACTGACGACCAAGGGCTTATGAGTCCCCTACTCTACCGACTGAGCTATTGAGCCGCGCCATTTAACGTATATCATCATAGCATAAAAAATCAACTGTGGCACAGATACAGCAGTAAATTGCTGTCAGACTGGAGATTCACGCTGCTCGATCGACTCGCGGACTTAGTTATTGCGGGGTAAAAGCGCGATTGGATTGACAGCACGACCGCCACTAGGTCGAATCTCAAAGTGTAAGTGCGGACCAGTACTGCGTCCCGTATTACCCATCCGGGCGACTTGTTGTCCCTGACGGACGGTTTGACCGACTGTTACTGACAACTGACTATTGTGTGCGTAAAGGGTGGTCGTCCTATCGCTGTGCCTGATTTCGACTAAGTTGCCATAGCCGCCCGAATGCCAACTAGCAACGACGACGGTACCATCAGCAGCAGCATTAATCGGCGTACCGACAGGGCCTGCGATGTCGATCCCTTTGTGCATTCTGCCCCAGCGACGACCGAATTTGGACGAGAGCTTACCTTCCGCCGGCCAAATGAAGCCGAGGGTGGTTTCGCCGCTTTTGGTGGGATAGCGATCTTCGAGGCTATCCATGTCACCATCAGATCCCGAATTTCCGACATTAGGGGACGCAGTGGCAACGGATTTGAAAGTTCGAGTTTTTGGCTGTGCTACATCGATCGAGACTGAAGATTCACCACCAAACTGTAAACTGCTGGGGGTGGAATGATTGACGGGTACCTCTGTGCGGGGCGAGGACGATTGAGCGACTAATACTGACTGGTGAGTAGATTGTCTTGGCATTTGGGCGACATCATGGCGCAACTGTTCGACGGAGCCAGATCGCAGCACGGGTATGGCGGTAGCAGTTAATTCGGCGGCGGCGACATGAGTGGGATAGTTGGTATGGCTGCTGATTACGCAAATAAGTACTGTGAATCCAAGCATCACGGCTGAGGTGCGACTCCGAAGATTACCAAACAGAGAGGTAATTTTTTTCAACCTGGACAATTTTCTAGCGGTTGCGGCGGACGACTGCATCGACAGCAACTGTGGCTCGACGATTGGGGACTGAACTTGTTTAGCTTTCTGTGTAGTTTCGGGTTTAAACAAAGAATGACCTCCTAAATTTGACGACAACGGCAGTCAGCTAGATGAGTTTTTTAAAATTAACTGACAGCTAACTGAATCTGAGACCGAGCGTGACATGCAGAAATATCGACACGACGACGGCAATTTAAATAAGAATTGATTTTTAACGTATGAGTAATCCCAAAAATCGTGAGATTTTGACGATCGCAGTGGCGGACTACTCTTGAACCGATCGCAATCCGGGATCGCTAGAGCTACTTTAAGTGAAGATGTCATAATTTGCAAGTTTTTGGGCGATCGATCCTGGAGTTCGCCTCCGCTAGCTGGATTGGTAATTTTCGATCCAAATTAGTTGATATCGCTCGGCTTTAAGCAAACTTGAATCGATAGTCGATCGATCGTAATATTTTTTAAACCCTTGCTGAATCAGACTTTAGCCGATCGGACTGTCGATCGGCAACCGTGGATTTGCGGATGAAGTATCTGAAAGTTTCAGTTTGTCCAGATCGCCCAACTCAATTTTTTTAGTTCACTGATTTCGATTACCTTCGGTACGCTACGCGAACGCAATTATCGCTTGAAATTTTGCTGGATTGAATCAGAAATTAATAATTTAATTTCCACAAATCTCTAATGGCGGTGATATAAATTTCTTATCTAAAATCAGTAGATCGAAGCTAGCTCAAAATATTAGTAGCGATTTTAGCTAGCTCAAACCAACTGAATGCTATTCCCTGCCTAGAATCCGTCTGCCTTAAATACTCCCAGTGACACTGACTTGGCGGCGGGCTTCAAATAGTCCCACAGCGGCACTCACAGAGAGATTCAGGCTTCTGACCCCTGGTTCTTCCATGGGAATATAAACCGTTGCTGCACAATGTGCGAGGATCTGCTCGGGAAGCCCATCAGTTTCACTACCAAATAACAACCAGTCATCTGCTTGAAACTGAAAGTCAAAATGACTGGCTGTTTTACCCCGAACGCTAAATCCGATGCAACGTCCGGGCTGTTGACGCTGAAATTCGATAAATGTGTCGATCGACGGATGTATTTTGAGATTAACATAAGGCCAGTAGTCCAATCCAGCGCGTTTGAGATAGCG
>JBBRVB010000070.1:0-13338 GCA_038247275.1 Chroococcales cyanobacterium
GATTGTCAGTGCGGCGGATGATATTTTCTGGCTTGATATCTCGATGAATAAATCCTAACTGATGGAGATAATGCAACGTTGGTAAAATCGATTGCAATAATTCTCGCACTTGGGTGGCAGAGAATACACCTCGATCGGTTAATTCGACTTTGAGATTTTGACCATCGATAAATTCTTGAACTAAGTATTGACGACCATCAGGCGTAATAAAATAGGCAAGTAATTTGGGAATATTTGGATAATCTAATTGTTCTAAAGCACTGGCTTCTTGCGTAAATAATTCACCAGCTTTCCGTGTTGCCACAGTTCCTTCTACCTGTGGAAAAAATTGTTTGATGACACAAAAAGGTTTTGATGGCTTGTCTTCATCGATCGCTTTAAATGTCCGTCCAAAACCACCTTGTCCGATCGGTTCGATGGCGAGATAGCGATCGCGCAGTCTCAATCTGGTGCCACAATTTCGACAAAAGCTACTCTGAGGTGGATTTTGTGGATGCAGACAGCTAGGGTTGAGACAGTAACTCATCAAATTCCTATCATTCTTTTAGTTTCATTGTCCGCAGTTGCGCGATCGGATTCCCACATTAAACCTAGCTAGTCAAACCAGCTTATTTGCTGACATTTTCTGCCAGCAAAGCTGTAGTGGATAGTAAAGGATTGGCATCCACAAGCCACTTAGCACTGCTGCAACGAGGGTGAGTGGAAATTGATTAGTCCACAGATAATTCAAGCTATCGAGGCTAGCTGCTGGCGATAGCTCGATCGCCATTGCGAGGAGATATTGCAACCCAGTAATCGCTTCACTGACGATCGTCAATCCAACGGCAGCGATCGTCGCCGATAGCACCGTATCATCCAAGTAGCGACGCTTTTGCAGTAAAAAAGCGAGTACGCCGACAGTCGTCAAACTGATGACGTGGGTAGGAATTGTCCCCAGTGGATGGGTGCTGGTAAATGTCATCCCATCTTGAATTAACCCCAAGACGATTCCCGCCGTCGCTGTGTGCCACAGCGATCGATGAAAACTCCACGCGATCGTCCACATCACCAGCCAGCTTGGGCCGACACCGAGAATTTCCATTCCCGGCAATCGGGTCGGTAACAGCAATAAACATAAACCAGCCGAGCCAACAATGGTGAGTAAATAAAGTCCATTTCGCACTAGTGGGGGCAAACGCTCGATATTCATGGGCAACGATATAGCAACTAGCGGAGTTTGGTTTGTGGTTTGGTGAGCGGCGGTGTTTGGGGGGTAACGACTGGTTTAACGGCTTCTGCTACCACCGCTCGGGGATCGTGAGGATGGACTGTCACCCATTCTAAAGCATTAAATGGCGCGGTAAATTCGACGATCGCTTCTGGCGCGGGCGATTTATTTAAGTTGATTTCCATGACCCTCCCGACTGTCAATCCAGCCGGAAATAACTGGCTCACCGCCGATGTCGCAACGACATCACCAATTTTAACGGACGGACGTTTGTCAAAAAACTGGAACACCGCCTGATTGGTGCGAGTGCCTTGGAGAATCCCCATGTTGCGAGTCCGGCTGATGAGTACGCCCATCCGATTACTCGGATCGCTGACCAATAACACCCGACTAGTATTTGGTGAGACATTAACTATTCTACCAACAACACCACCAGTCCCGACCACAATATGGTCGATCGCGATGCCATCGGCACTACCCCGCCCGATCGTGACTTGCTGCCACCAATTATCCGCACTGTGCAGCAATACTGGAGCTAAGATTCCTTTAGTTGACACTGTGGCACTATAGCCTGCCAATTGCTTGAGTTGCTGATTTTGATTTTTCAACTCTTGGACTTCATTTTGGAGTTGCTCGACACCAGCGGTTTTGAGATAGTCGATCTGTTTAGCTTGGGACTGAAATGGCTGGGATAGGGTGTGATAAGCTTCAAACACCAACGCATTTTGCGTTTGCAACGCTAGATAAGTCGCACCGATAATAGTCCCAAAACCGGCTAATTTGAGGGCATTTTTATCCCACCAGCGGCGCAAAGTAAACATAGTTCGTTGGTTGTTAGTTATCAGTTATTAATTACTACAGAGTGAGAATTAGGGTATTGGGAATATTCATCATTTCCCCGCCACCCTCATCCCTAACTAGAGACTGCGCGAACGACCACTAAAGACTCGCTCCATGTTTTTGAAGTCTTCGAGTACTTTGCCAGTACCCAAAACGACACAGGTCAGCGGATCGTTGGCAATGTGGGTCACAATTCCGGTTTCATGACTGATCAGGGTATCGATCCCGCGTAGGAGCGCACCACCACCAGCTAACATGATGCCGCGATCGATAATATCCGAGGCAAGTTCGGGTGGAGTCCGCTCCAGAGTACGCTTGACGGCTTCGATAATTGTCGAAAGCGGTTCCGACATACTTTCCCGGATTTCGGGGCCTTTAATCGTCACTGTCCGGGGTAGCCCAGACAAGAGATGTAAGCCACGAACTTCCATCGTAATATCATTATCTTCGGGTGTCGGATAGGCAGAACCAATTTGAATCTTGATTTCTTCAGCCGTCCGTTCCCCAATTACTAAGTTGTGGACTTTCTTCATGTAGCTGACGATCGAATCGCTCAATTCGTCACCCGCAATCCGCACCGATTCACTGATCACCGAACCTTGTAAGCTCATGACCGCGACTTCAGTCGTCCCCCCACCAATATCGATAATCATGCTCCCAGTCGGCTCTGCCACAGGTAAACCCGCGCCAATTGCCGCTGCGATCGGTTCGTCGATCAAGAAGACTTCACTAGCTCCGGCTTGAAGTGCTGCATCCATCACCGCCCGCCGTTCGACTGCCGTGACACCACTGGGAATGCCGATGACCAATCGGGGTCGGATCACATTACTACCTTCATTAGCCTGTTGAATAAAGTGCTTCAACATCACCTCTGCGGTGTCAAAATCAGCAATCACCCCATCGCGGAGCGGACGGAGCGCAATGACGTTACCGGGGGTACGCCCCAACATCATTTTGGCCTTAACACCTACAGCCAGCGGCATCTTAGTATTTTGGTCGATCGCCACTACTGAAGGTTCTGCCAGAACGATACCTTTGCCAGATACATAAACTAGTGTATTGGCAGTTCCCAGGTCCATACCCATATCCCTGGATAAGGAAAAGCGATTGAAAAAACCCACGCGCCTCTTTGCCCCCAAATTATAAATGATGATGGATTGAATCTGCGCTTGAGCAGTAGTCAAGAACGATGTAGGTGTTACTAATTATGCCCTAGCAACAGTTGGATCTCAACGCTACTAGATACTAATTTTGCAGCCACAATCTAATGTGCTACGGCCTAATGCAGTCGAACAGATTTTACCTCAAAAAGATCGGATTTCCTGCTACTGGCTGAATCTTATTACGTTTTGCTGTGTTCGTCTAGTTGCGATCGCCGACAAATTTGACATTTAATGCTTAAAAAACAGCGTTGATGAATTTGGGTAATGGGTAATGGGTAATGGGTAGTGGGTAATGGGTGGGAAATTGCCAAATCGCGATCGTCTTTCAAATCTATAATTTTCAAAAAATTACTCGATCGATTATCTAATCCCAATCCACGTCGGCAGACTCCCATGTTGTTAGCGATTCCCGCGCCTGTTGCCATTCCTGGGGAATGCCAGCAGCACCTATAGACAACGCGACAATCCCACCCACGGCGCAGGTAGTATCGCCGTCGATGAAGCCACGGGTTTGGATAATGTGACAAGCGGAGCGGTAGAGTTCGATCTGTGACTATTTGACTGGGAATTGGGATTCGATCGAGTACACCCGATCGCGATCGACTATTAATTGAGATAATGAGGTAAATCGTTCATCTCCCGTCTGATATGGCAATTATCTCTTCCAAACAGCCAGCTTCCGATGCCGAACAGCAGCCCAAAGAGAAGAAGAAAAATACTCCCAAGCCACCAAGCCCCAATCCTGAATTGACAACTGCTGACGCGGAAATCTTGCAAGCAGATGTCACTACTTCTGAGGAGAAGATTCAGGAAGAAAGCCTCAGACCGAGTAGTATCCATGAATATATCGGTCAAAAAGATCTTAAAGGTGTCCTCGACATCGCGATTCAAGCGGCAAAAGTTCGGAAAGAATCCCTCGACCATTTATTATTGTACGGGCCGCCAGGATTGGGGAAGACTACGATGTCCTTGATTCTGGCTTCGGAAATGGGCGTAAATTGCAAGATTACCGCTGCACCAGCTTTGGAACGTCCGCGCGATATCGTCGGAATTTTGATGGGATTACAGCCTGGGGATATTTTATTTATCGACGAGATTCATCGTTTACCTCGGATGACGGAAGAAATTCTCTATCCAGCGATGGAGGACTTTCGGCTAGATATTACCGTCGGCAAAGGGAATACAGCCAAAATTCGGAGTATTCCCTTACCAAGATTTACCTTAGTCGGTGCGACGACTAAGGTTGGTTCGTTGACATCCCCATTACGCGATCGATTTGGACTGGTACAAAAGCTCCGGTTTTATGAGGTGGATGAATTGACACTGATCGTTCAGCGGACGGCGGATATTTTGCAAACGGTGGTAACGCCTGAAGGTGCGGCGGAAATTGCCAGACGCGCACGGGGAACGCCCCGGATTGCCAATCGGTTGCTGAAGCGGGTGCGGGATTACGCACAGGTAAAAGGCCATGCCGAAATCGATGGGGAGATCGCCAGTGCCGCGATGGAGATTTATAATGTCGATCCGTTGGGATTGGATTGGGTCGATCGATTATTATTAACTACGATGGCAGAACAGTTTAATGGTGGCCCCGTTGGACTCGAAGCTCTAGCCGCATCGACAGGCGAGGATAGTCAAACGATCGAATCTGTGTATGAACCCTATTTATTACAAATCGGCTATCTCCACCGCACGCCACGGGGACGGGTAGTAACGGCGGCGGCGCGTAAGCATTTAGGTTTAAAAGGTGGCAACGATTCCGAGCAGCTATCTTTATTAGAAGACTCATAGGGTCGTATTCATAATATCAAGACTAAGGAATCTCGATCGTTGGGTGTCTAGATCTCGTTAATTCTTAGTTGTAGATCTCAATCCGATCTCTCAGAAAGATTGTCTATTGAAAACAGCCTTGATGGTTTCTATCTGTCGGTTCTAAACTTATAGAAAATCTGCTATTTATTTATAGATATTGATAGTCATTCAGTATATATTCGATCTGTAAAATAAAATGCACACTGTATTCAAATTAACAATCTGTCGATTGACTGATGCAATCTCAATCCGATTTTCTTTCGATCGAGTGATGCGATTGAGCGCGAATCGAGTGAGGATAGATATCATAGTTAATCAAAATATTTAATCACCCATGACAACAGATCGCAGCCATGCCTCAGAACTAAATCCTCCCGAGAATATCACGCCATCGATCGGCACCACCATTAATGGCATCTTAATTTTAACGCCTTTGACATTAATCATAGTGGGTCTATTTTTTGGTGTGCTCAATCCTTAATTTATCAAACTAAATATCCCCGACCTATTAAATAAGTCGGGGATGCAGTGAGATTTATAATGGTCGATAAGCTCGGTAATTAATACTGGGGAAAATATTATCCATCGTCTCGACTTTTTCAAGCCAACCACTATCGACTTTCCGCGCTTGAAGATCGTTATAGAGTTTGTGAAAGCGGACTAAATGCGATCGCGTGCGGCGGATCGCATAAGGTACCATCGTCCCGGTTCGCATAATAAATGCCCAGTCCGAAGATTGTGCGAGTAATAATTCACGAGCGGCTTGATTGAGGGCGCGCCATTGCAATTCATCCTCTGGTTCCATCCGGGCGAGTTCGATCATTCGCTCGGCTCCTTTATGGAGGTGAGGATATACCCAAGCATTGGTTTCATTGAGCCAGTACTCGTGGAAACCCTTGTAACCCCAACTAGACTGGGATGGGCGACACACTTGCTGAGTCGGTTCCATGCGGAGATAGTCCGCCAAGTGCGTCATCTGGTAAGTATTCTGATCGTGCCAAGATTTGCGGAAGAAAAAATCGATAAACCAAGGCCCCTCATACCACCAGTGACCGAATAATTCAGCATCGTAGGGCGAGACAACTAGCGGCGGACGTTTCATCACGTTGGCTAGATTGCTGACCTGCTGCTGGCGATTGTACATAAAGTTCTGCGCGTGATCGGCAGCTTTCTCTTTTGCCCAATATGGATCGTAGAGAGCCTTCTCACCGCCAGTTTTCGAGGTAATCTTATGGTACTTGATCCCGATATTCTTGCGCTGACCATTGGGCATGATGTACGGCTTAATATAGTCATAATCCGCATCCCAGCCTAAATCTTTGTAAAACTCTCGATACTCTGGTGCGCCAGGATATCCCACCATCGACGACCATACTTGTTGAGAAGACTCTTGATCTCGTCCGAAGGCAGCTACGCCAGTTTCAGTGAAGATCGGTGCGTAGTTGCCAAAGCGGGGACGCGGACGCGCATACATAATCCCGTGTCCGTCCATCAAGAAATAGCGCAAGCCAGCGTCCGCCAGCATCCGCTCTAGTCCCTCATAGTAGGCACATTCTGGCAGCCAAATCCCTTTCGGAGCGCGACCGAAATTTTCTTCATAATGTTCGCACGCGACGCGAATTTGTGCCCACACTGCTTCAGGGTACATTTTCATCAGCGGTAAATAACCGTGAGTTGCACCGCAGGTAATAATTTCAAGGTTATTACTATCTAAAAATCCTTTGAAAGCACCAATTAAATCTCGATCGTGTCGTTCCCAAGTTTTGCGGGTTGCGGCAAATTCTTTGACATAGTACTCTGCTAGGTACTTGACATGTCCATTGTGCTCATTGTTGTCAACTTCTTTTTGAGCTAGTTCTTCTAGCTTTGCCAAATGTTCGTCATAGCGATCTTGGAGCAGGGGATCGCGGAGCATGGACACCAATGGCGGTGTCATACTCATGGTGATTTTAAAGTCGATTCCGTCCCGTTTTAATCCCTCAAAAACGTGGAGTAGGGGAATATAAGTTTCGGTAATGGCTTCATACAGCCATTCTTCTTCAAGAACGAAATCGCTCTCAGGATGTCGAACGAAGGGGAGATGAGCGTGTAAGACTAACGCAACATAACCGAGCGGAGTACTCATAGGGATAGCATGTGGGAATAGCGAACGGCAGATAGTTAAGATCCTACCTTTGATCTTATCTTAAGCTTTGCCGCCGCTTTTTTTGTTATTCACTATTTATTACTGACCATTTCATCAGCCGCTTTTTTACATAGCGTCCCGCTGGTGCAATCCACCGATGAGAGCGATCGCTCACTTCGATCCATCGAATTATTACGATTTTTAAAAAAATATTAAATTTTTGTTAACAAAGCTCAAGATCCAGTCCATACTTGTGTTTGATTGAATATTTCTAGTCTAATTAGACTCCAATTAACTAAACTAGCTTTCAATTCTCTATACGGAGAGGCTACGCCAACGAGAATGAATGTCAACTGACTGCTATCCATCGAGTAATTCGTCCAAATCGTTACAGTTATTGCTATTTATTGACGAGCGGATGACCAGTTCTGTCTACAATCAAGAAATTCGTGACAAGTTAACCATCCTTAATACCGAGCGATCTTTTGAACTGCAAGTTGTTGATGTTGGCAAACAACCCGATTTAGCAGAACACTATCGAGTAATTGTGACTCCCGCACTCCTCAAACTTTCGCCGGCACCCCGCCAAATCCTGGCGGGGAGCAACCGTAGCGATCAGATCGATAACTGGTGGGATCGGTGGCAAGATGAGCTAGCGGCGGAGAGCGAACTCAGCTCCGATCTCGAAACTGTAGAGCCACAGCCCCAGCTAACCGAACAGTTATTGTTAAGTGACTCGATCGGTTACGTCAGCAAACTAATCAAATTAACCGACGAAGTTTTTACCCTCAAGCAAGAAAAAGAGGCATTACTCGATCGATTAAAATTGCAAGATCTCGCGATGTCCGTACTGGCTCACGATCTGCGGAACCCACTCACCGCCGCAGCTCTAGCATTAGGAACTCTAGAAATCGTCCACAATCCCCAGGACGATCGCGCCAACTCACTAGATCCAGCCACCATTGCCAAATTAATCGATCGAGCGCGGACTCAACTCCAAGCGATCGATCGATTAGTTACAGATATCCTCCAGCCCCTATCAGATCGGACTTCCCACTTCAATCTTCATCCCCAAAAACTCGATCTCGCTCAACTGGTGGCGACAGTTGTTGCCCAACTAGAACCACAGTTTCAAGCCAAATCCCAAGTACTCACTACCGACATTCCCCAAGATATCCCCTTCATCTGTGGTGATGCTGATAAACTACGTCAGACGATCGCCAACCTGCTCGATAATGCCAGCAAGTATACACCTAAGTGCGGTCGAGTTCATCTCAGTGCCCTCCACCGGACGGCTCAAACCATCCAAGTGAGTATCGCCGACAATGGCTTAGGCATTCCCGCCGAGAACCAAAAACGGATCTTTCAAGATCGGATCAGACTCGATCGCGATCTGGCACAATCTGGTTATGGGATTGGGTTAGCTGTCTGTCAGCGGATTATTCGCGCCCATTACGGTCAAATTTGGGTCGAATCTTCACCCGGTAAAGGTAGTGTGTTTAACTTTACGCTATTAGTACATAATTAATTAACTGCCAACTGTCTCATGGATAAGGGGTTTAAATCCCAATTTCAAAGACTTCGAGATCGACTGTTGCCGGAGTTCTGTGGGCAATTTTGGCTGCCGATCGGAGGATTTGAGCTGCTAAAATGGCGGCACCGAAGCCATTATCGATATTTACCACCCCGACACCTGCGGCACAGGAGTTGAGCATCGTGAGGAGCGGGGCGATGCCGCCAAAACTGGCACCGTAGCCAATACTCGTCGGTACGGCAACGATCGGACAATCAGCCAACCCAGCAACGACACTCGGTAATGCGCCCTCCATCCCGGCGACGACAATTAGCACATCAGCACGATCGATCGCGTGACGATTATTTAGCAACCGGTGAATTCCGGCGACACCGACATCCCACAACTTTTCTACCTCAAAACCACACAAACTTGCCGTACAAGCTGCTTCCTCAGCGACGGGTAAATCGGCTGTGCCAGCGGTGAGAATAGTAATCTTACCTGGATATCTAAATGGGAGTTGTGGAGGTGTGAGAGCGCAAATTTGCGCCGTTTGGTAGTAGATCAGGTCGGGGATCTCTTGGCGAAGTTCGGCATAGACGGCTGGCGTAATCCGGGTCGCCATTACTACTGATTGCTGTTGGCGCATCACCTGGATAATTTTGACGATCTGGGTGGGTGTCTTGCCCAATCCCCAGATGACTTCGGGAAAGCCCGTCCGCTGTTGGCGGTTGGAGTCAATTTTGGCAAATTCTTCGATCGATTCATATCCCAGTGACTGAAGTTTGGACAATGCTCGATCGGGTGTAATGTCTCCACTAGCAACAGCAGTAAGTAACGATCTCAGTGATTCTGACATAATCTAGGATATTTGCAGCAGGTTCAGACTTATTCCTAGATTAACAGCAGTGCTAACTGTTAGATCGACACCATTAAACTCCGACTGGTCGATCCGCAATCTCACTCTAATGTCTAATCCCTAAAATCATCCCCACTAGTAACCCAAACCCAATCCAGACATTTTCACGAAACATTTGGGGATAAAAAGCTGCCGGAATCTGAGGTCGCTTGAGCCGGAAATATTGCCATAACCAGCACCCAGCAGATATTCCCAGTGCCAGCACAAAAATCCATCCCAAGCCCATAATTTGACCCATATAGCCAAGTAAACCAACCGTCAGGGCATAAAAAATCGCGATCGCTTCAGCAACGTATTTGCCAAAGAACAAGGCACTAGAATTGACACCAATCCGGCGATCGTCATCGCGATCGGACATTGCATAGACAGTATCAAATCCCAACGTCCAAAAAATTGTCGCCCCCCATAAATACCACGTCGGAGTCGCAATCTGCGCCGTCACCATCGACCAACTAATCAACACCGCAAATCCCCACGCGATCGATAGTACCAGTTGGGGCACGGGAAATACTCGCTTGGCAGCAGGATACAACAAAATCACAGGAACGGCAGCAACACACAGCCAGAACGTCAACGGATTGAGATAAGTCGCCAAAATCGCCGCACAAATCAGCGACACAATTAATACGCCAACACCAGTCGCGATCGATAATGACTTCTCAGCCAGCGGCCGCGTTTTGGTACGCTCTACTTGTGGATCGATATTCCGATCCCACAAATCATTCACGACACAGCCAGCCGCACTAGTCGCCAACGTCCCCAAAATTACCACTCCCAACAGCGGTAGTGGTGGATTTCCCTTGGCAGCCAAGCACAATCCCCACAACGCGGGAATCATCAAAATTAATCTGCCTGCGGGCTTATCCCAACGCAGTAGACGAATTACAGTTAGCCAAGTTGGTTTATGTGGAAGGATGGTCGTCATGGGTGGAGGGGGTAGAGGGTAATGGGTAATGGGAAATGGGTGGTGGGTAATGGGTAATGGGAATGGGTAATGGGTAACTACAGGTTCGCCGTGCTTCTCTTTCCCTTTCCCCTAAAACCTAAAACCTAAAGCCTACCCTTTAGATTCTAATTATCACTTAGCCACTATGACGTAAAATTGGGGAATATCAAAAAAAACTCGCCTCGCTCGATCCAGTTGCGTATAATCTTTACATAAAGCTTTGTTTTGCTAAATATTTTTAACGAACTTTTTAAACATTCATCTAAAATTACTCGAACATGCCCCGAATACTAGTCATCGATGATGATGCAGCGATCGCTGAAATAGTCTGTATTAACCTCGAAATGGCTGGATATGAGGTCAACCAATCGCCTGATGGTATTCAGGGACAGGCAATGGCGATCCAAATCCAGCCAGACTTGATCGTGTTAGATTTAATGCTGCCCAAAGTTGATGGTTATACCGTTTGCCAGCGGTTGCGACGGGACGATCGCACTTCAGACGTGCCGGTATTGATGCTCACAGCTTTAAGTCAGACTCAAAATAAAGTCGAAGGATTTAATGCTGGTGCGGATGACTACCTGACCAAACCATTTGAAATCGAGGAACTACTGGCACGGGTGCGGGCACTGCTGCGGCGAACGGATCGCATCCCCCAAGCTGCCAAACACAGCGAAATTCTCAATTATGGCGAACTCACACTAGTGCCCGAACGGTTTGAGGCAATTTGGCGGCAAGCGACGATTAAGCTCACTCACCTCGAATTTGAACTGTTGCACTGCTTACTCCAGCGACACGGGCAAACAGTGTCCCCTAGTGAGATTCTCAAAGAGGTCTGGGGTTACGATCCAGATGACGACATCGAGACGATTCGCGTCCACATTCGCCATCTCCGCACAAAGATGGAACCCGATCCGCGTCGTCCCAAATATATCAAGACGATCTATGGTGCTGGTTACTGTCTGGAGCTTCAAAACGATCGCGAGGCAGAAAAAACCCCCATTAGCTAAAATCCCGATGCCCTAACTCCAGCGGAAATCCATTTAACTTAACAGCAGGATAATCGGTTATCAACCCACCGTCACCAGCCGATCGCGAGTTAACATAGATACATATAATGCGCTCTAGTGGAATAAAAACATGGCACAGTCCCAATATTACGGCGGAGACAGCTCTTACCGGACACCGCCACCAGACTTACCCTCGTTGTTATTGAAAGAGCGGATCGTCTACATGGGAGGTCCCTTAGTCTCTTCCGATGATTACAAGCGGCAAATGGGCTACGATCCAACTAAATTGTTGATCGCGCAGTTGTTGTATCTCCAATTTGACAACCCCGAAAAACCGATTTACTTCTATATCAACTCCACCGGGACATCTTGGTATACCGGCGACTCGATCGGGTTTGAAACCGAAGCCTTTGCCATTTGCGATACTCTGGGCTACATCAAGCCGCCCGTCCATACAATTTGCATCGGACAGGCAATGGGCACCGCAGCGATGATTTTAGCCGCAGGAACCAAAGGCTGTCGGGCAAGCTTACCTCACGCCACGATCGTCCTCAATCAGCCCCGTAGTGGCGCACAGGGGCAAGCCAGTGATATTCAGATTAGGGCGAAAGAAGTTCTAGACAACAAAACCGCAATCTTGGATATTTTCTCACATAGTACTGGTCAACCAGCCGAGAAAATCGCCAAAGATACCGATCGAATGTTGTATATGACACCCGCAGAAGCCAAGGAATATGGCTTGATCGATATCGTACTCAATAGCGTCAAAGATCTACCTACAGCAATTCCGGCTCTAGTGTAAAGGTAAATAATCGGCAAATGGGTAAAGATGAGAAGGTGGATGTCCTTAAGCATAGATGGTGATTAGCTTCTGGAGACTCTAGCTGGTGGGCAATCACCATCCTACTCTCTCTACTCTCACTCTCGATCTTGTGAGTGGGCAATGCTCACTCAATCCCTATTCCCTATTCTCTATCCCCTAGCTCTCATGGCAGTCGATCGACTTTTAAATGTACCTTACAACCTTCCTGGGAGTCCTTATTGGCAGTGGATGAATATCTACACCAGAATGAGCCAGGAGCGGATCATTTTTCTCAATCAGCCGATTACCGATGGGCTGGCAAATAGTATGGTTTCATCCCTGCTGTACCTAGAGTCAGTCGATAATTCCAAGCCGATTTATTTATATATCAATTCCCTGGGCGATCCAGTCGCGGCAGGGGTGGCAGGGGTAGAAGTCGGGATGATGTCAGTCATGGCAGGATTGGCGATCTATGACACCATCAAACACATCAAGTCCGAAGTGTATACGATCTGTCTGGGTCAAGCGATGGGGATTGCCACGCTCCTACTATCTGCTGGTGCTCCTGGCAAACGTGCGAGTCTACCCAATGCCACCATTGGCTTGATGCCGACACGGGCTGGTAGTCGCGGACAAGCCTCCGATCTCACTGTCAATGCGGCTGAAGTCTTGGCAAAAAAGGCCACAATTGTGGATGTATTCGCTCAGACTACCGGCAAATCTCCCGCACAGGTCGAAAGCGACAGCGAACGGATGTTTTATATGACAGCCCATGAAGCTCAAGCCTACGGACTGATCGATCGAGTCCTCGAAAGCTCTAAGGAACTTCAATTAGAGGGTAGAGGGTAGGCTTTAGGCTTTAGGTTTTAGGTTTTAGGGGAAGAGAACCACGGCGAACCTGTCGCTACCCTCCACCCTCTACCCCCGACCCTCCACCCTCTACCCCCGACCCTCCACCCTCTACCCCCGACCCTCCACCCTCTACCCCCGACCCTCCACCC
>JBBRVB010000071.1:0-13210 GCA_038247275.1 Chroococcales cyanobacterium
GGTTCGGATACCGCAGTTGGAACGGATGGCTGCGCCACGATCTCTGTGGGTGGTGTCTTCGCGATCGAGCGATCCCGCCCCGGCACAAAAAAGCCATCGACAACCCAGATCCCGACAGTCACGATCGTGGGTACTCTCATCGGTGGTACAGCAGCACTCCGCATGAGAAAGAAACTAAAATCTAACGACAAAGTGTAGATTGCTTAATTAGTTCGATCGGGCACCAGATAAATGTGAGGATTTCAATTGAGGATTCCGATCGCGTATCTGGTGCTTTCTGATAATTGTTATCAAACTACCTGTGGCGATCGCCTATTCTTGTGAGATCTAGGCTGAATCCTGAAAAAAGTCATCGCAATCGATCAACTTTCTGGTAGATTCTCTAATTGCTAAGTTATATCACCAAATTCTCGTCAGATCGAGGGTGAATCCAGGCAAAACGTCATCGCAATCGATTGATGCTGGAGATTGAATAACTGCGACTGCTGCACCAAGTCGATAGATTTCTACCTGCCGTTCGCGGAGCGTCTCCTCTGGAGAATCTTCGGGGTTGATTAGTAATCCTAAGCGGACACCATTATCGCGATATTCGATCATTTTCGCTTGCAGATCTGACAATCGATCGGTACGAGAACGTAGCTCAATGATGAAGTCTGGAGCCAGGGGCGGAAATTTCGATCGATCGTCGGCAGATAGAGCATTCCAGCGAGACAATTCGACCCAAGCAGCATCAGGCGATCGCTGACTGCCCAATGGTAGCTTGAAAACAGTAGATGAGCTAAAAGTTTTGCCTAGCTGAGTTTGACGATTCCAAATTCCGAGATCGATAAGTAAATCTGCTTCACGATTTCCACTGTCTCCGCCCACTGGTGGGATAATAATTAGTATTCCTGCCTGGGTTAATTCGAGCGAACGATCTGGATTGGCGATACATAGCTCGTAGAACTGTGCGGCTGTAAGTTGCAACGTACTAAGATTGAGAGCTACTAAATCTGGCGCATGAGCGAGAGAGATCGTCATAAAACCTCCACACAGTTTTGGTAATTAGCTAGCAACTTTTAACATTCTATCTCGACATGCTTGGGGATTTTTATTAGCTCGGTCGTCGCTGCAAAATAATCGCATGTTTGCCAACTACGGGACTCCGCGCGATCGAAACCCCTTGACTATCTTGAATCTCTAACTTGCTAAAATGATTCGATCGAGCTTGGAGCCACATCCGATCGATTAATGTATTTTGTTGCTCGTCGGTGAGTGTATACCAATCTGGGCTAAGTTTGACGATCGCTCGATCGCGTCCGATATCGACATTGAGCGTGTCAACGATCTCATCTGGATACTGACTGGTAACGTCGTTCAATTGGGTCTGGATTGCCTCAAAAAATGCTTGCTCTGGACTAATTTTCGGTTCGGATACCGCAGTTGGAACGGATGGCTGCGCCACGATCTCTGTGGGTGGTGTCTTCGCGATCGATCGATCCCGCCCCGGCACAAAAAAGCCATCGACAACCCAGATCCCGACAGTCACGATCGCCACTAGAATGGCAATCAGGATCGCGCCAGAGAGGTGGCGGACTGATGCAGGTAATAATTGCCGAAATTGTTTTGATAGACTGTCCCAGAAGCCACTGAGATAGTTTTGGGTCGGTTGGTTCGATCGATCTATTTCGCTGGGTGTAGTCGGATTGAAAGTACTACTAGATGAGACTTGTGGTTCACCCGATCGATCCTGTTGACCGCTGGTTAGGTCATCATCCCAAATATCTTCACCTGGTGGCACTAGTTTGGTGGATCTACCGCGCCGCGCTTCTTTCATATTTCTACTTTTGACGGTGGCGGCGGGGAGGGCTTCAGCCCACTCATCGAGATCCAAGACTGGCGGTGGAGTGGAGGCTACAACTGGTGCAGTCGGTTGAGCGTAGATAGTTTGTCGATCGATTCGAGGGGCGATCGGATTATGTTCATCGCCAAATGTTTCGGCATCATCCCAATTTGTTTCTTCCTCATCCTCATCAAATCTACTCGCGTTTGAAAATCGCTCTTCCTGTCTGGAATTCCCCCAGTCTTGCCGTGCGGAGTTGGGAGCATCGTCAAGTTCTGACTGGAGTCGTTGCCGATTTTGTCGTATGGCTGCAAGATCGATCGTTGGTTGTGCTGGCTTCTTTTTCCCAAATCGCCCAAACAATCCTTGCATCATTTTTCCTGTCCTCGATCGGGGTGCCATTTCGGTTAGGATGAGTGTCACTTCACTCTAATCTATCATCTTTACTCGATCGATCCTTTACAGATAATCAAAATTTATGAGTACTAACCGCCGTCAATTTTTAGTTGGAGCTGGCTTGGCTGGATTTAGTCTGGCCGGGGCTGGTAAGCTACTAACCGATCGATCCGATGCTACCGATCTCAATAATAACAAGACATCAACAAGTAGTGGTACATCGCCGGATGCTATTGTAGCAACACCCAAGTCGAAGTTATTACAGCGATTTGCGGTGATGGCTGATACGGGTAGTAGCACAAAAAATCAGTATGCCGTCGGTCGTGCGATGAGCCGCTATCACGCCCAAAATCCCTTTAATCTGGTGTTAATGGTTGGGGATAATATTTATAATAAGGGCGAAATGTCTAAGATTAAAGAGGCTTTTGAAATTCCCTATGCGGACTTGTTGCAACGGGGTGTAAAATTTTATGCAGCCTTGGGCAATCATGACGTGCGGACAGATAATGGCGATCGTCAAGTCGAGTATCCACCGTTTAATATGCAGGGTCAGCATTACTATACACATCAGCATGGCGAGACTCAATTCTTTGTCCTCGAAACTAGTTCGATTGTCAAGCCCCAATCGCCAGATCGAGCAAAGCAACTAGCATGGCTCGATCGAGAATTGACAGCTAGCAAAGCCAGATGGAAGATTGTTTATGGACATCACAACATTTATTCGGCAGGGGTATACCAAGTCAATCCAGTCATGAAAACTGACATTATCCCGATCTTGAAAAAACACAAAGTCCGCTTGTGGATCAACGGTCACGATCACAATTATCAACGATCGACATCGATCGATGGTACTACTTATCTGGTCTGCGGTGGTGGCGGCGCAACTCTATATCCAGTCAAGGCACAGAGCTGGACAGCATTCGCTCAAAGTGTCCACAGTTTTGGCATCGTTGAAGTTTATCAAGACCAAATCCTCCTGACAGGAATCGATAGTAAGGGCGGGATTATCGATCGTGGTTTAGTCAATCTTGCTTAAAATCCCCTCCTGAAAATCCCCTCCTCGGAGGGGTGCCCGAAGGTCGGGATCTTGATTGCTGGTGAGAGTAATACTGTGCTCGATCGCAATTACCGAACGCAACAGTACCCGCGATCGGCTACAATTATTCATAGATATTTACAAAGATTAGTAAATTTCCATCGTCTACATTAGACCGTATTAGAGTTCTAACTCCACAATTTATGAGCATTCCCATTCGTAACGTAGCCATCATCGCGCACGTAGATCACGGTAAAACCACCCTTGTTGATGCACTTTTAAAACAATCCGGTGTTTTCCGTGAAGGGGAAGACGTGCCTATTTGTGTGATGGACTCCAACGACATTGAGCGCGAACGTGGTATCACAATTTTATCCAAGAATACCGCTGTCAGATACAAAGAGACACTAATCAACATTATTGATACCCCTGGACACGCGGACTTCGGTGGTGAAGTCGAACGCGTATTGGGCATGGTTGATGGTTGTATCCTGATTGTAGATGCCAATGAAGGCCCGATGCCGCAAACTCGGTTTGTACTCAAAAAAGCTCTAGAGAAGGGTTTACGCCCGATTGTCGTTGTCAATAAGATCGATCGCGACCAAGCATCACCCCATGTCGCCGTAGATAAAGTCCTCGACTTATTCCTGGAACTCGGTGCTGATGACGATCAGTGTGACTTCCCTCACCTGTTCGCTTCGGGGATTGGTGGCTATGCCCAGAACGATATGGAAACCAAAGGTACCGACATGGTACCGATGTTTGAGGCGATCTTACGCCATGTTCCACCCCCAGTTGGTGACTCGGACAAGCCCTTGCAACTGCAAGTGACCACCCTAGATTATTCTGATTATCTGGGACGGATCGTCATCGGCAAAATCCATAATGGTACGATTACGATGGGTCAACAAGCTGCGTTGATCAAAGAGGATGGCTCGATCGTCAAAACGCGGATCACCAAATTACTCGGCTTTGATGGCTTGAAACGCATCGAAATCCCTAGTGCGACAGCAGGTAATATCGTTGCTGTGACTGGATTTGCCGATGCCAATATCGGTGAGACGATTACCTGTCCCACCATGCCGATGGCTCTGCCAATGATCAAGGTTGACGAACCGACCTTGCAGATGACCTTCTGTGTGAATGATTCGCCATTTGCAGGTACTGAAGGTAAAAACGTTACCTCTCGCCAGGTTCGCGACCGACTATTCCGCGAGTTGGAAACCAACGTCGCCCTCCGCGTCGATGAAACCGATGAAGCTGATAAGTTTGCGGTAGCTGGACGGGGTGAACTTCACCTCGGTATTCTGATTGAGAATATGCGTCGGGAAGGATTTGAGTTCCAAGTCTCCCAGCCACAAGTTATCTACCGCGAAGTTGGCGGTCAAAAGTGCGAACCATTTGAACTACTCGCCCTCGACGTGCCAGAAGAGTCCGTTGGTGGCTGTATCGAACGTCTCGGTCAGCGCAAGGGTGAAATGCAGGATATGGTGGTGGGGATGAATGGTCGTTCCAACCTCGAATTCGTCATTCCCGCTCGTGGTTTGATCGGGTTCCGAGGTGAATTCATGCGGATGACGCGTGGGGCTGGGATTATGAATCACAGTTTCCTGGAATATCGTCCGACATGTGGCGATATTTCCGCTCGTCGGAATGGTGTCCTGATTTCCTTTGAAGAAGGTACGGCGACTGATTACGCGCTCATGGGTGCAGAAGATCGCGGTACATTCTTTATCAAGCCTGGAACCAAGGTGTACAAAGGGATGATCGTTGGCGAAAATAACCGCCCGCAGGATCTCGAACTGAACATCTGTAAGAGCAAACAATTAACCAACCACCGCGCCTCTGGTGGGGAAGAATTGGTACAGCTCAAAACACCGATCGATATGACGCTCGAACGCGCTCTAGAATACATCAGTGGTGATGAGTTAGTGGAAGTTACTCCGCTATCAATCCGGCTGCGGAAGATTTCTAAGAAATTAGCCAGACGTTAAGTTAGTAACTAATTAATTTAAGTATCAAAAGTCCGCAGGTGCGGGCTTTTCTTTTGGGTTATCGAAGTAGGGGCACATGCATTACCCCCTACCTCTACCTGCATCCCATTCTGACATAATAGAACTGTAGTGAATACTAATCGATCGCGTGGCGGTTCTATGAGCATTACCGAATCCGTAGATACAGAAACACTTTTAGTCAAAATTCGGAGTGCAGATCTCCACGTTACTCCAGCCCAGTTCGACAGGTTGTGTCAAGACAATCGGGATTTACGATTGGAATTGACCAAAGAAGGAAAATTGATTGTTATGGCACCAACATTTGGGGAGAGTGGCAAAAGAAATGGAAATTTGTTTGGTCGAGTTTGGGCTTGGAACGAAAGCACTCAATTAGGAACAACTTTTGACTCTTCCACTGGCTATGATTTCTCAGTAATTGGTGGCGGTAAACTTTCGCCTGATGTCTCGTGGATTGAAAGCTCTCGTTTAGAAGGTGTTTCGCTCAGACAATTTATTCCGGTGGTACCTGATTTTCTGATTGAGTTGCGATCTACGACAGACAGGTTGAGCGATCTTCAGGCTAAAATGCTGGAGTATCAACGGTTAGGTGTCAAATTAGGACTATTAATTAATCCGCAAGATCAAGAAGTAGAAATCTATCGAGTCGGTAGCGAAGCTGAAGTTATGCAATCTCCAGATCGGATCGATTGCCAGGATGTGATGCCAGGCTTTAATTTGGATTTAATGAAAATTTTCTAAATAGAGCAAATCTTGATAAATTCTTGTAGATCCTATTTATTTGCCACTAAAAGCGATCGAAATAATTGCCAGTATTACAAATAATATCCTCCTAATAATTGTCATCTTTCGCTCAGAAATATGACTAACGATCGCCCGAGCACCAATCACCGTAATCAGCGCACAGATTGTATGACCGAGAATACCACCCAACACTACCCCGATCGAGTCTGTTGATGCAGATTCTTTGGACTTCACCCATCGAGTGAATTCGCGGCTATAATAACCATCTAAGATTGAATTAAGGATATCCGAGCGTGACAAATCAAGTTGAGCACCAATCATTGCATCATGTAGTCATCATTGGCGGTGGTTTTGGGGGACTTCATGCGGCACTATCACTAGGCAAAGCCCCCGTACAGGTGACACTGATTGACAAACGTAATTTTCACCTGTTCCAACCGCTGCTCTATCAAGTTGCGACGGGTGGTTTATCACCTGCGGATATCTCCTCACCATTGCGATCGATCCTCAACAAGCAACAAAATACTAAGGTAATCATGGGTGAGGTGCGAGATGTCGATCCGCATCAGCGCAAAGTCTTCTTAAATAAGGGTGAAATAAATTACGATACGCTCATCGTCGCTACAGGTGTCAGCCATCACTATTTTGGGAACGAGCAGTGGGCACCGACGGCTCCAGGCTTGAAAACTGTCGAAGACGCGCTCGAAATGCGCCGCCGGATTTTCATGGCATTTGAAGCTGCTGAAAAAGAAACCGATATCGAAAAACGCCGCGCATGGCTGACCTTTGTCATTGTTGGTGGTGGCCCAACTGGCGTAGAATTAGCTGGTGCGATCGCTGAATTGGCTTATAGTACCCTCAAAAAAGATTTCCGCAATATCGATACGGCTGAAGCAAAAGTATTACTGGTTGAAGGGATGGATCGAGTTTTACCACCCTATCCACCAGAACTTTCTGCCAAAGCGGAAGCATCCCTCGTGAAATTGGGCGTGAAGGTGCAGACAAAGGCACTGGTGACAAATATCGAAGACAATGCTGTTACCATCCGTCAGGGCGAGCATACGGAGCGTGTGGAAGCCCGAACTGTGTTGTGGGCGGCAGGCGTTAAAGCTTCAGCGATGGGTCAGATTTTAGCCGAACACACTGGCGTGGAACTCGATCGAGTCGGTCGAGTGATGGTACAGTCGGACTTGAGCATTAAAGACTATCCCCAGATTTTTGTCATTGGCGATTTGGCAAACTTCACCAAGCCAGATGGCAAACCGCTAGCAGGGGTGGCACCGGTTGCGACTCAAGAAGGTAAATATGTTGCGGACTTACTCCAGCAGCGACTCTTAGGTGGCACTCTGCCAGCATTTGAATATTATGATGCAGGCAGTCTGTCGGTAGTTGGCAGACATTCAGCCGTAGCTGATTTTGGTAAGGTAAAAATTTCGGGCTTCTTTGCCTGGTTGATTTGGGTCTTTGTCCACATTTATTATCTGATTGAGTTTGATAGTAAATTGGTGGTCTTTATCCAATGGACGTGGAGTTATTTCACGCGCAAACGTGGGGCGAGATTGATTACTGGTGATGAATCGCTCGGACAAATTGGCGTTGACGATCGCGGGGATTATTTTGTGCAGCCAAAAGTCAAAGTTAATGTGAAGGCTTAAAGAAAAATTAGGTGCAACACATCAGGGGCAATTTAGGAATTGTCCCCATGTGGATGTATGGATATAAAAATTGAACATCTAAACAGCTTCAGCGAGATCTCTGATGAGTAGGAGTTTTGACGATAAGTACACATCTAGCTTCTGGGCTTCTTCAGAATCGAGGATGACGCGATCTCGAACTTTTTCGGTGATGACTTTGGATAAATCTCGATCGGGAAGTGACAGCAGTGCTTGGTAGTTGATTTCCGATACCGCCTTCCAGAGGAGGCGTAATACATGGGGGCTGACGGTAATATTTTGGATGATCGTTCTCACTAAAAAATTTAATCTTTTCTTTATATTACCTGCTTTTTTTGAGGAATAAGCTCACGGATACAGATCGATCGTTAAATCGGTAGATAACTTAATAAATCAAACTTTTGTAATGAGTATTTATACTCAATATCATGAATTCCGTCGATGCGATCTGGCAGTACAATCGGCATACTCAACCGATCGATCTCCTCAGCATTCGATTACCTGGGCAGCTAATTCATCAACAGTTAGCATGACGATCCAGTCAGAGGAAAAAATTGCCATCCCGATCCCTTCATCGGAGAAGGCACCACGCTACTCCTTTAGGATCGATCGACTTCCTCGCTCATCAAAGTTGTACTGCACCATTTTCCAGTGCTGTCATATCGACGTACCAACCGCTGTCGCTTGCCCAATTGATGTATCCAACCGATTTCTAGGTAAAAGGGGCATCCTAGCTGAATTTGGGTGGGTGTGGTGGTGTAGCTACCGTCAGGAAGCAGCAGCATTTGGTAGGATTGACGATCTGCCGCTGCCGCAAATTGTAGCGATCGTGGGTTAATAACTTTCAAGCTAGTCGAGCCATCAGCTTCAACCAACAGATAGCCCGCATCGCTGGCTGTTAAGGTAGATACTGTATTGGTCACGATCGGCGATTCTGAACTAGTCTCCCAGGTGGTAGCAATACCGCTCCAGGTGCCCAATAAGTCAGCGATAACTAGCTGGGGGCGTTCTGGGGTAGTTGCGCCCTGACGGTGCTCTCTGACAAAGGTAACTCGATCCAGTTGCTGGTTCGGATCGAACGTTTGAATCATCCGAAAGCGGCGATCCTCAGCTCTGAGCGAAAATTCGGCGATCGTTTTTACCCCCGCAGTCACCGCCAGTGCGCCCGAACTAAATGAACCTGTCTCGAAATAAATTACGCCGATACCTGGGGGAGTACTGAAATCCCAGACAACTTCTTTGGGATAGCGTTCGGGACTATTTGGGAGCGGATAAAATCGGGTTAAAACCAGATGAATTGCTTGATTGTCGCGGACACCTTCGAGTTTGATGATGCTGGGGATATCATCGACGGGTTCCCCCTGCGCGGTGATGGTGGTAAAGGAACCTACCCATTCACCCAGATTTTCGAGGACGCATTCCCATTGGGATTTCATACTAAGGGGTAATGGGTAGTGGGTAATGGGTAATGGGTAATGGGTAGTGGGTAATGGGTAATGGGTAATGGGTAATGGGTAATGGGTAATGGGTAATGATATTCACTCAAAGCCTAAAGCCTAAAGCCTAATCTCTAGAGCCTAAAGCCTAATCTCTAAAGCCTAAAGCCTAATCTCTAAAGCCTTCCTCTCGGTTTTCGATTTTAGAGATCGCGAGTTTTGCTAACACCCTGACTGGTTCGAGTGGATCGGTGAGGAGAGCTTGGAGATGTGGAATCGCCGATCGATCGCCCAATTTACCTAATGCGACTGCGGCGGTGCGGCGGACTTCACTATCAGAGTCGTTGAGGGCAGTAATTAGATCGGGTAATGCTGGTAAATATGCCATTTTCCCGATCGCGGAGGCGGCTTCCGATCGCACATTTGGATCGGGATCGCTGAGGGTGGTGAGGAGCAATTGAGCGGCTTGAAGATCGCCTGTTTCTTGGACTAAATGGGCGATCGCACCCACCGTTGCACAGCGGACATCGATCGATGCTGACTTAATGGCATCTTCTAGAAAGGGAGCCGCTTCCGCCCCGATGAAGCCCAACGCCCAAGCTGCATGACCTTTGGTACTCTGAGATCGGACTGGATCGGCTAAGATGTCCAGCAGTGCTGGTACTGATGCTGCGCCCATTTTAGCTAACGCGCCCACGGCGGAGCCTTTGACGACGGTATCTTCATCATGGAGCAGCGCGTACAGCAGACTGGGAACGGTATCAGGATCGATAATTAGGGCAAGGGTTTTCCCCGCAGCCCGCCGCACGACAGGATTGGGATGATGCAACAGCGCATCTACCAATAATGGCGTTGCAGTCCCTCCAATGTCACCCAATGTTTGGGCAAACCTCAGCCGTACCAACCCGCGCGGATCGCCCAAACATTCCACCATCTGTTTGAGAGTAGTAATGTCATCAGCATCGAATGTATCACGATCGATCTGCTCGGTAATCGATCGCATCAACGCATCGGTTTCCACTGGATCGAGCACAACTGGAGTATTTTCAGATTTCATATCTATCCTCATCACCAAGATCGGGGTATTAATTTCCCACAATAAAGAATGTGTTGGTGCGCGTACTTGGTGCAATACACTCTACAACTATCCAAGCCACTCCTAATTACTAGCAGTTAGTGCCGCATGGCGATCGTGTAGCTCTTGGATCATCGCATCAATTCTGACTATTTCGGGTTCCATTTGGGCAATAGCTTTAGCTTTGGGTAGTCTGGCTTTGTGGATTGCTTCGGTGGTGTCATGCACCAATCGATCGCGATATTTCTGGAGTTCGGTGATAATTTCAGCTAGCTCGGCGGCAGAGACTTCTTCTGTCACAGTCGATCGATCGGATTCAGTCATGTTTATAAGTTTCCTAAATATTAATATTTTATAAGTTTTAAAAATTGATGTTCGGGTACCGAGATGAGGAGACAAGCACTGCCCACCATCTTGATTTCAGACATCTAAATATCATAGATAACTATGCTACCTTACTTAGCAATCCTTCACAAATTGCTATTTGAACTTGGGCGTGCCTGGTTAAATCTTCGCAGATGCGGTCACCAAGTGGTACAGCTATTGATTAGAGTTAATAGAAGCTCTTTTATAGACATTGTGATGGAACTCCCAGAAATTAAAGCAGCATTACAGAATCCTGATTTTCAGTATCGTCTCAAAGCGATTTCAGCCCTCAAAGATTACGAGCCGGATACTGCTGTGCCGATTTTGATTGCGACACTTAAAGATCCTGAATTTTTAGTGCGATCGTTTGTAGCTAGAGGTTTGGGCAAGCAACACGCAGCGGAATCCTTTGCCGCATTGCTAGAAATGACCAAATTTGATGATACGCCTAATGTCCGTGCTGAAGCGGCTAACTCGCTCTCGTTATTTGGTAAAGTCTCAATTTCGCACCTAGTTTCAGTATTTTATCAAGACGATCACTGGTTAGTGCGGCGCAGTATCTTGGCAGCTTTAGAAGAATTAGACTCTCCCGCCGAACTGATCGAAGTTTGCACAACAGCCATCACTGGCGAAGATCTCACCGTGCAAGAAGCCGCGATTGATTCTTTAGCCTCACTCGCTGGTTCGAGCCACCATACCGCCGTTCTCACCCAGCTACTGACATTGACAACATCCGAATCATCCCGGTTGCGGGCGAGAGTCGCCCACGCGCTCCAAAAATTTGATGAACCTCAAGCGCAGTCAGCCCTAGTCGAACTGCGACAGGATGCAGATTCGCAAGTGGTGGCGGCGGCACTAGAAGATTTATTCAAGAAGTGACAATGTTATCCGCTAGCGCGGTTCGACTAGAGCGCAAACTCAAATTATTTGATGTTGTGAAATATCTGTGCTATTATTAAAAACGTTGTCTGCGGATATGGCGGAATTGGTAGACGCGCCAGATTTAGGTTCTGGTTTCGCAAGAAGTGAAGGTTCAAGTCCTTTTATCCGCATTTTGCTCAAAGTTCTTTCAATTACAGTGAGTCGGCTTTGCGATCGATTTAATGGCAATGCCAACGACGGTCATCAAGTTCACACGAGTCGATACTGTGTGAATTGCGATCGATGAAGACAATCATTGAATTTTTGCAATCCTTAATCATTCCCGCGCCGATTGCACCAGAGATAATTCGTGCCAAAGCCTACGAATGGAAATCGCAAGGCGGTGGTAATACTCATATCTTGCACCAAAACATAATTACTAGTTTTTTAGTGGATAGTGAATAGTGGATAGTTTTAGGACTTAGAAGCACGTTTTGAGGAGATTTCATCAGTTCTTATCTACTGGTGCAAGATGTGAGAATATCAATCCTGATGCAAATTGGCAAACGGCGATCGAACAACTTCGGCTATCTGAAAAACTCAGTCGCCGCAACTTTTTTTGGAGCTAGTTCGGTTGATTATTGCGAGTCTCAGTACTGGCGCAACTATTTTCGGCGGCTCGATTTTATTTCTCAATTTCTCTCACGGCGAAAATCGGCCGATTACCGAAAGATTTACGAGATCGATCGAGCAACTTGGCAATTCAGAAGAGACGATTAGAAGCGATGCAATTATTAACTATTAATTAACAATCCATGTCTAATCAATCAATTGGCTTAAGCGATCCGCTCTATCAATATCTCCTTGCCAATTCCGTGCATGAACCAGAGATATTAACTCAATTGCGATCGGAGACAGCGCAACATCCCCTAGTGAATATGCAAGTTTCACCAGAGCAAGGGCAATTGATGGGATTGTTAGTACGCTTAATCGGTGCGAAAAAGTGCTTAGAAGTAGGCGTATTTACTGGCTATAGTTCATTAGTCGTAGCCCTAAATCTACCCGATGACGGTCGATTGATTGCTTGTGATGTCAGCGCGGAATTCACCGCGATCGCCCGCAAATATTGGCAGCAAGCAGGGGTAAATGATAAAATCGATCTCCACATCGCTCCAGCACTAGAAACACTCGATCGACTACTCGCAGATGGCGCAGCAGGGACGTTTGACTTTGCCTTCATCGATGCCGATAAAAATAATTATGCTATCTATTACGATCGCTGTTTTCAGCTAGTCCGTCAAGGTGGACTCATCCTAGTTGATAATGTCTTATGGTATGGCAGAGTTGCCGATCCAGCTATGAATGAAGATAAGCGCACTCAGGCAATCAAAGCTCTCAATCAGCAAATATATCATGACGATCGAGTGCAGATTAGTTTAATTCCGATCGGTGACGGACTGACGATCGCTAGAAAGAAATAATATCGGCGATCGATTTAAAGTTTTCTTACCATTACATTTACCTAGTTCACGATTTAATTATTCACATTTTATGCTTGTGCTTCATAAAGAGTGGGAATTACCCACTCTTTATTACTACAATGCTGCTAAAATCCGATCGATCGTACTTACGGCTCGATCGATCTCTACTGCTGAGACAATTAATGGTGGTACGAATCGGACGACCTTCACACCCGCCGGGACTAATAATAAACCTGCTGCCATCGCTGCTTTCACAACGTCAATTGCACAAACATTACTATCAGCTTGCAACTCCAACCCATTAATTA
>JBBRVB010000072.1:0-13055 GCA_038247275.1 Chroococcales cyanobacterium
ATAGCAATCCAAAACTGATAAACCGTCGTTCACCATAATTTTAGCGGGCATCCTCGATTATCACAGTGTCACCATCAAAAACAGGGGGAATATCAACGAAATCAATACCATGCTTACGGAGATTAGCCAACCGTTTGTCTTCATCCCACTCAAAATCAATCACTAAATCTCCCTCTCAATCTCGCTCAATTTAAAATCAGTTTGATGCTCTAATCATTTAGGCATCAGGATCGATTCCTAGCTCTCGTAATTTAGCTGCTAATTTATTCGATCGATCGACTTCCTGTTGAATCCGTTCATTAGGAGTAGCATAACGGTTGCCATGTTCGTCATACCAATACAACCACTCCCTAGTTACCCCGCCATAATTGCCGCGCTCATACCCAATTCCTAGACCAATTTCTGGCATCCAGACTGGAATTGTTTCCATCAGTTGATAAGCTCCCTCGACTAATTTATATACCTCAAATCTGGGTTTACGCTTACGTTTTGACGAATAGATCGCATAATACAATACCCCCATCTGTTCGTATACTTTTAGCTTGGTAGTATATTCCTCACGATATCGAGGAGAAACTACTTCCAGTACGAAGATCGGCACTACTTCCTCATCCCACAGGACATAGCTAGGTCGGAGTTCTTCATCATAGCATCGGTCTACACCCAAGCTCAGAAAGGCATCAGGAACGATTGGTGGTAACTCTGGACTTGAATAGATGCCCATATCGATCGCAAACAACCAATCCTGTCGCTGTTCCCACAGCATTAGCAAGATCGATTTGAGCAAAGCCGGAATTAGTTCCTGGAGTTCATTATCCACGGGTGTTTCATCTGAGTCTAGTAATTCGTCAGCCGAAGGTAAGTATCTCAGAAGATGGTAATCTAGCATGATGTCTCACAATTCTTCATTAATTATGTGCTCTGAGATCGGCTTTAGTTGTCTCAAACTGCATCCCCCAGTCAATGCCATTTGACGATCTAGATCCATTTCAACTCAACTGCGAACTTTTGACAATCGGCGGTTTAATTGGCTTCCGCTCGGCTTTTGGCTCGAAGACGATCGGACAAGACCAATCTACATCCCACCATTTACAGTGCTGTGTGGGGTCATTAGGATCGGGTAGCAGTCCTAGCAAATCGTCGCGACTAGTATCTAAAAATGCTCCGGTATTCACATCCATAAAGACAGTATTCAACAGCTTAAAATGTTGTTTGATCTTAATTTTATTACCCTCGGATGTATGATAAACCCTACTTTCAAAAAACTTGTTGATGATACCGCCATCCCTAGACCATTGATTGGTACTGCCAGATTTCACCCATTGGACAGTACCATTGGCAAAATAAACTATTACCAATTTGGGATCTTCTACTTTTTTTTCGTTCATATTCATACATCCAGTGGTAAATTGAGCCTCATCACCCGCTTTGTCGAGATCGCACGATTTTCTGGCTCGGAGGCTGTACAACACGATGACAACTAGCTTGCAGCAAGCGGCTCTACTGACGATCGATGGCAACCCGAAGCACCACATTATATCCTGTCTTTAGCGGTGCGAGAAGTCCATGTAGTCACAACTAGCACCAAAGATCGCTAAATGCTGGCGATTTGAGATCGATCTCCCCAACACAGGCAAAACCTAGATTGGGATCGCGGTGCTAGATTTTCGATCGCGAAGTTTCCTATACTGGAATGCTCTGAGTAACTATTGTAACTAAGAATTTTGTGCTAGCAGCCCTCCTCTACGGTCGCGAAGACCTCCGTCTCGAAACTCTCGATGTCCCGACACCTGCCGAGGGTGAAGTCGTCATCGAGGTCGTAGCTGCCACCACTTGCGGCACAGATCTCAAGGTCTGGCGGCGTGGGGGACACGCAAAAATGCTCAAGCCGCCAACTCGATTCGGACATGAAGCAGCGGGGAAAATCATTTCGCTGGGTGCGGGGGTGACCGATTGGCAAATAGGCGATCGGGTGGTTGCCAACAACTCTGCACCATGCATGAATTGTTTTTTTTGTCAATGCCAAGAATATTCTCTCTGTCCGAATTTGACCTGGAATAATGGTACTTTTGCCCAGTACTTAAGTATTCCTGCGCCGATCGTCTGCCAAAACCTACTCCAGATCCCTGCCGACCTCGATGCCGAACTAGCGGCGATGACCGAACCCTTGGCTTGTGTGCTCCACGGGGTTGCACGGAGCAACTTTAATCCTGATTCGAGAGTAGTCGTCATTGGGGACGGGGCGATCGGGTTGATGTTTGTGGCAGTGATGGCCAGCCAATGTCAGTCGGTGTGGTTATTTGGGGGGAATGATGCCCGGTTGAGAGTCGGTGGAAAATTGGGAGCGGCACGGACGTGGAATTATCATAACTGGGATATCCCTAGTACTGTTAAGGATTTAACTCAGGGTTGGGGTGCGGATATCATTATCGAAGCAACTGGTGTACCGAGTGTCTGGGAAACCGCGATCGCCTGCGGTCGTCCGGGTGCGACGATTAATTTATTTGGTGGTTGTCCCAAAGATACGACCATCAGTGTCAATACTGACAGGCTGCACTACAGCGAACTCACTCTCAAAGGCGTTTTTCATAATACCCCCCAGCACGTTCGCGCGGCGTTAGCATTACTCGCTAGCAAGCAAATTCCCTTTGAATTATTAATTAGCGATCGCCGTCCGTTGACAGATTTAGCTCAAACTTTTGAGGACATGAAAAATCGAGCAGTAATTAAAGTTGCGATGATCCCAAATTAACAAGTGACATCCTCCCAATTCCGCCAATTCGTTCCCGCGAGCCTCTCTGCTGGAGAATTGGCAATCGGCAAATCGAGTCCATAACCAGACAAACAAATTTCACTGCCCGATCGCATGGCACAATATAACAAATAATCAATAACAGCCAACTGTGAAGATCGGGATCGTAGGAATCGGATTAATCGGCGCATCATTAGGATGGGATTTTCGCCAACTAGGGCATGATGTCAGTGGTGTCAGTCGTCAGCAATTTACTTGCGATCTTGCCGAACGCGAGGGAATTTGCGATCTAGCCAGTTGTGACTTAGTTAGTTTAAAAGATGCCCAAATCATCTTTATCTGTACGCCAATCGCGGCAATTATCCCCACGATCGCGCAATTAGTCCCTCACCTTCAGCTAGAGACAATTATTACCGATGCTGGCTCTGTCAAAGGGGCGATCGTCGATCGCGCGACCGCATTGTGGGCTAATTTTGTGGGTGGACACCCGATGGCTGGCAACTCCCAGAGCGGGATTGCTGCCTTTGAAAAGGGTCTCTTTGCCGATCGACCTTATGTTTTGACCCCTACGCCCACAACAGTGCCTTCAGCACTAAAAACAGTTGATGAATTAGTGCGATCGCTGGGTGCTATTGTCTATCAGACGACACCCGATCGACACGATCGGGCTGTCGCCTGGATTTCACATTTACCTGTGATGATCAGTGCGAGTTTAATTGATGCTTGTCTATCAGAAACCGATCCCACTATCCTCGATTTTGCCAAAAAATTTGCCAGTACTGGATTTAAAGATACCAGTCGGGTGGGTGCTGGCAATCCAGAAATGGGGATGATGATGGCCGAATACAATCGGGATGCTTTATTGCAATCTTTATATCTCTATCGCGATCGATTGGATAGTTTAATCGACTCGATCGAACATAAGGAATGGACGAAAATTCAATATTTATTATCTAAAAATCAATCCGCTCGTACTGATTTTTTGAATAGTAAGGATACGTGCGATTGACACAGTAGAGTCTAAGATTGCATGGTGGCTCGCACACGCCTCTGTTTCTTGGCGGTTTGCGAAAAGTGCGTTCTTGGGCTTTGCCCAAGTAGAACACCTGTTCAAGACAGCGACCCAAATCACGCGGAGAGTAGGGGAGCAGGTGTTTCAGTCAAGACAGCGGATGGAACCGCACTGATGTGTAACCTTCAGCACTCGCCGTTGTCACAAGACAGCACAGGGGTAACGCACCAAATCGGGAATTATTGGTAGGTTATTTTCTTGCAAGCCCCTAAGCAAACAAGGTGTCATAATATAATTAATCCAAAACCTCCTAAACTTATGCAAGTTAAAGATTTGAGTGTAGAAGATCTAAAGCTTTTAATTCAAACAACTGTTACTGAGACGATTGAATCTTTACTCAACGATCCTGATGAAGGCAAGCAGATCGATCCACAGATGAAGCAGCAACTTATTAACTCATTACAACAAACTCGATCGGGACAACGCGGCACTCCAGCCGCAGAGGTAGCAAAAAAACTTGGATTGAATTGGTAATGAGCTATGCAGTCGAGTTTACATCGGGAGCAATTAACAATCTAGACTTACTTACTTCTGCCATCCAACAGCGTGTTCTCAATAAAATTCGTTGGTTATCGGAAAACTTTGAAAATATTAGTCCCCAAGCTCTCAGCGCAGATTTAGGTGGGTTATTTAAGCTAAGAGTTGGCGATTACCGGGTTATTTACTCTTTCGATCTTGAGTCACAGCAAATTACAATTCATGAAGTTGGACATCGACGGGAGATTTATAATTAACATAAAAAAAGACCGTTCGATAAAAACGGTCTTGCCTGTAGATAAATTAGAGCTTAAATGTTATTTAATAAACAACATTTCTTGATAAGTAGGTAACGGCCATAAATCATCTGCTACTTCAGCTTCGAGTCCATCTGCATATTTACGGACATCATCCATTAATGGACGCACAGTTTTTACTAAATATTGCATGTGAGCTTCACTCGAATCAAAATCATGACTGCTCAGAGCGGTCGCTAATTTGCTAACACAATCCATCATTGATTTAGTGAGATCGGCCACCTTCTGAGCGGTTTCCACTTCGAGATCGACACCGATTTCTTTGAGTCCGGCAATGGTGGTCGCCAAGTCAGTCAGATAGCGGGTGGCGGCTGGATAAATCAGGGTTTTGGCGATACTAATGACTAGTTTTGCTTCGACCTCGATCGAGAGGATATACTGCTCTGAGTAGGTTTCATACCGACTAGCTAGCTCGATGGGCGAGAGGATGCCCATGCCACCGAAGAGTTTGACGATTTCTGGCTCATTGAGCACGGGGAGGGCATCGGCGGTCGTCCGCAGGTTGCGGAGACCGCGTTCTGCAACTGCCATTTTGTGCCATTCTTCAGAGTAGCCGTTGCCATTGAAGATGATGGCACCGTGGTTGTCGATGACTTCTTTGAGGACGGTTTGGATCGCCGCATTGAGTTCGGTGCCTTTAGCAGTTTCAGCTTCCAATTTGTCTGCCATCCAGGTGAGGGACTCAGCCAGAATCGTATTCATCGCGACCAATGGCCCAGCGACAGATTGACCGGAGCCGACTGCGCGGAATTCAAAGCGGTTGCCAGTAAAGGCAAAGGGTGAGGTGCGGTTGCGATCGCCTGCATCTTTTGGCAACATTGGCAAGGTATCGACACCAATATTCATCATCCCTTTAGATGTCGAACCGGTGAGCGCGCCCTGCTTGATTTGCTCGAATACGTCTTCTAATTGCGAACCCAGATACATGGAGATGATCGCGGGGGGAGCCTCATTCGCACCCAAGCGATGGTCGTTGCTGGCGGTGGCAATCACAGCCCGCAATAACGGACCATAAGTGTGAACACCCCGAATTACCGCACCACAGAAGACCAAGAATTGGATATTAGAGTGAGGATTGTCGCCGGGGTCTAATAAGTTGCCCTGAGTGGCATTTCCGACCGACCAGTTGACGTGTTTGCCCGAGCCATTGATGCCCGCAAAGGGTTTCTCGTGAAGCAGACACATGAAGCCATGCTTTTTCGCAGTGGTGCGGAGCGTGGTCATGATCAGGTGCTGGTGGTCGGTCGCGACGTTGGCAGCTTCATGGTAAGGTGCAATTTCAAACTGACCGGGAGCAACTTCATTGTGGCGGGTTTTGGCAGGAATACCCAATCGGTAGAGTTTTTCCTCAACATCTTGCATATACACTTGCACCCGCTCTGGAATGGCTCCAAAGTAGTGGTCGTCAAATTGTTGACCCTTAGCTGGGGGCTTCCCAAATAAAGTTCTGCCAGCGAGTAATAAGTCAGGACGACTATTGGCAAAGTTGGCATCTACCAAGAAGTACTCTTGCTCGGCACCACAACTAGAGTTGACTGGCGCGATATTGGTATTACCGAGGATCTTGAGTATTCTGGTAGCGGCTTTATTCATCGCCGCGTTGGAACGCAATAGAGGTGTTTTTTTGTCTAGAGCTTCGCCAGTCCAAGACACAAACACCGTTGGGATGCACAGAGTCGCACCGTTGTCGGTTTCCATGATGAAGGCTGGGCTGGTGACATCCCAAGCTGTATAGCCCCGCGCTTCAAAGGTAGAACGGATGCCACCATTCGGGAAGGATGAACCATCAGGTTCGCCTTGCACCAGCAGTTTCCCAGCAAATTCCGAGATCACCGTGCCATCGCTTTGAACCGAGACAAAACCATCATGCTTTTCAGCAGTAGCGTTGGTCAATGGGTAAAAGACGTGGGCATAATAAAGTGCGCCTTTAGAGATCGCCCAATCCTTCATCGCGACCGCTACAGAGTCAGCAATGGAGATATTTAGCGGCTCGCCAGTTTGGATCGTCTTCTTGACAGATTTAAAGACATCCTTGGGCAGACTTTCTTGCATCTTGCTCAAGGTAAAGACATCACACGCCCACAAGTCTTCTAGCCGTTTGGATGCCTTAGATGGCATCGGCTCACGGTTAGTAATTTGATAAATTGCTTGTATCCGGGATTCGTTTCCACTCACAGCTTTTTTCCTCTTGAGGCTCTTGACTTTAGTAAATAGTAATTGCGATAGCTACCCAAAATAGATACATATGATACCGTTTTACACCGATAGATATGCGTGTTTAATATTCTTTCTATTATCGAGCAAAAAGTAGGTACTTGTAATTAAATACTTCGATATTGAAGTCGATTTCAGTGAAACTATTTGGTAACAATGTCAACGAAATAGAACTGGTTTGATTCAACTCACTGACTAGGTTTGAGCAATTATCTCATAGTAACGTGAGATCGATCGATTTGTCCGTGATTAGGTCTAATGGCGGTAGTGAGCTACTGACGATCGAGATCCTGGACACTCGATCGAATTAAGTTATGATAGAGAGTGTGACAAAGATTGCGCTAAAACTTTTTGCCACCACAAAATCAACAATTTTTTGGCTCGTTCACAGATGACTATTTCCTCACCGACACCGAGCGAAGATACCTCAGTTTGGACTAGCCTCAAGCAAGCTATCTCAGCGAGTTCGGGGTTTCAGCATTGGACCTCTCAGTTGCCCGCGATCGAACGTTCAGATCTCAATCTCGATGCTTTGGTACAACGCTACCTGCGCGAAGCTCTCGAAACTTTAGCCTATTAATTACCCCCCAATTGAAAACCTTGCTCCACTAGATCTAGTGGAGCAGGGTTTTGGGCTGGAGTAAAATAGTATTTCTCACATCTTGCACCAGTAGATAAGAACTGATGAAATCTCCTCAAAACGTACTCCTAAGTCCTAAAACTATCCACTATTCACTATCCACTATCCACTAAAAAACTAGTAATTATGTTTTGGTGCAAGATATGAGATTTACGATTCCCGCAGACGCATTCGCCGCGTCCAAGCCAAGAGTGTCATCAGTACCAATAACACTGGAATAGCGAATAAAAATCGATCGGGAGATCGCATCAACTGCTGATAGCTGTCAATTATCGCATCGCTACCAACAAACAGCGTAATCGTCGCACCAGCCGCAATAAATGGCCCCAAGGGGAGTGGCTGGATCAGTTTATTGGCCCCAGCTTTGATGCCGCCGCCTTTGAGCATGGAGTAGCCAGCAACAGCCATAAAACCGAGTAAAGCGAGTACGGAGGCTAATCCACCAGCCAGCAGCACAATTTTCCAATTAGTCCACGCTCCCACCATCGCCATCAACTTAGCATCACCGCCACCTTGAGCGGGCTTACCAACCATCAAACTCCCCAAAATCATCAGCGCATCATAGATCCAAATGCCGAGTGTCATTGCCAAAATTCCTTGGATCGTATATTCGCGGATTCCAGAGATCGAATGATTGGTATCGAGATAACCAGCAACAACTTGGAACGCCAAACCCAGCACTAATCCAGACTGAGTGAGTGGATTGGGTAATGTCATCGTATCGAGATCGATCAGTGTCAGTGCTAATAACCAACACATCAGTAGTGAATAGCCAGTAGTCTGGATCGACAGTCCAAAGCGATTGTACACCAGCACGAAAATAATCGCCGTTATCGCTTCAATCAGTGGGTAACGGGGCGAAATCGGGGTATGGCAGTGCCGACATTTGCCACGTAATAACAACCACCCCAAAATCGGGATATTTTCACCGATCCCTAGTTTGTGAAAACAGGTAGGGCAGCGGGATGGTGGCCACATCACGGAGATACCCGCCGGAACGCGGTAGACTACGACATTGAGGAAGCTACCGATCGCAGCACCCAACCAAAAGATAATGACTTGAACGATCGTGTCATAAATATTCACTACGATAAGGATCTGCCAGCGGATGCAGATCTAGATACACTACCTCTATGATTCCCCAGCCCGATCCGCGATTTACGATCGAGTTTATGGTTCTAGCTGGTCAACAGAGATAAAATGCTCTTCTGGTAGTAAGATCGGATAACTACTAAAAATTAATTTGCCGCGCTGATTGAGCTTATTCATCGCGACCCCGATCGGTTGTCGTCTGCGTTCCCGATCGGGGTTAATCTGACAATAGAAACTATAGATATCTTTAGCAGCCCTAAGTAGAGCGGGATCGAGCAGTCTGTGAGGATCTGACTGGGGCATGGGATTAGGTTTAGCTTTAGCAAAGGGCGACTCAATCGTAAACACAGTGGTTATTTCCCAAAATTATTTTCAGATATTTGAAGATAGATCGGGTAGCTTTGGCTTCAACTTAAATTTAAGATTCAGGGCAGCCCGATCCTGTTTTGGCGATCGCATCTAGTGTTGGGCGCGATCGCTACCCGCGACTAAATCCAGGGTTATGCTAAAGCTTGAATCAGGACTTTACCCATTTCCCGACAGCCGACTGCGGTCATATCTGCTGACATAATATCACCAGTTCTGTAACCCAGATCCAAAACTTTTAAAACCGCTTGCTCGATCCGATCGGCTGCACTCGATCGATTGAGACCATACCGGAGTAGCATAGCTGTACTGAGCACTTGTGCCAGCGGATTGGCACGATCTTGTCCGGCGATATCTGGAGCCGAACCGTGTACTGGTTCAAATACGCCCAAGCCAGTCGCCCCCAAACTCGCCGAAGGTAACATACCGATACTACCCGTTAACATCGCCGCCGCATCCGAGAGAATATCCCCAAAGAGGTTGCTGGTAACGATCGTATCAAACTGTCTAGGCGCGCGAACCAATTGCATCGCCGCATTATCTACATACATGTGCGTCAATTCGACATCGGGATAATCGGCAGCCATTGCGATGACGCGATCGCGCCATAATTGAGAAACTTCCAGCACATTCGCCTTATCCACCGAACAGAGCTTTTTCGTCCGTTTTTGGGCAGTTTCAAACCCGACTTTGGCAATGCGATCGATCTCGCTCTCTGTATATGCCATCGTATTCACCCCACGTTTTTCACCCGTTTCCGTCGTAAAAATTCCTTTTGGTTCGCCAAAATACACTCCGCCAGTCAGTTCTCGGACTACCATGATATCGACCCCTTCGACTACCTCCCGTTTGAGGGTAGAAGCGTCGATTAGCTGGGGTAAAATTGCCGCAGGTCTTAAATTGGCAAATAGACCCAGACCCGCTCTCAAGCCCAATAGACCCGTCTCTGGACGCAGATGGCGGGGCAGATTGTCCCACTGATAACCCCCGATGGCGGCTAGTAATACCCCGTCACTCTGCCTACAAATCTCCAAAGTTTTAGCAGGTAACGGTGCTCCAGTCGCCTCGATCGCCGCCCCACCGATTAATGCCGTGGTAAATTCAAAATTGATATCTTCTTGTTTAGCGACAACCGCCAACACATCTACCGCCACCGCCATAATTTCGGGGCCGATCCCATCTCCAGGTAATAGTGTGATGCGATAAGTTTGACTCATGTTGCTTGCCTTGCGATCGATAACTTGATATTCTACTGGCGATCGGGACACAGAGGGTAATGGGTAATGGGTAATGGGTAATAGGTGAAGAGAAGATCTTACTGCTTGAGAGCTAGTCTAAAATCAGTCTGTGAACGATAATTGGCGTTAGCGTTGGCGCGTTGGCGAAGCTGTAGGTACAGCCTACCGTAGATACAGCATCGCCTTTAGCAATACCCAATACCCATTACCCAATACCCAATACCCATTACCCATTACCCATTACCCCTACACTCTACCCTCTACCCTCTACCCTCTACCCTCTACTCATGACTCACTCCAACGAAGATGCCACCCGCGTGCGGGTACTTAGCGAAGCCTTGCCATATATCCAAAAATTCGCCGGACGTACCGTAGTTGTCAAATATGGTGGGGCAGCGATGAAAGATAGTGCTCTCAAGGATCGGGTGATTCGGGATCTGGTTTTTATGTCTTGCGTAGGGATTCGACCGATCTTAGTACATGGCGGGGGGCCAGAAATTAATAGTTGGCTGGAAAAAATCGGGATCGAACCACAATTTAAAGATGGTTTGCGGGTGACTGATGCGGCGACGATGGATGTTGTCGAAATGGTCTTAGTCGGACGTGTCAATAAAGAAATCGTCTCTTTGATCAACCAGTCTGGGGGTAACGGTGTCGGCTTGTGTGGCAAGGATGGTAATCTCATCGTCGCACGTCCCGACGGTCGAGAAGGGATTGGATTTGTGGGGGAAGTTAGCAGTGTCAATGTAGATATTCTCCATACCCTCATCAAGAGCGGCTATATTCCCGTTGTCTCCAGCGTTGCTGCCGATGAAAACGGACAGGCTTATAATATTAATGCGGATACAGTTGCTGGGGAGATTGCGGCGGCACTCGGAGCCGAAAAACTCATCTTACTCACCGATACTCCAGGCTTAATGCGGGACTTCAAAGATCCAACTACCCTAATTCGGCAACTCGATATTCCTGGCGCACGCGCCTTAATTGATGATGGTACGGTAAGTGGAGGGATGATTCCCAAGCTTACTTGTTGCGTTCGTAGTCTCGCTCAAGGTGTCAGAGCTGCTCATATTATCGATGGACGCTTGCCACACTCGCTGTTACTCGAAATTTTCACAGATACTGGTACTGGTTCGATGATTGTATCTTCTGGCACTGGTCAATCAGGCTAGTTCTCGCCCATATTCTTAAATACACTGACAATCCCGTGACTTTGGATACTGACTATCAATCTGGACAAATTGCGTTCGAGCGGGGAGATTACCGCCAAGCTGTCAAATATTTATTGGCGGCGGTGGCGCAAGTTCAGCCCAATAGCAAGATTGGTGGTGAAGTGCAGGTGTGGCTTGTTACCGCATTTGAAGCCGCTGGGCAAATCCCTGAAGCCAGAGCACTATGCCAAAAACTTGCCACTCATCCCAACCTAGAGACTCGTCAAGCAAGTAAACGGTTGCTATATATCATGCAGGCTCCTGAATTAACCAGGCGAGATGAATGGCTGACTCAAATACCCGATTTATCGCATTTGGAAGATGAAGATGGTAAGCCTGGTGTCAATCGTACCCCGACTGCCCCCGCACCACCACCACCGCGATCGCTCGAAGAAAGATATGCACCTGTAGATCTGAGCCAAGTCAATACCCAAGATAATAGTTTCATCTCGATCGCGTTGATTGTCACGATGGTTACCTTGGTGGGATTGTGGCTGATGGCTAGAGGCTAGGGCGGCTATTCAGGATAATAGCGCAATCTCGATCCTACCGAAATGGATTCGATGGAATCGAGATTGACTGAAATTTATGCAATCATGACAACTTAGGAGTTGCTATTTTTGTTGCCGAGAACTTCTGATTTGAAACTATCGATCTCATCAGTCAGCTCTTTTCTAGTGGAAGCCTGGAGTAAATAACGATACACAAACCAACTGGTGTAGCCAATACCCACCAACTCAAAAGTAGGTGCGAGTAAGGGAATTTCATTAATTGCAGACAGGATCGCTAACGTGAGCTTCACACCAACAATAATGCCGAAAAATAACCCAAGCGTAATGACAGCACTTTTATTGCTGTTGTAAATTTGTCCCAAATAAGTGGGCAACTCAGCCAGAATAGCTGTGGCTTGTTTAGCCCAATCTGGTAATTCGGCTGTCGATACGTCAGGCGAAACTTTAGTAATAGAGCCAGCTCCAGCGTTTAATCCCAAAGGATTTGCAGGAATATCAATTGTGGCAGTTTCTACGGATTGAGTAGATTCTGGTGTATCGCTCATATTTTATTAGTCCTAATTTCAAAATTGATGGAGCTAGACAAGTAGTAATCGATTTGCGCTAAACATAGCTTTCAAAATAGTCACTCTCGCCGATTTTATCAGTTTTAGCTATTTTTAGGGTAAAACTAATCTGAGGGTAACATAATTACATCAAAATCTAGCTACTAGCCATGCCGATCGGGTGTGTATCGAATCGATCGGGCAATTGACGATCGAATTTATCTAAATTATAAGCGACCATTACTCAATCTTCGATCGCTCGATCGGTCGATCTGGGTCTAAAATTATTACTTTTTACCACAGCTAGTTAGGCATGAATCTGGATTTGTCGGGATGGAGATCGGAGTCTACTACCAGTCCCACTGGCACATATCGACCAGCTACTTGAGTTGCCGCTCCAGCCACTGCGAGACAAGACAAATGCCATGACAGGCTCAGGGTAAGCTGTCATGGCTGTCAACTGTCTTGAAAAGGTGCTCTACTTGGGGAAACCCCAAGACCGCACTTTTCGCTGTCAACTGTCAACTGTTCAACGCATGGCGGCTGTGGCTAGTTGACGAGTTGCCATGTTGCTAAAATCCTGACTCCAGAGGAGTTCGCAGGAGTTGTTAGGACTTTC
>JBBRVB010000073.1:0-12976 GCA_038247275.1 Chroococcales cyanobacterium
ACGGGATAAAGTGTGGAGATAAATTCACTCCCCAGGGAGGAAGCTTTAATTACTTCTAATTCAGCTTCGTTTAATACAGGACTATTTAACTTGAGCATCCCTGCGAATTCGGGTTTGACTTCGAGTAAGTTCCCCTTTCGCCCCAAGCTGACATCGAGCGACATCACCAATTTATCGCGCAATGGATCGATCGCGGGGTTAGTTACTTGGGCGAAGCGTTGTTTAAAATAGTCATAAATTGGATGCGCTTTTTCTGACAACACCGCCAACGGAATATCGTCACCCATGCAGAAAGTTGGCTCCTTGCCATTTTCCGCCATATCGTTGACGATCATCGAGATATCTTCTTCCGTATAACCAAATGCCGTCTGCTGATTGAGCAAACTTGATGAGGCAATCCGACAACTAGATTCAAACGCCTGCACCGCCAATGGTTGACGATGTTCTTTGAGCCATGCACCGTAGGGATAAGTTTTAGCAACGCGCTCTTTAACTTCCCAATTGTGTAAAATCTCTTTGGTTTCTAAGTCTACAACGATCGTTTCACCAGGGCCGAGCCGACCTTTTTCGACGATCTGGTCTACAGGTAGATCTACGACTCCAGCCTCGGAGCCAACATAGAGATAACCATCCTTGGTAATACAGTACCGCGCTGGACGCAAACCATTGCGATCGAGTGTCGCTCCGACTACTTTACCATCACTAAATGAAAGTAAGGCTGGCCCATCCCAAGCTTCTTGCAATCCCGAATAATACTCGTAAAAGTCCGTAATCTCAGGACGATTATTTAATTCTGGCTGATTCTTGTACGCTTCTGGTACCATGATCATCAGACCTTCGATCGGACTCCGCCCCGATTGTACCAATAGTTCCAGCACATTGTCCAATGTCCCTGAATCGCTATTATCCAGATTCAGAATCGGCTGCAACTCTCGCAACCTGTCGTTCCAAATTGGATGGTTGAGATCGCTTTCCCGCGCCGTCATCCCATTAATATTACCCAACAGCGTATTAATCTCGCCGTTGTGTCCTAACACCCGCATCGGTTGAGCCAATGGCCATTTTGGTAGCGTATTCGTACTAAACCGGCGGTGATAAACAGCAAACGCCGCTGTAAAGTCAGGATTAGTTAAGTCACTATAAAACTCACCCAATACAGCCGATCGCACCATCCCTTTGTAGACGATCGTCCGACTCGATAGGGAGCAAATATAAAAATCATCCCCAGGCTTGACCGTACCCTCAGCCTGCATCGCCTTGACAATCTTCCGGCGTACCATATAGAGCTGACGCTCTAATTCATCACCAGTCGTCGTTCCGGCGATCACTACCTGTTCGATATGAGGTTGATTCGATCGCGCTTGAACACCCAGAGTCTCCGGTTTAACAGGAACCTCTCGCCAACCAATTAATTGACACTGCTCTTGACTGACAACATCTGCCACTACGCGCTTCGCCACCACCCGTTTGGCGGCATCTTGGGGCAGGAAAACCATTCCTACCGCCAACCGAGATTTGTCTAGTCCCAATGCGATCGAGTTAAATAGTGCCCACGGAATCTGCGTCAAAATCCCCGCACCATCACCAGAATCCCGATCTGCACTACAACCACCCCGATGCTCCATACAAGTCAAAGCCGCCAACGTCTGCTGAATCAACTTATGACTGGTATCCCCGGCTGGACATGCAATAAACCCCACTCCGCAAGCGTCCCGTTCCTCGACCAACCAGCGTGGGCCTAAATATGGTTCCTGATTAGCAGCAGTCGAAGTAGTGGAATTGTCTATACGCCAATGATTATCTGTGTGGTTCATAGTTATGTAGTGCGGGAGACGATCGGTAGATAATTTAGTGTTGAGTCAAGAGTTAGCGTAGCGTCAGAGTAGGATCGGTTATTGTCTGGTGTCGTCTCAGCCGTCAATACTAATATTGATATCGATCTATAGCTTTTACCAAAATTTCAACTTTATTTTTGTATAACTGATTACTATATCTCTAATACTGAGGATTGCGACCGCCTACGATCTATTTGGTGGGTGACTTGTTAGCGATATTTTAGTTTGGGAGTGCCAAATTTTAGCACCTGACAACTTGGGAGGGGAGAGATATGGATATTTATTATACCAATGATTAGTTGTTGAGGTGAATTTGGGGCATCGGCTCGGCCGATCGAACCCAGCTATTTGTGAGGCTCTCCATTTTAAAATCGATTATAACTGATTGAATCTAAAAATCCCCCGTCACTAGGTGACGAGGGATTTTATCTAATCGCTAATAAATTCAGCTATCCGAACTTACCAGCAGTAGAGGCGATTAAGAAGGCTGCGTAGGTGAGGATATAGCCGACTGTGAAGTGAGCTAGACCGACAACGCGACCTTGAACGATCGACATCGCAACGGGCTTGTCTTTCCAACGAACTAGGTTCGCAAGTGGAGTCCGCTCGTGTGCCCAGACAACAGTTTCGATCAACTCTTGCCAGTAACCACGCCAGCTAATTAAGAACATAAAGCCAGTTGCCCAGACGAGGTGTCCGAAGAGGAACATCCATGCCCATACAGACAGGTTGTTCATCCCGTAAGGGTTGTAACCGTTAATCAACTGTGAGGAGTTCTGCCAGAGGTAATCGCGTAACCAACCCATGAGATAAGTCGAGGACTCATTGAATTGAGCTACGTTACCTTGCCAAATACCTAAGTGTTTCCAGTGCCAGTAGAATGTTACCCAACCTAAGGTGTTCAACATCCAGAACATCGCGAGGTAGAAGGAATCCCAACCAGAGATGTCACAAGTACCACCACGACCGGGACCATCACAAGGGAAGGCATAGCCGAAGTCTTTCTTGTCGGGCATTAATTTGGAACCACGGGCATCCAGCGCACCTTTGACCAAGATCAAGGTGGTGGTGTGAAGTCCGAGGGCGATCGCATGGTGAACTAAGAAGTCACCAGGACCGATGGTCAAGAACAAGGAGTTCGTACCGGAGTTGATGGCATCCAACCAACCTGGCAGGTAAACTGCACTGCTGGTGGAGGCTAAACTATCTGCGTTTGAAAGTAAAGTATCAAACCCGTAGAGTAGTTTACCGTGAGAGCTTTGAACGAATTGTGCGAACACAGGTTCGATCAAGATTTGCTTCTCAGGCGTACCAAAGGCAACTACAACGTCGTTGTGGACGTAAAGGCCGAGGGTATGGAAACCAAGGAACAGAGACACCCAGCTCAAGTGGGAGATAATCGCCTCTTTGTGCTCTAGCATCCGCGATAGCACGTTGTTCCGGTTTTGGTCTGGATCGTAGTCACGCACCCAGAAGATTGCCCCGTGAGCGAATGCACCGACCATCAGGAACCCAGCGATGTACTGGTGATGGGTGTACAATGCGGCTTGGGTGGTAAAGTCCTGTGCCAAGAACGCATAAGGCGGCATGGAGTACATGTGTTGAGCCACCAGGGAGGTGATCACACCGAGCGAAGCCAATGCCAAGCCTAATTGGAAGTGCAGGGAGTTGTTGATGGTGTCATATAGACCTGTATGACCAGCACCGAGCCGACCTCCGGGTGGTTTGTGAGCATTGAGGATGTCCTTGATGCTGTGACCGATCCCAAAGTTGGTGCGGTACATGTGCCCAGCGATGATGAAAATTACCGCAATCGCGAGGTGGTGATGCGCCATATCAGTCAACCACAAGGATTGAGCCTGAGGATGGAAGCCACCCAAGAAAGTCAAGATTGCCGTTCCAGCACCTTGGGAAGTCCCAAACATCTGTTGCGCGGTATCAGGATTTTCGGCATATACACCCCAGTTACCTGTGAAGAAGGGGGCTAGCCCTGCTGGGTGAGGTAATGTACTGGTGAAGTTGTCCCAACCAACGTGCTGACCGCGAGATTCGGGGATCGCAACGTGGACTAAGTGACCAGTCCAAGCTAGTGAACTTACGCCAAACAAACCGGATAAATGGTGGTTGAGGCGAGATTCAGCATTCTTGAACCAGGACAAGCTGGGACGGAACTTGGGTTGCAAGTGCAACCAGCCAGCGAACAGCATGACTGAAGCCAACAGGAGCAAGAAGATCGATCCTGAGTACAAGTCTTCGTTCGTCCGCATTCCGATCGTGTACCACCACTGGTAAACGCCAGAATAGGCGATGTTGACTGGATTGGTTGCGCCACCTTGGGTAAATGCATCAACAGCAGGTTGACCAAAGTGCGGGTCCCAAATTGCATGAGCGATCGGACTGACGTTGAGTGGGTCTTTAATCCACTGTTCAAAGTTGCCTTGCCAAGCTACGTGGAACTGGTTGCCAGAAGCCCAGAGGAAGATGATGCCGAGGTGACCAAAGTGAGTTGCGAAAATCTTTTGGTAAAGATTTTCCTCAGTCATGCCATCGTGGCTTTCAAAGTCGTGAGCCGTGGCAATCCCGTACCAGAGCCGACGAGTAGTCGGATCTTGAGCGAGGTCTTGGCTAAATTTTGGGAATTTAGTTGCCATAGTTTTCTTATCAGATTTCCTCGCGGACAAACGAGATGATTACAGTCTAGATGATGCTAACTGTAACCATCTCGTGTGGCATGAATTAGCATCATTGTTAGTGATGGTGCCGAACCCGGATGTCCAGATTCGATCGATGACCAGCTTGGGAGATTAAACCTGTTGACTGAGCATCGAAGACATTCGTCAGATCGATAGAGATCGAGCTAAGAAGAATGCCCAGGTTGTCGCAATACCTCCCAGGAGATAGTGTGCGACTCCAACAGCGCGACCCTGAATAATGCTCAGAGCACGAGGTTGAATGGCGGGTCCCACGTTGAGCTTGTTGTGTGCCCAAACGATCGACTCGATCAATTCTTGCCAGTAGCCACGACCACTGAAGAGGAACATCAAGCTGAATGCCCAGATGAAGTGTGCGCCCAAGAAGATCAAACCGTAGGCAGACAGAGCTGTACCGTAGGAGTTGATGACCTGAGACGATTGCGCCCACATGAAGTCCCGTAGCCAACCATTGATGTTGATTGAACTAGCAGCAAAGTTACCACCACTAATGTGCGAAACCGTACCATCCGGTGCGACTGTACCCCAGACATCCGACTGCATTTTCCAACTAAAGTGGAAGATCACTACCGAGATGGCGTTGTACATCCAGAACAGACCGAGGAAGACGTGATCCCAACCAGAAACTTGGCAGGTACCACCACGACCAGGACCGTCACAGGGGAAGCGGAAGCCCAGACTAGCTTTATCGGGGATTAACCGGGAGCTACGAGCAAACAAGACACCTTTGAGCAGAATCAGGACGGTGACATGAATGGTGAAAGCATGGATGTGGTGAACCATAAAGTCCGCTGTACCCAATACAATCGGCATCATTGCCACTTTGCCACCGACGGCGAGGGTATCGCCACCGAAAGCCAGACTAGCAGTTTGCAGCGCGTTTGGCGCAGTGTTACCGGCAGCAGCAGTGTGCAAGCCTTGAATCCACTGAGCAAATACAGGCTGTAACTGAATTGCCTTATCAGAGAACATATCTTGAGGACGACCCAACGCTTGCATCGTATCGTTGTGAACGTACAGACCGAAGCTATGGAAACCGAGGAATAAACAAACCCAGTTTAGATGGGAAATAATTGCATCGCGGTGGCGCAACATCCGATCGAGTAGATTGTTTTGGTTCATAGCAGGGTCGTAGTCCCGCACCATGAAAATGCCTGCGTGAGCAGCACCACCGACGACACAGAAACCGCCAATCCACATGTGGTGGGTAAAGAGCGATAGCTGAGTACCATAGTCGGTCGCCAAGTAAGGATACGGAGGCATTGCATACATGTGTTGTGCCACGATGATGCTGACCGATCCCAACATTGCCAAGTTAATGGCTAGTTGTGCGTGCCAAGATGTGGTGAGAATTTCATACAGACCTTTGTGACCTTCGCCAGTAAAGGGTCCTTTATGAGTTTCCAAGATTTCTTTCATGCTGTGACCGATGCCCCAGTTCGTGCGGTACATGTGACCAGCAACGATAAAGAGTACAGCCAAAGCGAGGTGATGGTGAGCCGTATCGGATAACCACAGGCCGCCAGTAGTAGGATTCAGACCACCTTTGAAGGTGAGGAAGTCTGCATATTCAGCCCAGTTCAAAGTGAAGAACGGGGTCAAACCCTTGGCGAAACTGGGATACAGTTCGGCCATTTTGGCAGGGTCCAAGAACTCATGCGGTAAGGGAATATCTTTTGGTGCGACACCAGAGTCTAGTAATTTATTTATAGGTAGAGAGACATGGATCTGGTGACCTGCCCAAGACAGACAGCCCAGACCGAGTAAACCAGCCAGATGGTGGTTCATCATGGACTCTACATTTTGAAACCACTCCAATTTGGGAGCGCGTTTGTGATAGTGGAACCAACCAGCAAACAGCATCAGACCAGCCATGACGAGACCGCCAATAGCAGTAGCATAAAGCTGTGTGGAATTGGTGTACCCAGACGCTCTCCACAGTTGGAACAAACCAGAGGTGATTTGAATCCCGTGAAAACCGCCGCCAACGTCAGCATTGAGGATGTCTTGACCGACGATCGACCAGACGACTTGGGCACTGGGTTTGATCCCAGTTGGGTTGGTGAGCCACGCTTCATAGTTGGAGAAACGGGCACCGTGGAAATACATCCCGCTCAACCAGATAAAGATGATGGCGAGATGTCCGAAGTGGGCACTGAAAATCTTACGAGAAACGTCTTCTAAGTCACTGGTGTGACTATCGAAATCATGTGCGTCAGCATGAAGGTTCCAAATCCACGTCGTGGTTTTTGGTCCTTTAGCTAGGGTCCGATCGAAATGCCCCGGTTTACCCCACTTCTCGAAAGAAGTAGGCACTGGATCTTTGTCAACGATAACCTTTACTTTTGCTTCCCGCTCTGGCGGACTAATTGTCATGAGGATTGTCCTCTCTAGACAAGGAACGAGGTGATACCCAACTGAAATACCCGTTTCAGAAAGTGAAATGGAGCCAAAAGCCTTGCTCGATCCCTACAGCTCCTTGCGGAACTTCCAGTCTCAAGCTGTACTCGACCAAACAAAAAATTTGTTTGTTCGGTACCTCTGTTGATGAATTATAGGTTGATGACCGACTGATATTCACCATTCGTTAACAATAATTCAAAGTCGCTGCCCAAGATGCTTGCATCGATCTTAATTGAGTGGAATTTGTTTAAAAGTCAAGTCTAATACATTTTTCTTAAACAAATTCAACGATCGCGCCGAAAGCTTGCTGGTTAAGGGTTTGAAGCCTTAATAAGTCCGGCAAGAGCTGTGAGTTCGATCGTCAATGACAATTTAGTCACAAGAGTCTATTTACATATCTACACAAACTTAGATGGGAGCGATGCCTTGAAAAATCACGTCGCTCAAATATTCAAGGAGCGAGTGTCGATCGTTCAAAAATTCGCCAACCCTAGTAAAATAGGCAATGCAAAAGTAATTTGTGAAGCAGAGGTGCGGGTGTTAAGAGCGAATCTGAAGTGGAAATTATCTCGATTGGTAAGGTCATGCCTAGTCCTAGTGCTGATGCTGGGGATCGCCAGTTGCGAACAGTCTCCGCCCGCAACCAATGATGGATCGACAACGAATAGCACTGCTCTAACTGTGATGGATGGCCCCTTGGCGGAAGTGAATACACCAGCAAGTATCTTGCAACTAGCCCCCAGCTTGGATAAGTACCAGCCCGAGGTTGAAATTATCAGTCCGAAAGCTGACGAAATCTTATCAGACGATCGAGTCACTGTTAAATTTAAAGTCACGGATTTACCATTGTTCAAACAGCCAGATTTGGGTTTGGGAAATCATTTACATGTAATTTTGGACAAGCAAACTTATCAAGGCGTATACGATCTCGATCGACCTTTGGTTTTTAAAGATCTAGCACCTGGAACCCATAGTTTGCGTGTATTTGCATCGCGTCCGTGGCATGAGAGCTTCAAAAATGAAGGTGCATTCGATCGAGTGACGTTCCATGTATTAACCAAAACTGCGGAAAATAATCCCGATCCTCAGCAACCACTACTTACCTATAGTCGTCCTGCGGGTACTTATAGTGCCGAGCCGATTATGTTGGATTACTACCTCACTAACGCACCCTCGCATCCACTCGCGCCAGAAAACTTAGAGCGGTTACCCGACTGGAGAGTCAGAGTCACCGTCAACGATCAGAGATTTATATTGGATCGCTGGGCACCAGTATATCTTCAAGGCTTTAAACCCGGTAAAAACTGGGTGAGACTGGAACTAGTAGACGATCGTGGCAATGCGCTACCGAATGTCTATAACGATACAGTCGGGATTGTTACCTACGATCCGCAGACGAAGGATGCTTTGGCTCAACTGATTCAGGGCGAACTCAGTCCTAATCTGATCCAGAGTTTAGTAGATCCACAATATGCAGCGATCCCCGCACCCACATTACCGACACCAGCACCATCAGCCCCTGCACCAGTCATTACTCCCGCCCCAATACCGACGCTAGTAGTGCCGACACCAATAGTTAAGCCGATCCCGAGTCCTAAAACTCCTCCTTCACCGCAACTACCAGCACCGATTGTCAAAATCCTGCCCAGCCCAGAGCCAAAGTCAACACAAAGCGATGGCGCACCAGTAGCAACACCAACGCCCACGGTGAATACAGCCCCATCACCCCCCTCGATTGTCATTGTACCTGTGCCAGTAGTAGAACCAACACGATCTCTTCCAGACAGGCCAACTCCCCGATCGATACCAGCACCTGAAATCGCCAAAAGTTCGCCTCAGCCAGCACCAACTCAGGTATTAATTCCAGCCCCCAGTGCTCTGCCAAAACCAACCAGTGCGCCAGCGGAGATTGCGATCGTCCCACCCCAAATTCTGGCACCGACAGCCCCAAAACCGACTGCACCAGCATTAGGCACTCAACAACAGCCATCTGGATTAAATCCTCCAACCGCGCCAACACCAACAGTTGTAGTGACAACCGAAACGTGGCAAACCAAAACGATCGAGTTAGTAAACTTAGCTAAGAGCAAAATTCGTGCTTTTACCAATACAATTCCTGCTAAATCGCAGAGATTTGCTCACAATATCCAAATTTGGGCAGCTCAGGCGATCGAGTTTATCGAGCAATTACGCGAAAAATCAGCTTGAGGTAGTAAATTGTCAAAAAATATCCAGATCTGGAGCGACATTGGGGCGCAAATTACCCAAGCTACTGGCGATCTATTTGAGATTGGCGATCGTCAGTCATTAGGTGGTGGCTGTATCAACCAAGTTTATCGAATTAGCAATGCCCGAGGAACGCCAAATCGTTATCTGCTCAAACTCAATCAAGCGTCACTCATTGAGATGTTTGTTGCTGAAGCAACTGGATTGTCCGCACTAGCTGCAACCGCCACGATCGGAGTCCCTGCCCCAATTTGCTGGGGTGTGAGTGATACATGTAGCTATTTGGTGCTGGAATACTTGGACTTAACAACTAAAGCTGATGCGAGAGGTTGGCGCGAACTGGGGGGCAATCTGGCGCGGCTGCATCGAGATCGATCGCTCACTAATGAGCAATTTGGCTGGCAAATCGACAATACGATCGGTTCGACACCCCAAATTAATACTTGGACGAGTGATTGGGTGACATTTTTTATCAACCACCGGATCGGTTATCAACTCCAGATCGCGCATCAAAAAGGTGGCAATTTTCCCAAATCAGCCGCGCTACTGAGGGCGATCCCACAACTTCTAGCTGACTACCAACCACAGCCGTCATTAGTACATGGCGATCTGTGGAGTGGCAATGCTAGTTTTACAACTGGGGGAATCCCCGTTATCTTTGACCCTGCTATCTATTGGGGCGATCGCGAGGTCGATTTAGCACTCTCAGAACTTTTTGGGGGCTTTCCTGCCGCTTTTTACCAAGGATACGGTCAAGTTTATCCACTCGATCCTGGGTATTCCCAACGCCGAGATTTGTACAATCTCTACCACATTCTCAATCACTACAATTTATTTGGTGGGAGCTACGAAGCCCAGGCAAATCGCACGATCGATGCGTTGTGTCAGGCGATCTGAGCGCATTCAAGTAAATTTAGAACGATCCGGAGACTGCGTTACCCGTTCCCTGAAACATCAGCCAGGACAGGAAAAAATTGGAGATAAAAATTGCGAGTAGAGAAGTAACTACCGCTGTAGTGGTCGATTGTCCGACACCTTTGGCACCACCAGTAGTAGTCAAACCCCAACTACAGCCGATAATCGCAATCAACGCTCCAAAACAAACGGCCTTAATGGGTGCGCTACAGAGATCCCAGCCAGTCAAAAAATTGCGGGCTGACTCTAAAAAGATGCGGGCGGACAGTCCATAGATATTAATCGCGACCGCTAATCCACCGAGCGTGCCGGTGACGATCGATAAGATCGTCAGCAATGGCAACATAATACAGCAAGCAATCACACGCGGAATCACTAAATAATCGACTGGATCTGTCTTGAGAATGTACAAGGCATCGATTTGTTCGCTAACTTTCATCGTGCCAATTTCGGCGGCAAATGCCGAACCCACCCTGCCAGCCAAGACGACAGCGGTTAATACGGGTGCGAGTTCGCGAGTTAGGGCAATGGCTAGCACGCCACCGACGGCTTGTCCCGCACCAAAATTGATAAATTCTCGCGCTACCTGAATTGTAAATACCATCCCGATCGTCGTCGATGTGACCAGCGCAATTAGCAATGATTCTGGCCCAACCAGAGCCATTTGTTCGACAATATTTGGGTAGTTGAATTTTCCCCTGAGAATATGCACAATTACTTGTCCACCCAAGAAAACCGCTGCAATCAACCGTTTAAACCACAAAGACATATCAAATTTCAGCTTATCGACCGTTAGTAATACAATTATACGAGAAGCGCGATCGCTGTAAAACAATCGATCGAGCCAATGGTAGCGAGATTCCGAGCTATCGGCTAAAAACTCTCGCGAGTTTATGAACGATTGCATTCATGCTGCGGGCAATAGGGTATTTTAAGAGAGGCTTTATTTAGTTTTCTTCGGTAGTAGTTGTATTTATGGTAGCAGTAGCAATTCTGGCAGCGGGCAAAGGCACGCGAATGAGATCGGACTTACCCAAAGTATTACACTTACTGGGAGGACGATCGTTGGTCGAACGAGTTCTAATCGGCTGTAGTGAGCTGAAACCAGAGCGGCAACTGGCGATTGTCGGTTATCAAGCCCACCGTGTCAAAGCAGCCATGCTGGACTATCCCAATTTGGAATTTGTCGAGCAGACAGAACAACTCGGTACCGGACATGCCGTCCAACAACTACTGCCACATTTGGTGGACTTCGATGGCGATTTACTCGTATTAAATGGGGATGTCCCACTGCTGCGTCCTGAAACCCTCAAAGCACTCTTGGCGACTCACCAACAGCATCAAAATGCCGCCACGATACTCACAGCCCAAATTACTAATCCGCAGGGTTATGGGCGGGTATTTTGCGACGGTAATAATTTTCTCAACAAAATCATCGAAGATCGCGACTGTACCGATGCCCAACGTCAAAATCGGCGCGTAAATGCTGGCATCTATTGTTTTAATTGGCGCAAGCTTCAGGCAGTTTTACCCAAATTGCAGAGTAATAATAGTCAGCAAGAATATTACATCACCGATGCCGTCAATTTTCTAGATCCAGTGATGGTCTATGATGTTGCGGACGATCGTGAGATTATGGGCATTAACGATCGCCGACAACTTGCCACAGCCTACCAAATCCTCCAATCGCGGATCAAAGATGACTGGATGGCAGCCGGCGTGACGATGATCGACCCCGATAGTATCACGATCGATGATACCGTCGAAATTGGTGTCGATGCCACGATCGAACCCCAAACTCATCTCCGAGGAAACACGACGATCGGTAGTGGCAGCCGGATTGGTCCAGGTAGCCTGGTCGAAAATAGTCAGATTGGCACTAATGTGACACTCATGTACTCGGTAGTACTAGACAGCTCGATCGGCAATAATGCCAATATCGGACCCTTTGCTCACATCCGGCAACAGGTACAAGTTGGTGAATCTTGTCGGGTAGGTAACTTTGTCGAGTTGAAAAAGAGTGCGCTCGGCGACAATACCAATGTGGCACACCTATCATACTTAGGTGATGCGACCGTGGGTAAACAAGTCAATATTGGCGCAGGGACGATTACCGTCAACTATGATGGCAAGCACAAGCATCAAACCACGATCGGCAACTTTAGCCGGATTGGTTCTCACAATACCCTGGTCGCACCATTAACTATCGGTGTCCAAGTCACTACAGCCGCAGGTTCTACGATTGTAACTAATGTCCCAGATGATTGTCTAGCGATCGCGCGCGCTCATCAAACCATTAAACCTGGTTGGCGACCAAAATGGCACCAGGACTAAACTTTTAGCGATTAGACTAGTGTAACTATTATCAAGATGGGAGTGAGCAATCGTCTAACTGGTAGCTCATTCCAGTTTTTAGCTGCAATTGCCCAAGAAGATGGGTTTAAAGCCTCTTTTGTTTGCTCCCTTTCCGCCAGAAGAGTATAGATAATGCTCTAACCCTATTACTGTCTACCGATTGTTTTTTAACCGCAGAGACGCAGCGATTTGCGCTCGTCGGGTTCCCCGACGGTTTAGCAAATCAAGACAGAGGGCGCAGAGAGTATGGAGAAATTATTAATCTATAGTCTTAGAGCGGGAAAGGAGTAGGACGCGCCTTTGTCACAATTGGGCGGGTGACAAAGGCGAGTACGCGACGCAGGCAAGAGGTAACTGTCAACTGTCAACGGAATGAATTACAGCCCGTACCAATATGTGCAGACTAGTCTTAGCCAAGATCCCAGCTATCTGCACTACTCAAACATCTTGAGTCGAACAATTTGCCAGCTCATCAGTCCCATTAAAGCAAAAATTAAACCCGATCGCGCACCACAGCCACACCGTTAGTAA
>JBBRVB010000074.1:0-12951 GCA_038247275.1 Chroococcales cyanobacterium
AGAGGGTAGAGGGTAGAGGGTAGAGGGTAGAGGGTAGAGGGTAGAGGGTAGAGGGTAGAGGGTAGATGGTAGATGGTAGGGAGTAAGGGAGTAACTACCGAGGGGCTGGGGGATGGGGGGACTGGGAGAGCGGGAATAATTTTTCTTTTACCCATTATTACCCATTACCTATTACCTATTACCCATTACCTATTACCCATTACCCATTACCCATTACTTTTTAGTCGCTTGCGCTAGGGCTTTTTCCAAATCTGCCAACGAAGCGGCACCGGTGACAACTTCGCCATTGATGATAAATGTGGGCGTACCATCAATACCGAGTTTACGTCCTAGTCTAAAGTCTTCGACGATCGCGTTGTCCGCAATTTTTCGATCGGCATTAAACTTGTTGAGATCTAGCTTCAGACTAGTGGCAGTTTGGAGATAAAAGGCTTCACCTAGTTTAGCTTGATTGGTGTACAAAGCATCGTGATACTCCCAGAATTTCCCCTGCTTATTCGCTGCCCAAGCAGCACGAGCAGCGGGTAAAGCTTCGGGGTGAATTTGGGTAAGTGGGAAATATTTATAAACCAGGGTAACTTTGTCCTGATGCTTTGTCATAAACTGCTTGACACTTTTGTCAGCAGTAGCACAAAATGGGCACTGAAAATCTGAGAATACTACCATCACAATCTGACGATTGCTAGCTCCGGTTGTCGGAGAGTTGCCGATGTATGATTTCGTATCTTTTCGCGCTAAATTAAGTGCGTTGGCTTGCGCTTTTTGTTCTTTTGCTTGTTGCTCGATCGCGTATTTTTGCAACACTTCCAACATTACATCTGGATGACGGCGAATAACTTCTAGGATTTGTTTTTCTAATTGAGGACTGACTTTTACGGATTGTTCGTTCAGCTTTGCTGTACCGGAGGTAATCGCGATTTTTGTGGTATTGGCTCTAGTTGGTTGGTTGTTGAGTGCGTTGAGGCGATCGATTGTAGTTGTCGTTTCGCTCGGTGATAATGATTCATTCGGCCGATCGACCCCATAATTTGATGTCAGTAAATCTGTCTCGGCATGGGCTGGAAATGCACCAAAAAACAAAGATGATAGTAAGAGTGATAAGATCGGAAACCGCCACAAATCGAGCAAATAATTCATGTCTAGATATCGGGGTAATGTTGATACGATCGAATGACGAACCCAGAGATTAATTGTGCCAGAATCTAACGATTCTTGGATTGAGGATTGAGCGCAGACTACTAGTTATTCGATGTTTCAGCCTAAAACCTAAAACCTAAAACCCAAAGCCTAAACTCTATTTCTGATATTTAAAGTTCATCGAACCTTGATATCCGGTCAATTTGGCAATTTCTTTTAAATCTTTAGTACCAGTAAAATATTTACCATCGATTACCCAAGTTGGGAACATCTGAATATTCATACTTTTACATAACTGTCGCTGAGACTTTTCACCATCTGCGGCGCACTCGATGTACGGTAATTTAGCTGCTGCCACTGCCCCAAATAAAGATTTTTGTTGTTGGCAATGACCGCACCAGTAAGCACCATAAAATTGGACATTCCGCGCGACTAAATGTTCGACTAGCCCCGTCTCTGCCGTACCGGAAACTGTCGCTACTGGTGGTTCTGAAGCTGTAGACTTAGTACTGTTGACCTGAAGCTTGGGAGTGCGATCGACGGCTGACTCTCTAGCGGGAATAGTGTTGCCGCCGGTGGGAATTGATGGATTGGCTTGCACTGCGACTATGGTAGTCACAACTGTACCAATCGCCATACCGATCGCGCTAACCGATGTGAGTAACTGCAATTTTGTAAGCATTGGCTAAAATCGATGAGGATCAATCCTAAAATATATAAACTATTTAGGTCGATCGCACAAGATCGGTATTTAGATCGCTCCGATCTAAATACCGATCTTGCTGATGTCCCTTCTCTTTCAGAGGGTGTCTGATAAGTACGATCGACAACCCGAACGCCCCCTGTCTTGTCGAACTTGTATGGCGAGGTTTCCTCGCCACAGTTCGCCGCTAAATCCCCCAATTCTGGGGAACTTTCCATTCCGGTTCCCCCAGAATTGGGGGTTAGGGGGCGTATTTTGGACTTTTCAGACACCCTCTCAACTACCAGGGATTACTCACTTCGAGCCAATTTATCATACTTAAATTCAGCATTACCTTTGTAGCCTGTCAATTCGGCAAGTTTTGCCAGTTTTTTAATCCCCGGATCTAATTTGCCATCGACGAGCCAAGTTGGAAACCCTTTAATTCCCGCTGTGGCACAAGCTTCTGGCTGTGGGTTCTTTTTCGCATCAGCCGCACATTCGACATTGGTAACTTGCTCCCAAGCTTCCTTACCAAATAATTGCTTCTGTTCGTAGCAGTGGGGGCACCAATAAGCACTATACATCTTGGCACCCTTTTGAGTCAGATGTTTTGCTAGTTCGATCTCCGCAGCTCCAGACGTAGACTTGATTTCCCAACCGATTCCTGGTTGCGGCGCAGTAGTTGGAGAGAGCGAATTTATCTCACTACCGATCGCGGTATTGTAGAGTACCAGGGACACCAACAATGCACCCAAAGCCGCCGCCATTCCTGAAAAGACAACTTGCCCGACATCTTCCCAGTCATGCCCAAATAATGTCAGTCCAAAAATTGCAAAGGTAAAAATCGCGGAAGCAATACAAAATGGACACGCAGCTTTGATGACGAAGGCTAGTAGATACATCAAATAGCCACTAAATACTGCCATCCCTACTCCCGCTAAGAATAGCCCCAGCCAAGTCAGATTATCGAGCTGATTATGCGCCGCCTTCTTTTTTTTGGGATCGATTAACATTGGCGCAAACGCCATCACCGCAACGCCTAGGTAACTCAGTAACCCCAAACTAGTTAGGGGAATATTACCGACATTTGCATAGGGACTATTCAGTACGATCTGACAGCCTTCGGTGCCACACACTCCGTTATTACTAAGTTTTACCCATGTCAGGTAAGCAGTTACACAAATACCTAAAATCGCGATCGATCCAATTAGCAATCGGGAGTATTGATGGAGCCAGGGGACTTGACGGCGTTTCATAGGGGATAGGGGATAGGGGGTAGAGGGTAGAGGGTAGAGGGTAGAGATTAGGGGGTAGATGGTAGGGAATAAAACAATCGATACTCAAGCCTAAAGCCTAAAGCTAAAGCCACAAATTCAATCCTCTTACCTACCCTCCACCCTCTACCCCCTACTCCCTTACTTATGGATTTTCATCGCATCGATCGCGCGTTGCACCGAGCGAGTAGCGAGATCTTGGCGAATTGTTTCGACAAATTGACTGACGCGGATAGGATCGATCGAGTTCTCGACTTTACCTTGACGTTTGAGCGAACTCGACACGATCGCCCCATCGGCAAATTGCATCAAACTATTAATATTTTTGGCATTGGCACCACTACCGATCAGCATCGGAATGGTGCCTGCTGCTGCCCTAGCCAGCTTGAGGTCTTCTAGACTAGGGGGGCTACCCGTCACCGCACCAGACAAGATGATGGCATCGGCTAGCCCCCGATCGATCGTTTCCCGCACGGCAGTTGTCAGATCGCTCGAACTGAGCGGATGAGCGTGCTTGACGAGGACATCTGCCAGGATTTTCACATCAGATCCCAATTCCCGCCGATAGCGGAGGAGTTCGTAAGCACAGCCTTCAATCGTGCCCTGATCGGTTGCCATGACTCCAGACAAGACATTTACCCGAATAAACGCCGATCCCGTACAACTAGCGATTGCCATCGCACTGAGACTATCATTTCGCAAGACATTGATCCCGATCGGTCGTGACACCAATTCCCGCAATCGCGAGACGACTGTGGTCATCGCACTGACTACCGCCGGATCGACGCGATTTTTGGGAAAAGGTGCATCAAAGAAGTTCTCGATGATAATCCCATCGACACCACCAGAAACCAGGGCGACTGCTTCTTGTTCGGCGCGATCGATAATGGCACTAAGACTCCCCCCCCACCGCGCCGAAGTCGGTAAGGGCAACAGATGGACAACGCCAATAATCGGCTGAGTGGTATGAAAAATTTGCTGTAAATTCACGTTTTGCGTTTAAACTAGGCGGATGGCGATTGCCGCGCCAATTCAAGTCTTGGCATGACCGAACCACAAGACTCAATCTTCACTTATATTATCCACAAATTAGGCTTGAGTAACTCACCAAAAATTTATCACTAGTCATCAGCCGTTAGCCACACGCCATTATTTGCCACTTTACATTCCGCAACACTGTGATAGAATATAGCCTGAAGACTAAATTAAGCTTATACGCCTAAGTTTCTACCTTGCAGTCGAAATTTAGGGAAGTTAGGATATTATCTTAGTTGAAAATCATCAATTGCTGGTGTGGGCGTAAAAGTTTTAGATCGGCAATTAGCAATGCGATTGTCTAGGCAATCCACCGAATAGATCGAAGTCAGAACACGATCGCGCTCGTCAAGTCCGACCTGGCAACCGATCGCCGCACGCAGCCACACTACTGTTGGAGACAAATAACTCAAGACTACATGGGCAACAAGCCAACCATTGCAATATCTCATCTAGGTTGCGAAAAGAATCGCATTGATAGCGAACACATGCTCGGACTACTAGTTCAAGCGGGCTACGAAGTAGATGCCGATGAAACTGAAGCTGATTATGTCATCGTCAACACCTGTAGCTTCATTGATGCCGCCAGAGCCGAATCGATCCGCACTCTAGTAGAATTAGCCGAAGCAGACAAAAAAATTGTCATCACTGGCTGTATGGCACAGCACTTTCAGGAGCAATTATTAGCAGAAATCCCGGAAGCTGTGGCAGTAGTTGGTAGTGGTGACTATCACAAAATCGTGGATGTGATCGAGCGGAGTCAGGGCGGCGAACGAGTAGTCGAAGTCACCCCAGAGCCGACTTATATCGCCGACGAGCACACACCACGCTACCGGACGACCACTGAAGGTGTTGCTTATTTGCGCGTCGCAGAAGGTTGTGACTACGCTTGCGCTTTCTGTATTATTCCCCATCTACGCGGGAAACAGCGATCGCGGACGATCGAATCGATCGTTGCTGAAGCACACAGATTGGCAGACGAAGGAGTAAAGGAACTAATCCTGATTTCCCAGATCACCACTAATTATGGTCTCGACATCTATGGTACACCCAAACTAGCAGAACTCCTGCGGGCGTTGGGTAAAGTGGATATTCCGTGGATTCGGATGCATTATGCTTACCCCACTGGGTTGACCCCCAAGGTAATCGCAGCGATGCAAGAAACGCCGAATGTCTTACCCTATCTAGATTTACCATTACAGCATTCCCATCCCGAAATCCTCCGTGCCATGAATCGCCCGTGGCAAGGACAAGTAAACGATCGCATCATCGAGCAACTCAAAATCGCTCTCCCCGATGCAGTCTTGCGGACGACTTTGATCGTCGGCTTCCCTGGGGAAACTGACGAACATTACCAACATCTTCAGGCATTCTTGCACCGGCACGAATTCGATCACGTTGGGGTATTTACCTTCTCCGCAGAGGATGGAACCGCCGCTGCTACCTTGCCCAACCAATTGCCACCAGCAATTATGGACGAGCGACGCGACGGGATCATGGCGATTCAACAACCAATTTCACTCCGCCGTAATCAAGGTGAAATCGGTAAAACTGTTGATGTCTTGATCGAACAAGAACACCCCGAATCCGGGTTGTTGGTGGGTAGATCTGCTAGATTTGCCCCAGAAGTGGACGGATTAGTGTATGTTAGTGGGAGTGCCCGTCTAGGGTCGATTGTTCCCGTTACTATCCACGAAGCCGACCATTACGATCTGCACGGCGAGGTCGTAGACCCAGAAACAGTCATTAGCGATCGGTTATCCGGCGATGCCAAGCTTAAACCTTTGGTATTAAAATGATATAAAGAACGCTACTAGAAAACTGTTAATTCAAAATTTAAACTAACTTTAGATTTTGGATTGGAGCGAAGACGCTAGAACTCAGTAAAAAGACCGATATATTCGACAACAATTCATAACAGAATCTCTGCCTCGCGACTGATGCGAACATTCTGTAACTATTTAGTATTTATTTTATTGGTGGAGAATTGGAGCCAATTCTCACACAGCCCTAAACTGAATGGTTTAAATATTGGGTACGACGTTTTACCGGTTGATGTACTGATTAATTCCTAAATATTAGCTCCTAAATTTTCGACAAATCATACCGATCCACTTAACTATAAATTATGACCGTTTCCTTCTCTAGCCTTGGGCTTTCCGATCGTATCGTTACACAACTGGAAAGCTTAGGGATTACTGAACCTACCAATATTCAAGAGCAAGCCATTCCCTACCTCCTAGCTGGTAAAGATGTCGTCGGACAGTCCCAAACTGGGACGGGTAAAACCGCTGCATTTGCCCTACCGATGATCGAACGCTTGGATTGGCAACGTCCTGTTGTCCAAGCCTTGGTACTGACTCCCACTCGCGAGTTGGCAATGCAGGTGTCTCAAGCCATGAAGACCTTCTTGGGTGGTAACGAGCGTCGTTCGCCGATTCTCACCGTCTATGGCGGACAAGCCATCGACTTACAAATTCGTCGCTTAGAAAGCGGTGTAGCTGCTGTTGTCGGGACTCCCGGACGGGTAATCGACTTGATCGATCGCGGTCATCTCCGCCTCGGTCAAGTTGAATGGTTGGTACTCGATGAAGCCGACGAAATGCTCAGTATGGGCTTTATCGACGACATCGAACTGATCTTGAGCAAATTGCCCACCGAACGCCAAACCGCCTTCTTCTCGGCGACGATGGCACCCCCAATTCGCTCACTGGTGAATCGCTTCCTCAAAAATCCTGTGACTGTCACAGTCGATCAAGTCAAAGCGGCACCTTCCAAAATCAAGCAACAGGTTTACTTCATCCCTCGCGGTTGGACTAAAGCTCAAGCTCTACAACCGATCCTCGAACTCGAACAACCAGAATCGGCGATCATCTTTGTACGGACTCGGAAAGCCGCAGCCGAACTCACCAGCCAACTCCAATCTGCCGGACACAGCGCAGATGAGTACCATGGCGACCTGACTCAAACCCAGCGAGAACGGCTACTAGCACGCTTCCGGGGCGATAAAGTCCGGTGGATCGTGGCAACGGATATTGCCGCACGCGGTCTCGATGTCGATCATCTCAGCCACGTCATCAACTACGACTTGCCTGATAGCGTCGAAAACTACATTCACCGGATCGGTCGGACGGGACGTGCGGGTAAAGAAGGCGTAGCCATCTCCCTGATTCACTCACTCGATCGTCGCAAACTCCAAGCGATCGAACGTCGTGTCAAACAGTCCCTCGCAGTCTGTCAGATTCCGACCCGCGCCCAAGTAGAAGCAGTCCACATCGAGAAGATTCAAGGCAAGGTTCAAGAAGCTCTATCCGGCGAACGGGTAGCATCCTTCCTCCCGATCGTCGCCAAAATGGGTGAAGAGTATGATGTGCATACTGTCGCCGCAGCAGCACTGCAATTGGTCTACGACCAAAGTCGCCCCGCATGGCTGGATATGGAAGAACCCCAAGTCCAAGACCGCGATCGTTCTTCCAATAGCTACAAACCTCGCGGTGGTAGCGACCGTCGGAGTGGTGGTGGTGGTGGCGCTGGTGGCAAGCCAGTCCTCCGTAGCGGTGGTGGTGGTGGCGGTCGTTACGATCGTCGCGACAGCAGCCCCCGGAATGAAAGCAGCCGTTACGAGCGCGATAGCCGCGACGGTCGCGACAATCGGGGTGGTTACCGCAGCGAAGAACGGGTTTAGTCCCCATCTAACTGGCGGCTGCGCTTGCTAGCAGCGTTGCCACCAGTTGTGATGAAGCTCACAACAATTGCAGCCAATTGAATCATCTGTCAAAGGTGGGCAATGCCCACCTTTTTGATGGGAATATTCGATGTGGCTGATTTGAGATCCGGATCTTCCCCCAGCGTCAACAGTTAGCAGCGATTGCAGCTACGATCGCATAAATCGATCGTCAATACCTCGATCGTCTCGCCCCAGACGTGATAATTTAAATAGGGGTATTATCAAGTTTGTAAAAAAACATTAAGATCTAGTATTCAGGAGGCAGACATCACATCTGCTTTATTCATCCTCAAGCGTTGATGAATCAGCATTGGTAAATGGTCGCTTCAACGCCTTAGCATCTGGCTTGGTGATAATGTGGCCATCACCGCAACGGTTACCTGGACGGATACGGTCGTGAGACTCTCAACTGCGATGATTTGAAATGCTAAGACACTTCTTCGACAGTTGTTTGTTCACCTAAAATTGAAGTTTCCCCCCAGGGAAAACTCCTGCAAGCAAGCTCATTTAATTCCAGTCTGGAGGAATTTCTATATGTCGATTCGTTTATATGTGGGCAACTTACCAAAATCAGATGTGGAGCGCGAGGAACTCCAAACTGTATTTGTGGACGCTGGCGAGTTAGTCTCGGTTAAGGTGATCAAGGATCGCAAAACCGGGAAATGTCGTGGGTTTGGCTTTGTGACTGTTGAGACTGAAGAACAAGCCGACCAAATCGTTGAAAAATACAACGGCACCATGTTCCAAGAGCTACCCATCAAAATCGAAAAAGCTCTACCTAAAGCTAAAGGACAGGAGGATGACGATGGTGAAAATAGTGAGCCTACCGAGCCAAGAGAACCGAGTAGCGTCCCCAAACCAAACTTAAGCAATAAAGGTAGTGGTGGCAGTACCAGTACCAGTACTAGTAGTACCAGTACCCCCCGCCGTAGCAGTGGTGGCGGTGCCAAAAAAGGTGGTCGCAAAGAGGGCACCAAGAGTACAACTACTAGCACTTACACCAGTACCACCAGTACTGATTTCCAACCCGATCCACGGTGGGCTGGCAAACTTGCTGAACTCAAGGACAAATTGGCTGAATCTGGTAACCTCTAAATTTTCCAAATCGCCTAAATCGCGACGACAAACTGCAATTGCTTGCAGGTACATTTTACAATTGCTGGAGACATTTATGTCTGCGGCAATTTTTTTGGACTGAGATCTAAGACTAGGGGATTACCCATTACCCATTACCCATTACCCATTGCTTCGCCAAGTTTGCCAAGCAGCTCTCACACCCACCCAGACACTCCGAGTACTGGTGCGGACATTCCCAGCTTGTTTTTGGACTTGTGTGAGACTGAGATTGGCTTGTTGTACCACTGTGGTAGCACTTTGGACACCTTGAGACATTTCATCAGTGAGATCGCTTAATTCTAGGCCAGCGAGTCTGATTGCTTCGAGTGTCGGTGGTAATTCTCGATCGAGTCTGTCAAATAACTTTTCGGCACTTCTAGCTGCCCGAGACAAGTCTTGAATCGCGGGGAAAGCAGCAACTACCAGTGCTGTCAAACTCACAGCAACCAGTAAAATCGAGCATCCCAGAAATAGCAGCGGATCGATAAGGGTCAAAATTAATTGATAATTGATAATTGATAATTACGGATGCGCTCCGGCTTTTGTCTGCCGTCGGGGTAACACACCAGTGACTTGCCTCATGCAGCCTGACGGTTTAGCGTGTCCGCGACCCAAATCACGCGGAGAGTGGAGGAGCATGTGTTTGGGTAAAGACAAGCAAAGTAGATCGTTGAGGTGGATAAGTAGGATCTGATTACTCATCTACCTCATCCACTGATTGAGGACGATCGGGATGGAGTTCGCGGACGGATTGACTGGCGACAATTCCGGCAGAGATCGCCGTTGCCAATCGATCGAGTGTATCATGCCAGCGCGATCCAGCCGCAGCAGACAGCTTATCGGTTTGCAGTTGCACGCTACTCGAAATATCTTCAGCCATTTGAGGCACTGCCGCCATCGCCTTGCTGAGAATCCGGCGCGTATCTCGTCCTTGGCGGGGAGCCACTAGTAGTCCGGTAACGGTACCAATTACCGTACCGACGACAACGCCATTAAAAAATGTCCCGCGATTTTTAGCTGCCATAGATCGATATTGGTTCGTTGAAGGTGGATTAAATTAATTGAAACGGACATCTGCGATCCTGACAAGCAACCAGACTTACCAAGTCACTCGATTCGATCGCGGATACCCCACCAAATTGCCCACCAATAGGGCAGAAATCCAGCTAATGATGAAACACCAGCGATTGGATCGAGCCAGTGAGAGAGAGTCAGTTTCCTTGCTGCTCATTGACTGGGAGGGGGCGATGTCATCTCGATCCACAAAGTCGGGGTCGCTACATGACGATCTCGATCGATGATGGTGCCAATCAGGATTTTTCATCAGTATTAGGAGTCGAGTCCGGCACGTTGACGATCGCCCGCAGTCGCAGCCAAACTGTGACAATCAGTAGGATCGCAATCCCGATCGCCGTCACCACGATCGCCAACTGTCTGATCCCCTGCATTTGCATCGCAACAATCCCACCAGCCAGAGTCACCCCCCACAAAATGACCGCCGAATGTCTTTGGGAAAATCCTTGTGCTAAGAGTCGATGGTGTAAATGATCCTTTCCTGGCGTACTCAGGGGATTTTTGCCAGAGAGCAGCCGATTGATAATTACCTGACTGGTATCTACCACTGGGACGAGAAATAATAGGATCGTCGGAATCAACGAAGTCACCGTCGTGATCTTGGCATTGCCCAAAATACTGGTCGCCGCCAACACATAGCCCAGAAAATAAGCCCCCGCATCGCCCATAAAAATCCGTGAGGGATGGTAATTGTGACGTAAGAAGCCCAATGCTGCCCCCGCTACACCAGCACAGATGAGCGTCGCAGCGGCTCTGGCTTCAAATTGGGCGGATGCAGCCAGTAGGCTCATCGCGGCAATAAAGCTCACCCCACCAGCTAAACCATCCATCCCATCCATCAAATTTACTGCATTGGTAATCCCGACAATCCATAATACTGTCACGACGACCGATAAAATTCCATCGATCGGTACCCCAAAATAGACAATGTGAATTTGGATACCGCACACTACGAGTAATAGTGCCGTCAACACTTGGACGATCAATCTGAACAGAGCGGGCAATCCGCCAAATTGGTCGTCGATAAATCCAACTAGCACCAGCACCGATCCACCCAGCAAGATCGCCAGTACCGCGACTTGGACTTTTGCTAGCACGATCGGTGCCAGACAACCAGCTAAGATCATTGAAGCGACTACCCCTGTATAAATCGCCAATCCACCCGCATTGGGACGCGGTTCTTGATGTAGCCTGCGGGCATTGGGTTCGTCTGCCCAACCCACCTTGAGTGCAAAAGTTCTAACCTTGGGAATAAATAAATAGGTTACTATCCATGCAAACATAAAAGTTAGCACTACGGAGAGCCACCCGCGACCATACGGAGCGGCAACACCGATTGAATTCATAAAACTCTCAAAAGTCATGCAGGCCCCTGTTTAGTTGGATCGTGGCTGTGTTGGTGATGTAGATGAATGACTTGACGATCGCGACTATTATTTACTTCTTTTGACCCACAAGTCAAACATACTCCAAAAAATTCCAAAGTGTGGTAGTAAATTTTAAATTGATGGAGTGATTCTAGTCGGTGTTCTAATTGTTCGACTGGACATTCATCGATCGGAATGGACTCACCACAATGCAAACAAGTCAAATGATGTCTATCTGCTTGCACACAACTATACAATGATTCGCCCGTCGGTAATGTCCGACCTTGGACGACTCCCTCCAATTTTAGACTCTCCAGGGCACGATAAATCGTTGCCAACCCTACTGCTCGATCGCACGTCCGCAGTTCGACATAGATATCTTGAGCCGAAATTGCGCGATCGCATTGCTTCAATAGTTGTAAAATACGTTCTTGGCTGCGAGTTCGGGCGGATTTCATGGCAATAGGAAATAGGGGTTAGGGTTTTGAGCTACCTGAATATTGATGAAAAATGCTGTAGAAATTTCTAGGTAATTAAAAATTCTAGATGTCTAGCTTAAAAATCGACGATCGGTGATATTCAAATCACAGCAGAGGTAAGTACTAGTCTACAATTGGTGATGGTAGATTTAAGTTGCGAGGATCGCGGCACTATCTAAATTATCGCAAAGTTGAGGGACTCCATTGAAGCAACAATATCACGCGCGTATTTATGTTACACTCCGTTCCTCTGTCCTCGATCCAGCGGGTACCGCAGTCCAGTCCGGTCTAGCCCACATGGGCTACACTGATGTCGAAAGCGTCCGCATCGGCAAATATATCGAAGTCAATCTCGCCGCCACAGATGAAACAGAAGCCCACACTCAATTAGACCGGATGTGCGACCAGCTTTTAGCCAATCCAGTGATTGAAAATTATCGAGTTGAGTTAGAGGGTAGAGGGTAATGGGTAATGGGTAATGGGTAATGGGTGAAAGAACAATTCCCAGTCCTATGGTCTCCACACTCGCCACAATCCACCTGTCTCCCCAGTTCCCCAGTTCTCCATCCTCTATTCCCTATTCCCTCTCCCCTATTCCCTCTCCCCCCTCCCAAATACTTGTGAAATTCGGAATAATCGTCTTCCCTGGTTCTAACTGCGATCGCGATGTGGTGTATGTCACCCGCGATTTACTCGGACAACCTACGCGCACGATCTGGCATGAAGAAACCGACTTACATGATGTTGATGTCGTAGTGATTCCGGGTGGATTTAGTTATGGTGACTATTTGCGCTGTGGTGCGATCGCCAAATTTTCACCGATTATGAAACAAGTGGTTGCCCATGCAGAGCAGGGTAAATATGTTTTGGGTATTTGTAATGGTTTTCAGGTGCTCACCGAGGCAGGATTGCTGCCCGGAGCCTTAGTTCGCAATCGAGATCTCAATTTTATTTAGGTACTTGAAAACTAACGCCATAAATAATATGAATCCAACTATACCAGTTTCAAAGATAATTTGTAGTATGTTGTTGTGGGGATGCAAGGGTAGGGGATTCC
>JBBRVB010000075.1:0-12872 GCA_038247275.1 Chroococcales cyanobacterium
AACACCGCCGCCGCAATCGGCGCAACCATCAACAATCGATCGAATGTAAACTCCGCCCCAATTACACCCCGCCAGCCATCTGTCCCAAATTTAATCGCGTCTGTACTCATGAAGTTCATATCTCTAGCAACTTCACTATTCTACAGATGAGGAGGATCTTCTCACAGATCGATCGTCACTGAATTGGCGATCGATCTGCAAAGTAGAGTTTCTGCTTGTTGTCGCGAGCCACTCTTGCCCAATATGAGTCTGGTTTCAAGTATGAGTCCGGTAGATAACCAATTCCACATCGATCGCAATAGAAGCTATTATCAGGAATTAGCTAATATCTGAATGATTAAAAATATGTATCGATGCCCGTGATACTCCCTTTCTAAACTCTCTACTAGCGGAGCAGTACGTTCGCGTGGCGTGAGCTTTGCTCGTTCGTATTATTTACGGCAGAGCATCTTTAAGTGCCGTTCTTGCGGCAAGGTGATTGCGGGTAGATGTGAGGATCTCTACTTCTCGATCGAGTCTACTCGTCGTATCTTGCATTTCGAGTAAAGCTTGCTGTTCCGCTGCTACCCCATAGAGATGGCTGGCGACCCAATAAGATAGTTCGATCGGGAGTTCTGGTAAATTATCTGGTAATTCGACTGGTTGCTCTGTGAGCTTTCCAGACAGATGGACGACATCTCGCAGGAGTCGCTCGACATCGGTCGCTAAGGGGCGTAAATCTGCTTCAGTGGGACGATCTTCGATCCACTCGACTAAGCCCACTCGATAGGGCTTCTCGCGCACGTATTCGAGCACTCTGAACCGCTGCTGTCCCATCGTCAAAACTTTCATGCGATCGTCTGGCAACTGCTGAAAGTGGACGATCTCCGCACAACAACCGATATCGGCTGGTTGTCCTCTGACGGGGTCCCACATCAGCACGCCAAACCGCCGGTCACTACTCATGATCGTATTCATCATGATCCGGTAGCGAAACTCAAAAATATGCAACGGTAGCGGACGACCGGGAAACAGCACCAGTTCGGGAAGCGGGAATAAGGGGAGTTCTCTCACGGCGATTGTAGAAGATGGTGCCATTTGCGAATGCGATCGAAAGCAGAGGGTATAAATACTAGGTTAACGGATCTAACCGCATAAGTGCTAGGTATTGAATCCTATTCACTTGAGTCTGAGACTTGGATCTATGGCGATAAATCTGGGGCAAAGGTGCCAGTGCAGGGACTTCAGAATAGGATTGAGAAAATTTTCTGCCTACTGCGATACTTGTTTGTCTGTGGCCAAATCTTACCAAAATACTGAATGTCGATCGGCTTTAAAAATTAGGGATTTAAGGGTGGGGATTTGCTCCCCTTAGCCCTAATTTCAATCTCTAATTTAGAGTTTTACTTCAATATCGACACCTGCGGGTAAGTCTAATTTCATTAACGCATCGATCGTTTTTGCGGAAGGATCTTTGATATCGATAATGCGACGATGGGTGCGAGTTTCAAAATGTTCGCGCGAATCTTTATCAACGTGAGGCGAGCGTAAGACGCAATAAATGCGGCGACGAGTTGGCAAGGGGATTGGACCGATCGCCGTTGCACCAGTCCGATTGGCAGTTTCAACAATCTTATCGCAGGAAGTGTCTAGCAGACGACGATCGAATGCTTTGAGCCGAATCCGAATTTTTTGCTGAGTAATAGTTGCCATGATTTTTTTGAGGTTTTAGTTGTCAAGGTACGAAAAGAAACGATGAATAAATAATTCATCAGACACAAAGATAGAGATACACACGAAGTATATCTCTATCTTTAAATTAGGTAATTAACCTATTTGATAATTTTGGCGACGACACCAGCTCCGATCGTCCGACCGCCTTCACGGATTGCGAAGCGCATTCCTTGTTCGATCGCGACTGGGTTGATCAGTTCTACTGTCATTTGGACCCGATCTCCAGGCATGACCATTTCAGCAGCACTACCATCATCGGCAGTAAAGGCTTGGATGTTGCCAGTTACGTCAGTGGTCCGAACGTAGAACTGAGGACGGTACCCAGGGAAGAATGGAGTCTTTCGACCGCCTTCTTTTTCGGTCAGTACGTATACTTCACCTTCAAAGATGGTGTGGGGTTTGATACTACCTGGTTTGGCAATAACCATCCCGCGTTCGATGTCGGCTTTTTGGATACCGCGCATCAGTACACCTACGTTGTCACCAGCCAAACCTTCTTCAAGGGATTTCTGGAACATTTCAACACCAGTGATCGTGGTGCTACGGGTGTCTCTGATGCCGACGATTTCGACGTTCTCGCCAACTTTAACTTTTCCACGTTCGATCCGTCCGGTAGCAACTGTACCACGACCGGTGATTGAGAATACGTCTTCAACAGCCATCAAGAAGGGCTTGTCGATTTCCCGTTCTGGGGTGGGGATATAGTCATCTACTGCTGCCATCAGGTCGTAGATTTTGTCTACCCAGGGGTTTTCACCTTGGACCGTTTTGGGATTGGCGATCATTTGCTCTACAGCTTTGACTGCCGAACCAGAAACGATCGGCAGATTATCGCCATCGAATTCGTAGGAGGTAAGCAGTTCGCGGATTTCCATTTCGACGAGTTCGAGTAACTCATCGTCATCAACTAAGTCAGTCTTGTTCATGAAGACGACTAGCCGAGGTACACCAACTTGTTTTGCCAAGAGGATGTGTTCGCGGGTCTGAGGCATGGGACCGTCAGCAGCAGATACAACGAGGATACCGCCATCCATTTGGGCTGCACCAGTGATCATATTTTTCACATAGTCAGCGTGTCCGGGACAGTCTACGTGTGCGTAGTGACGAGTTACGGTTTCGTACTCTACGTGAGCGGTATTGATGGTGATCCCACGCGCTTTTTCTTCAGGAGCAGCATCGATCTCGTCATACCGCCGCGATTTAGCAGCACCAATTGCCGCTAATGACATGGTAATTGCTGCGGTCAGGGTGGTTTTACCGTGGTCTACGTGACCGACAGTACCGATGTTTACGTGTGGCTTATTTCTTTCAAACTTAGCGCGTGCCATGAATAATTTCCTTAATTCCTCTTTAGATTTTGACTAGATTGTCGCTGTCATCGTCGGTCAATGGTCATGAGTTATTTTGACATAACTCATGACCATTAATTACACCGGGATGACTAGAGACTCTCTCCGCTCGACTGATGAGCGATTTATTTACCTTTGTTTTTGGTAACAATCGCTTCAGCAACGTTGCGAGGTACTTCATCATAATGGCTAAATTCCATTGAGAAGATTCCCCGACCTTGGGTGTTGGAGCGGATATTGGTCGCATAACCAAACATTTCCCCCAGGGGAACTTTGGCTGCGACTTTGGAGATATTCGCTGCCGCTTCTTGACCTTCGATTTGCCCGCGACGAGAGTTGAGATCGCCGATGACATTTCCCAAGAAGTTATCGGGAACTTCTACTTCAACTTTCATCACTGGTTCGAGCAATGTTGGTTGAGCCTTCATGACGGCTTCTTTGGTTGCGATCGAAGCCGCAATCTTAAATGCCATTTCATTGGAGTCAACTTCATGGTACGAACCATCGATGAGAGTGACTTTGAGGTCGATCACTGGATACCCAGCCAAGATCCCTGACTCGCAGGTCTCTTTAACACCTTGCTCGATCGGGTTGATATATTGCTTGGGTACCGAACCACCGACGATTTTGGAGACAAACTCCAGACCGCTACCGGGTTCGCTAGGTGAGATCTCGATCACGACGTGACCGTAGTTACCGTTACCACCACTTTGTTTGATGTACTTACCTTCTTGCTTGACACTCTTGCGAATGGTTTCGCGATAAGCGACCTGTGGCGCACCAATGTTGGCTTCGACACCAAACTCTCGTAACATCCGATCGACTAGAATCTCTAGGTGAAGTTCGCCCATCCCCGCGATTACGGTTTGGTTGGTTTCGGGATCGGTATGCACGCGGAAGGTCGGGTCTTCCTGAGACAGGGAGATGAGGGCTTTGGAAAGCTTCTCCATATCCTGTTTGGTCTTGGGTTCCACTGCCAGTGAAATCACTGGTTCGGGGATAAAGAGTGATTCCAGAATGACTGGATTGTCTTCATCGCACAATGTGTCGCCAGTAAAGGTATCTTTGAGTCCGAGGACGGCACCCAAGTCACCAGCACGCAATTCGTCTACTTCTTGGCGATCGTCAGCTTTGAGGATAATCAACCGGGAAATCCGTTCTTTCTTGCCCTTAGTCGGGTTCAAGACGTAGGTACCAGTTTTGACTACTCCAGAGTAGACGCGGATAAAGGTCAAGCGACCGTATTTGTCCGCCATGATCTTGAATGCCAATGCTGCAAACGGTTCGTCGTCGTTGGCATTGCGTTCGATTTCTACAGTCTCATCATCGACTGATTTACCCTTAATCGCTGGTACTTCAGTCGGACAAGGTAGATAATCGATGACTGCATCTAGCAGTGATTGAACGCCTTTGTTCTTGAAGGCAGAGCCACAGAACATTGGTACCATCGTACCGGCGATCGTCCCTTTGCGAATTGCTGCTTTGACCTCAGCCTCTGATATTTCTTGACCTTCGAGATACTTCTCGGTCAACTCATCGGATGTATCAGCGACAGATTCCAACAGTTTCAAGCGGAATTCATCCGCTTTAGCTTGCAAGTCGGCGGGAATGTCCCGTTCTTCGATATCTTTACCCATGTCATCGAGCGCATAGAACGCCCGCATGGTCACGAGATCGATGACTCCAGCAAATTCGGCTTCAGCTCCGATCGGAATTTGGATCGGCACCGCGTTGACACGCATCCGATCGATGATTTGCTCGTAAACTTTGAAGAAATTCGCACCTGTGCGATCCATCTTGTTCACAAAGACGATCCGAGGCACTTTGTAGCGATCGGCTTGTCGCCATACCGTCTCCGATTGAGGCTGAACACCACCAACGGAACAGAATACAGCAATTACACCATCGAGTACCCGCATGGAACGTACGACTTCGATCGTAAAATCTACGTGTCCTGGAGTGTCGATGATGTTGATCTTATGATCTTTCCAAGTCGTACTGATTGCGGCGGCGGTGATGGTGATGCCACGCTCTTGCTCTTGCACCATCCAGTCGGTGGTGGCAGTTCCTTCGTGAACTTCGCCGATCTTATGGACAACCCCAGAATAATATAAAATTCTCTCGGTAGTGGTTGTCTTACCCGCATCAATGTGGGCTGCAATCCCGATGTTGCGTACTTTCTCAAACGGGACGGTACGTGGCACAATAACCTCCTAACTTGTCGGCTGCCGATAATAATATTGGTTAATCTTTACTAAGATTGTAGACGTTTTTGGGTACATTCGGTTAACCGAAGTACTGCCAAATAGAGTGAAAACCGAATCGGTTTAGTAACGGTAGTGAGCAAAGGCTTTGTTTGCTTCGGCCATCCGGTGAGTTTCCTCACGTTTGCGAATCGCACTACCAGTTTCGTTAGCTGCATCCATTAGCTCGTTAGCCAATTTGCCTGCCATTGATTTGCCAGCCCGCGTGCGAGAGTAGTTGATCAACCACCGCATTGCCAGTGCCGTACCGCGCTCGGCTTTGACTTCCATCGGGACTTGGTAGGTAGCACCACCGACGCGGCGACCTTTGACTTCTACCAACGGAGTCGCATTTTTGACGGCTTTTTCAAAGGTTTCGAGTGGGTCGTTACCCGTGCGCTCTTCGATCGTTTTCATCGCTTCATAGATGATCCGATAAGCGACTGATTTTTTACCGCTATACATAATGCGGCGCACCATCATATTCACCAGCCGGCTGTTATAAACAGCATCTGGTGGCACTGGGCGTTTGACTACTTTGGTTCTACGGGACATAGAGCGAAAATTGAATTGGTGATTGGTTTAGGTACTGACGTTGTTACAACCTCTGGATGAGAGCAGCGGTAGCTCGCCTTCGGTCACTTACTTAATTTGCATTGAGGATCGATCTAGGAATCTTCAGTGATGGTTTCAGCACATCTAACGACGATCTGTTCACCATTTGCAACGAAACCGGAAACTACCAATTTATCTCTGCTTCAGCAATTATCTATAGTTGCCGATTATCTCGCGGCACGGCTATGCCAACGAGTGTCCATTTCTGGCACTCAATGCAAGTACAGGCAACACAATGCCCTCAGCATGGGATTGTTTGCTGTCTCGCTGGATGCGATCGGTCGGTGAGCTTATAAGTATAAACAACGCACTCGTAAAGTATCGAGCGATCGCCATCTAAATTATGAAACTTACTTAGCAGCTTTGGGTCGCTTGGTTCCATACTTGGAACGACCTTGCTTGCGATCCTTCACCCCAGCGGTATCTAGCGTACCGCGAATGATGTGATATCTGACCCCAGGTAAATCTTTTACCCGACCGCCACGAATCATGACAACGGAGTGTTCCTGAAGGTTGTGACCGATCCCAGGAATATAGGCAGTGACTTCAAACCCAGAAGTTAACCTTACCCGCGCTACTTTACGTAGAGCTGAGTTAGGTTTCTTGGGTGTAGTTGTATAGACGCGAGTACAGACACCACGACGCTGAGGGCATTCCTTCAGTGCGGGTGACTTGGTTTTGACTTTGTAGTCTTCGCGGGCTTTGCGAATGAGCTGTTGGATGGTTGGCATGTTTTAGAAAATTTTGACAGTTACCTAGCGGTTCCAACTGTTGACAAATTACCATTCTATGACGATCTGTTTACTCGTGTCAATCAAAAAAGTAGAGAATCGATCGAAATCAGCTAATTACAACGTAGGGGTTTTATCTTCATGCTTTCCCGTAACGATCCAGCAACTCATCAGAACTGAGAGGCTTCTACTGTATCGATCCACGGTAATGGTCATAAGCTAACTTAGCCAAACTAATGAATTGATTTTACCCGATCGAAATACTTGATGGATAATACTTCTGCTGTCGATCGATGTTTATCATCGCAATCTTCGCAAATGTTTGGTTTCGCCCCTCAGCCCAACCTACTTTTTAAAATATCAGAGGCGTTCTTGCCAGTAGTTTGGGTCTCGACGACAACTCGCGATCGCCGCAATTACTATTCGATCTGGATAGACTCGATATAAAATGACGTATGAAAACTTGAGAGTCAAGCAACGACGAATCTGGCCTTCAACGATCGGCCAGCGTTCTGGTGCGCCAATAACTCGAAATATGGCGTTTTCTATAATGTCGATGAAATCCTGTTGTCTATCTTGCTGGGCGAAGAATTGCACAGCCTCTGCATATTCTTGCAGGGCTGCTGGGTGAAACTCATATTTCATTTCTTTGAGAGTTGCCGTATTTGTGCCAAGGCAATATCTCCAGGAATTGTTTGGACTGCGCCGCGATCGATTTCGGCTATGCGTTCTTGAGCTTTTTTCACGCCTTCGATCGAGATATCTCGGTCGATTTCTCCTGTCATGCTTTCTAAAATTTTGTCAATGAGGAGAGCTTTGGCTGCATCGGGTAATGCAGTTACTTCTGAAATGAGTTGCTCTAGGGTTAGCATTGGATTGTTTTGCTCTAAGGGACTAGTTTAATTTTAGCATTCCGCACTTGGCTCTCCATCGAGCAGTTCATAGCGATTAGATCCGCCATCCCGATCTGCTTTTTGTACACTAATTTAGTATTTTGTTTAGAACGTAGATATGTTCTGAGAAAAATAATAGCGGGAGCTATGGACTTGAATTAATCCTTTCGACTCGAACCCGATCTAGAATAGTTAGTTCATCGGTTATCCCTCGTCTTCGTTCCTATGACTGCACTCACAGCAAACTTAATTGAAATCTTCTCGGCAATTCAAGGTGAGGGCATCAATGTTGGGACACGCCAGATCTTTGTCCGGTTTGGGGGCTGCGACTTGCGCTGTCACTACTGCGATAGCCAACATACTTGGACAAAGCAACCGACTTGCGAGATCGAGCAGACACCTGGAGAGCGTGATTTTGTCACTTATGATAACCCGATCGAGTCATCCCAACTCCTAAGCTGGATCGATCGGCAAAATCAGCCTCATCTGCACGATAGCATCAGTATTACAGGGGGCGAACCGCTGTTACATGCTGCCTTCCTCGCTCAATTTTTGCCTCAAGTCAAGGCATTAACTAAGTTACCCATCTATCTCGAAACTGGCGGACATCGCCCCCAGCAATTGAGTCAAATTTTAGCTGATGTGGATTTGGTGGGGATGGATATTAAGTTGCCGAGTGTCAGTGGTGAAACTCACTGGGAAAAACATCGGGAGTTTTTGCAGTTATGTCAAGCAAATAAGATCGAGATCTTTGTAAAAATTATTATCTCGCAAACCACTAACCCGGACGAACTGAGACAAGCAGCGCAGCTAGTCGCAGATGTGAACGATCGAATCGTGATTTTTTTGCAACCGATGACTGCTTTAGCACAACCGCATACAAATCCCGATCTCGGTGCGCCGACACCAGCTCAGGTACTAGCTTGGCAAGCTTTAATGAAGGAGTATCTACCGCAAGTGCGGGTGATTCCCCAGACACACAAAATGCTCGGTCAGTTGTAATCTGCTATTCAGTAGAGATCAAATTATCTAGACGATTTAAATTAAATCGCTCGATCTTGACAGATAATTGAAATACTTGTGTACAATACTCTCGTCAATTCGATCGAATAATTGCCCCGTTACGAGCAAAGAATTCGATCGTTAGTTAGATCTACAGGAGATTGTCATGAATCCATTAATCGGTATGCTTGTCAATCAATTGGGCGGCCCAGTCGTCCAACAAATTAGTCAACAAATTGGTGCTGACAAGGGCACTACTAAATCTGCTGTCGGTATGGCTTTGCCGATGTTGCTATCGGCAATGGGCAATCATGCTACCACTCCAGATGGTGCTGATGCTATTAACCAAGCGACTCAGCAAAATGATGACTCAATTTTAGATAATCTGATGGGTTTCGTCAGCAATGCTGGTGCTGCCAAGATGGGGAGTTCATTGCTCGGTCAAGTATTGGGCGGTGGCTCCCAGAACTCGATCGCGAGTACGATCGGTCAACAGACGGGGATGGACAATGGTATCGTTACTCAACTATTGGGCATACTGGCACCGATCGCGATCGCGGCGATCGGTAAATTTAGTCAACAAAGTGGCAGCGATCCCAGTAGCATCGTCCAAACATTAGGTGGTGCTGGCGATAGTAATGACTTAATCGGCATGGCAACAAAAATGCTCGATGCGGATGGCGATGGTAATCCGATTAACGATTTGGGGAATATTATTGGTAAGTTGTTTTAGTTGAGTTGCTGGTGACTAGTTACTCGTTCCCGCGAGCCTCTGTCTTGACTGAAACACATGCGGAGATTTCCTCCGCATGTGTTTCAGTCGCGCCCCTGGAGAATCGATAGTTACGATCTTCCTAGTGTCAAATTGAAGATTTAGGGTCGTGAGTGAAAGTGAACCTTAATTGTTGATTTTTTGAGTGGTTTGGGTTGAGGTAGATCCAAGCCACGCCAGATATCTAGATTAATTAGTCACCAGTCAATAATCTGATACAATGAGTTGCTGTTTGGGGTTGTAGCTCAGTAGGATAGAGCGATCGCCTCCTAAGCGATAGGCCGTGGGTTCGATTCCCGCCAGTCCCGTGCGTTGTTTGCATTGATAAATTGTGGTAACTTAAGCCTAGCATTTGCTAGGTACAGTCTAGCTTGTTAATTTGTCCTCTCCAAGCTCATTGCAGCATGGCGCATAATCATACCCTTCCCCGATCTCCTTTGCCCCCACTTCGCAAGCGACGTTACCGTCGTTGGCGACTATTAAAATTATTATTACAAATTTCACCGCTGATGCTACCGATCGCGTGGCTTGGCTATCGCGAGCTAGAAAATACCTGGATTCAACCTCAAGCAATTTTTGTCCTCGGTGGCGAAGAAGAACGTGAGATCTTTGGGGCAAAATTTGCACATACCCATCCCAATTTACCGGTGTGGATTTCGAGTGGTGCGCCGCCGGGATACGCCAAGCGGGTGTTCAAAAAGGCTGGTGTTTCGGCAGAAAGTTTGCATCTGGATTATCAAGCGATCGATACAGTGACTAACTTCACAACTTTGGTCGATCGATTTGAGTCTAAAGGGATTACTAGTGTCTATTTGGTGACATCTGACGATCATCTTCCGCGCGCGCGGGCGATCGGTGAAATTGTCTTTGGTAGCCGAGGCATTAAAGTTAAACCAGTAACTTTTGTCAGTGGGCGACCGACAGAACCACTTCAGAAAACGGTGCGAGATAGCTTTAGATCTCTACTCTGGCTAGCTACTGGCTATGCTGGTGGAAAGGGGTAAGAGACGGCGGGCATGTTAACGTTCTTCTTTTGCCCAGGCTCCTCAAGTCGCGATCGAACCGTCGGGATCTTGGGTTCCACCAGTTGCAGTCATCGAGAAGCAGCGGAATTATTCGATCGCGCTCGCGATCGGGGTAGCGATCGATCGGCGGGAACGATCCTCGATGTTAGGCGATCGATCGCGAATATCTCGATCGGGATCGCGTACTTTTAGATGCAGCAAGATTTCCCCAATGCTTGCGATCTATATCCGATGATTATTCATCCTAGTTATGAATATCAAGCATCTGCTTTAGGCTGCCAAAACATGAGTCGCGATCGCCAGTATCATCGATCGACAGCGGTACGCCGATCGTTCTAGAGATGGCTAACAGATGCAAGACAGCATTGGTAGAACCCCCGACTGCCAAGATACCGCGATCGCATTTTCAAAGGCTTTTCTGGTCAGAATTTGTTTGGGTAAAATCTGCTTGCGGATACGCAATCATCGCTCCTGGCATATTTTTATCACATCCACCGATGGCAAGCACTGCATCGATCTGTCCATTGCAGACAGTTTCGATCGAGTCGGCGATCGCTTCCCGCGATGCTCTCTTGAGATCTGCTTCGGTAAGCGTCTATCTATTCTACGGAGGATTTGAATCCACTCGACAAATTAAGTTGTTAATTTGTGGCACTTAAATAACTGTCATGTAGAATTTCTAGAAAGCTCTCCCATTTAGGTAAAGTAGGAATAGCTAAATCGATCGCACATTTCAACCGCCATGACTGGTTCCGAACTCACCAATCCCAAACCTGACAATTCCGCACCCTCATCTACTCAACCTGTCACATCTGGGGTTTCACCTTGGTTAACGAAAATTATTCATCCATTGGGTCAATATATCGTTCTTCCTGGCTTTTTTCGGGAGATCGAGATCCTTGGGAAAGAATATATTCCACATTCAGGTGCGGTAATTCTCGCGCCTACACACAGAACTAGATGGGATGCGCTGCTGATTGCCTATGCCGTTGGACCGTATGTCACAGGTAGAAGTTCGAGAATTATGACCACCACTGATGAAATGAAAGGCATTCAAGGCTGGTTCTTGCGACGATTGGGGTGTTTTGAGATCGATACCACCAAGCGAAGTCTAGCCGTTATTCGTCATAGTGTGGAGTTGCTTCACCAAGGCGAAATGTTAACGATTTTTCCTGAAGGTAATCTCATTCGCGATGGTGTGTTGTACCCGCTGAAAGAGGGTTTGAGTCGGATTGCGATGCAAGCGGTATCGTTAAAACCCGATCTAGACCTCAAGATTATCCCGATTAATCTCGATTACGAGCATCCTTATCCCAAATTTCGCGATCGCGTCACCGTCGAACTTGGCAAACCTTTACAGGTAAATGACTATCAACAATCTTCTAGCAAAGTCGGAGCCAAAAAACTCCACCAGGATCTCACTCAGTCTTTAGAAGACTTAATCTCAGCACGCAAATAATTAGATGGTGAAATATGCTCAAATAACTTAGGGGCAACCTGGTAGGGTACCCACAAGCGATGTACATTTCTGCTGTCAGAGAGGTTGCGCCAACGTCGGGAAACCCGACGGAAAAAGCACATCCAGACAGGGCACTTCGACAATGAAATTAACTAAAATTGCGATCTAGGATAAAAGTGGTTCGCGATTCTCCTGCGGAGAGGCTGTGCCTAACGGCAGGCTATCGCCAACGCCAGCAAGCTGAGAATATAATTGCTTGCACAAGGAGATTTCTGTTCCTTGGCGATTCCAAACCACTCGATCGAATATTTGATGCAACAGGAACATTCCACGTCCTGACTCTGATTCTAATTGCGGTAATAGCTGGGCGGTTTGTTCTTGGCGACTGCGCTCTGGTGGCTGAAATCCACCGCCTTCATCCGAGATGATCCACCAATATGCCCCCTCTTCCAAACAAAAACGGACAACAACCTGCTTGCGGGGGTCGAGGTTATTTCCGTGTTTAGCAGCATTTACTAATGCTTCTTGGAGTCCTAATCTAATTTCAGCGTGCCATTTACCAGGGACTTTCGACAACAGGTTATCGATAATCGGACAGAGAAAGAGCGTTGATGAAAAACTAACTTTGTTCCACTCAGACTTCACTGGACTTAATACCATAGCAATGCTTTAATCCTCGTAAGGCACTTGTGCCGGAGTACAATCGCAAACCGTTGGAAAACAGTGTGACTCTCGCGTGTGAACGACTATTCAATCAGATTGGCGTAAATACTCCTTTTGATAGATAGCGTTGTTGCCCACATCTACTATTATAATGAAATTTTTTTGGTTAGTCTAGGCAAGTGGTATTAGCCTTTGTATACTTTGTTGCTAGTCATTTTATGTGACAATTGACGATGAAAATCGACAAGGCGGCTGTATATAATTAGTTACATCGAGCTTCAATACGGATCGACTGTCGATCGATGATGACCGCGAGGGCAGTGGCTGAAATCTTGCCAAAAGCATACACACTAACATCTTAGCGGATTAGCTACACAAAATGGGCGGATAACCGTCCATCCAGTTAT